>NZ_PEFF01000001.1:4713444-5034930 GCF_002754375.1 Variovorax sp. 54
GCCGGCCTGCGCGTCGGAGCAGCTCACGGTGAGCGGGGCGGGCGCCTTGGGGTCGCCGAAGTTGATCGCGGCCTGATCGAATTTGGCGACGACCTGGCGCACGCGCGCCACTTCGCCCTGCGGGGTCAGGCTGGTGATCTGAAGTGCATGGCCCGGGCCCGCCGCGAGCGTGCCGGCGGCCAGTAGCAATGTCGGAATGAAACGGTTCACGGAATTCTCCACCTTGAGGCAGCGCGCAGCGTAGCCGATTTGCATGGCGCTTCGGGAGTGCCAAGCGTCATAGGCCGCCCGTGTTTTGAGTGCGCGTTCTGTTGACGTACGCCGGTCTTCTTACAATCGCTGACGTCGTGCGTGCGCTGCGCAGACCGCCACCAAGACCTCGCCGCCGACCGAATGAAACGCTACTGGGAAATAGACGCCTTGCGCGGGCTGATGCTCGTGCTGATGACCGTCACCCACCTGCCCACGCGGCTGACCGATCCGCTGGGTCAACCTTTTGGCTTCGTGTCGGCCGCCGAGGGCTTCGTCTTGCTGTCGGCCTTCGTGGCGGGGCTGGTCTACAGCCGCATCGGCCACGTGCGCGGGGTCGACTCGATGCGCCAGGCCTTCTGGCGGCGCGTGCTCAAGGTCTACCTGTGCCAGGCGGCGATCCTGCTCTTCCTGTTCACGGTGATTGCGGCGCTCGGCGTGCACATCGACCAGCCGGCGGTGAAGAACCTCGTGTCGTACTACCTGGCGGAGCCGCGCGACGGCTTCCTGTTCGGGCTGCTGCTGATCTACGAGCCGCCGCTGCTGGACATCCTGCCGATGTACATCTTCTTCATGCTCATGAGCCCTTGGGTGCTGGCTTTTGCCATGCGCCACGGCTGGACGCTCGTGATGGTGGCCAGCGCCACGGTCTGGGCGATGGCGCAGTTCGGGCTCAGCGAATGGGTCTACGGGCTGGCCGTGCGCTACCTCGGCATGCCGGTGCCGTTCCACGAGATGGGCGCCTTCAACACCTACGCCTGGCAGTTCCTGTGGTTTGCCGGCCTGTGCCTGGGTGCCAGCCGCAATGCGCCCGAGGCCCGGCCGCTGCGCTTTCCGGCCTGGCTGCTGGTGCTGGCGGCGGGCATTGCGCTCTACGGCTTCTACTGGCGCCACACGGGCATCAACGGCCAGGCGCCGTACGGTGGCGATGTGGAAATGAACCTGCTGTTCGACAAGTGGCAGCTCGGCCCGCTGCGGATCGTGAACCTGGTGGCGCTGGGCATTTTGGCGGTGCGCTTCGGGCCGTGGCTCATGCGCAAGATTCCGCGCCTGCACTGGCTCGAAGCCATGGGCTCGGCCTCACTGCCGGTGTTCTGCGCGCACCTCGTGGCGGTGCTGCTGGTGCTGGCCTTCTACGGCGACAACCAGATGGCGCGGCCCTGGTGGGGCGACGGCCTGCTGCTGGCGGCAGTGTTCGCGGGGATGTACTTCGTGGCGCGCCGCACGCGCGGCGCCGACGTGCCGCCGCCGGCGGACGATGTGCCTTCGGAGCCTGCGCCGGCGTAGGTTGTGGCTGAGGCGCCACTCGATTTTTTTGAGAAGAGGGAGAGGGCGATGATCGATTCCGTTGTTTGGAAACGTGCACTGTTGGCCTGCGTGCTGACGTGGGGCGCCGTGGCGCACTCGGCGCTGCCTGAGGCGGCGCAGCAGGAGGTGCTGCGGCGGCTGGATTGCTATGCCGTGGCGAACCCGTCGACCTGCGAAATCGCACTCGCCGACAGCGGCACCCCGTTCGGCCGTGTGTTCCGCGGCTCGGCGCTCATGATGGGCGTGGAGGTCGATGCGGCGACCCGCGCCCGCGCGATGGAAGACCTTCGCTCGGCGGCGGCAGAAGGCTATACGCCCGCTTATGAATCCCTCGCGGTCTTCCTCGGGCGCGGTGCGGGTCGAAGCGAGAGCCTGCAGTGGCGCTGGCTGGCTGCTGACAATGGCGACGCCGCAGCGGCGAAACAACTGAGCGGGCGTATCGGCTTCGACGGGACAGACCGCCAATCGGCAGCCGACCGGATGTTCCTGTCGTGGGTTTACTGCCACCCCGCATCGTTCGACAGCGATGGTCCCGTGATGAGCGAATTGAACACGGCGCGCAAGGCCGCACCGGGCGCAGACCTGGCGCAGGTGATCGCCCAGGTCCACGCGAAGCGGCTCAACGAAGGCAAGGCGAAGGCCGAGAACTTCCTGGGTGGCTGCGTGGCGGGCGCCTACTACCTGGGCAGCCTGTCGCCCGACGACCAGGCCTGGGTGCGCAAGACGGTGCGTGCGCGCATGGTGCAGACGCTGAAGAACATCAAAGAGGCGGTGCGCAAGTTCCCCGACCTGGAGCTGCTCACGCTCCCCGAATACCAGGACCTGCTGCCGCCGCCCTGATCAGGGCGCGTTCGAAGGCGAGGTCGGCACCGAAGGCGGCATCGGAAGATGCGGCGCCACCACCGACTGCCACAGCCGGTAGCCCTCGTCCGTCAGGTGCAGCCGGTCGCCGCGGAACAGCTCGGGGCGCGGGCGGCCGTCGGCGCCGAGCATCGGCGTGTGGATGTCGATGTACTCGCTGTTGGGCAGCAGGTTCAGGTAGGCCGAGATCACGTGGTTGGTCTCGCGGATCTGCGGCATGAGCTGCTCGCGCGACGGGCTGGGCTTGACCGAGATGAAGCTGATGCGCACGTCGGGCAGCTCGGCGCGCACCGCGTTGGCAAAGCGCGCGAAGCTGTCGAGCACCTGCAGCGGCGTGCGGCCTTCGGCCAGGTCGTTGTCGCCCGCATAGAGCACCACCTGCCGGGGCTTGTAGCGCACCACGAGGTCGCGCGCGAACAGGGCGCAGTCGGCCAGCGTCGAGCCGCCGAAGCCGCGGTTGACGATGCCGCCCGGCACGCGGGAAAAGTCCTGCGAGAGGCGGGTCCACATGCGCACGGTCGAGCTGCCGACGAACACCACGCCGCCGGGTTGCGGAAAGCGCTCCTGGTCGGCGCGCGCGAAGGCGGCCAGTTCGTTGTGCCAGCGGGCCTTGGCGGCGAGGTACGCGGGGGCGGTGTCGGCGGCCGTCGAACCGTCGGCTTCGTAGGGGAAGGCGGCGGCCGCGGTTTGAGCCTGGGCCTGGGCGGTGAAGGCGAGGGCGGCTGCGAGCAGCAGCGCCGCCGCGCGGACGGGTTTCATCGAGGGCATCGAACGGACAGCAGACAGGAAATTCAGGACAGGATCAGAGCGTTTTTTCGATCAGCGGGCCATGGAACAGCACCGGCCCCGTCGGGCCGCCCGCGCTCGGGACGCCGCCCTTGGGCTCCAGGCTGATCGCCAGCGCCGGCACGCGCACATCGGATTCCGAGGCGGCCAGCCGCAGCGCCGGTGCATTGTCCAGCACGCCGAGCGAGCGCGGCGCGCCGCCGGGCGGCAGGGCCCACAGCTGCAGCGACTTGTCGGTGCCTTCGCGGAAGTTGCCCACGCGCTGCAGCACGAGTTGCTTCTTCTTCGGGTCGAAGGTCACGAGCATGGAGGCGGCGGCCTTGTCGTCGGACAGCACGGCCACGTACTGCACGGCGGGCGCGTTGATCAGTTGCTCGCGCAGGTTCAGGCCCACGCCCACGGCCAGCACGGCCACGAGCGCGCCGGCCGCGGCGGCGCCGCGCCACAGCGCGAGGCTGCGCAGCCAGCCACCGGTCGATGGGGCCGTGGGCGTGGTGAGGGGCGTGGCGGCGGCGCGCTGCCGTTCGAGGGCGTGCTGCGCCTGCTCGGCGTCGATCAGGTTGCGGATGCGGGTCCAGACGGCCGGGTCGGGCGTGACCGGCTGCTGCAGCTCGGTCATGCCGGCCAACCGGCCCTGCCAGACCAGCGCGGCGGCGCGCACGGGCGCCTGGTCGCGCGCCAGGGTTTCGAAGCGGCGGCGGGCGCCGCCGCGCAGCGTGCCGAGCGCATGGCTGGCGGCCAGCAGCTCGAGAAGTTCGGGATGGGCAAGGAGGTTCATGGGGCGGTCCTCGGGGTCAGGCGAAACGGCCCATGCAGGTGCGCAGCTTGTCGAGCCCGCGCCGGATCCAGGTCTTCACGGTGCCCAGTGGCAGCTTGAGCTGTTCGGCCAGCTCGCTGTGGCTCATCTCGCGCAGGTAGGCCAGGCTGACCACCTCGCGCTGGCGGCCCTCGAGCTGGCTCAGGCACTGGTGCAGCGCCCAGGCCTGCTCGCTCGCATCGGCCATGTCGGCCGGGTTGGGCGTGTCGGATTCGAAGGTGTCGGCCATCAGCTCGTCGAATTCCTGCGTGAGCTGGGCGCGGTCGGCGGTGCGGCGGCGCAGCAGGTCGAGCGAGCGGCTGCGCACGATGAGCCCCAGCCAGGCCAGCGGCGGACTCAGCGAGGCGCGGTAGTCGCCGGCCACGCGCCAGACGGTGAGGAAGGACTCCTGCAACACGTCTTCGGCCCATTCGCGCTGGCGCACCACGCGCATCGCCAGGCCCATGAGGCGGGGCGAGGTGCGGTCGTACAGCTGTCGCAGGGCGGCTTCGTCGCGATGGCCGATCCGGTCGATCAGCGCCATCAGTTCGGCGTCGGGGCTGGGTGCGGTCATCCGCGGATTGTGGGGCATCGGTGCGCATGCCCAAGGTACGGCCCGGCGGCGTCGGCGGATTCAGCGCGACCGGTCTGAATCCAACGGGCGTCGGGCTGCGTACACGAGGCAGGGGGCGTCGACATGCACAACTCCAGACGGCGGCTCTTTCTTTTTCACCACCCATCAGATACCGAGGAAACGACCATGCACATCCGCACCCTGACCGTCCTGGCTTCCACCGCAGCGGCGCTTGGCCTGGCCGCCTGTTCCGGCATGGGCGCCAAGCCCATGCCGATGTTTTCGCAGGCCAGCCTGCCCGACGCCGTGAAGGTGCCCGCCGGCCATCGCGTGGCCATGGAAACCGTGGGCGCGGGCGACATCACCTACGAATGCCGCGCCAAGGCCAACACGCCGGGCGAGCACGAGTGGGTCTTCGTCGGCCCCGACGCCAAACTGATGGACCGCGCCGGCAAGCAGGTCGGCACGTACTACGGCCCGCCCGCCACCTGGGAGAACGCCGACGGCTCGAAGGTCACGGCCACGCAGGTGGCGGTGGCGCCGAACGGCACCGGCAACATCCCCCACCAGCTGGTGAAGGCCAACCCCGCCACCGGCATGGGCGCCATGCAGGGCGTGAGCTACATCCAGCGCGTCGCCACGCAGGGCGGCGTGGCCCCGGCCGCCGCCTGTGGCGCCACGAACATGGGCCAGAAACAGGTCGTGAAGTACCAGGCCGACTACATCTTCTACCGCGCAAGCTGAAGCGGTAAGAGCCCCCGTCCCGCCGCCGTTTGGAAACATTCGGCAACGTATACTGCGCCGCAAAACGGAGCGGGACCGCGTGCGCGCGGGGGCGGGAATGAAGCAAATTGCGATCGTGATCGCGCTCTGCGTGGGCGCGTGGTTCTTCTTTGTCGGCGGCCGCAAGCTCGACGAGGCGATGGTGCGCGACTACTACCAGAAGGAAGCCCACGACGTGTACGCGCGCGACGCCGACGCGCTGTGCAAGCGGCTGAGCCGCAAGGCCGTCATCGAGGGCAAGGTCACGGCGATGGGCCGCACCGTCGAGAGCAGCCAGACCCGCGACGAAGCCTGCGAGACGATGAAGACGAACCTCGAGCTGTTTCGCACCGTCGGCGACCGCATGGGCGGCATCCTCACCATCGAGTACGACTACCACATCGACAACATCGAGGTGGCCACCGACCGCAAGAGCGCCACCGTCTCGGGCACCAGCGTGCTGAAGATGGGCGAGTCGGTGCTGCAGTACAAGAGCAATTTCACCCAGCGCCTGGAGCGCGAACTCGGCCAGATGCGCCTCGTGCATTCCAACGGCGTCACCGTGGTGCGCCTGGGCGGCGCAGGCGCGATGAGCCAGAGCGATTTCTTCCGCAAGTAGCCGCCGCAGCCGCAGAACAGGCCCCGCCATGATCGACCGCGACTCCCTGCCGCCGCCCCCGCCGTTCTGGCACCGCCTCAACAGCTTCTTCGCCTTTCCGTTCCAGCTGCGGCCGCTGGCCTACGGCCTGGTGCTGTCGTTCTGCAGCCTGCTGTTCGAGGCCGTGTTCTTCCTGCCCGACGCGCTGGCCTTCATCGTCATCGAGGTTGGCATCATCCTGGCGGCCAGCCGCTACGGCTTCAAGGTCATTGCGCTGGGCGCACGCGGCATCCGCGACTCGGCCGACTTCGGGCGTGAGTCGAGCGACGAGTGGACCTACCTGCCGTGGAAGCTCTTCGCCATCTCGCTGGTGCAGACGATGCTCATCGGCTGGCTCGCCTGGTACGAGCCGGTGCTGGGCACGGTGGGGCTGTTCATCATGTCCTTCACCTTCCCGGCGGCGGTGATCGTGCTGGTGCAGTCGGGCAGCTTCTTCCAGGCGATGAACCCCGCGCATGTGATGGACGCGATGCGCACCATCGGCTGGCCTTACGCGCTGCTGTGCTTCTTCCTGTTCCTGCTGAGCACGGGCGCGCAGGTGGCGATCTCGATGGTGCTGCCGGTGTTCGACGGGCGCATCGTGCTGCCGATCGTCAACTTTGCGTTCATCTACTTCGGCTGGGTAATGGCGAGCCTGCTGGGTTACGTGATGTACCAGCACCACGACGCCTTCGGCATCGACCTCGTGCCCGGCGCGGGCGCCGACGAGGGCGCGCCGGCCGACCGCCGCACGCCCGCGCAGATCGCCGCGCAGCGCACCGACGCCGAGGTGGCGCAGTGCATCACCGACGGCGACTTGGCCGCCGCATTGGGCATTGCCTACGAGGCGCAGCGCACCGCCGACGCCGACGACCTGGCCGCGCAGCGCCGCTACCACCGCGTGCTGGCGCTCATGCCCGACAAGAAGGACACGCTGTTCGACCACGCGCGCCGCTTCATTCCGCTGCTGATGCGGCGCGACCTCACGTCGGACGCGCTGAAGGTCTTCAAGGCCTGCCGCGCGATCGACAAGACGTTCGTGCTCGACGACCCCGTCATGGTCATCGCCATGGCCCGCGCCGAATGGCGTGGCGGCGACGCCCACGGCACGCTGGCGCTGCTGTCGGGCTTCGACAAGCGCTTCCGCGGCCACGCGGCGATCCCACAGGCCTACGAGCTGGCGGCCCGCGCGCTGGTGCAGGGGCTGGGCCGCACGGACATGGCGCAGCCGATCCTCACGACGCTCGAGGCCCGCTACCCGGAGAGCGAGCAGACGCAGGAAGTGCGCTGGTTGCTGCGGCCGGCGGTGTAGCGCGCAAGGGTATTTCGCGAGGCGGTTGCCGGCGGTGGGGGTTTCGTGGTGTTTGCACGTCACCACGCACGCCTAAATGCGTACTGAAATTCACAGGCGTGATGTTCTGCTGACCAACTGAACAAGCCGGCGTGGACTTGTTCACGCAATGACTGAGCCTGAGCCGAGTCTGCTACTTTCGGGCGCTTTCACGCACCCGTCGAGACTCGAACAATCGACTGAACGCCACCTCGCGCAACGCGAGGCAACAAGAGCTTCAGGGAGTCTCCAATGTCCGTTCACGGCGGCGCGCGCTTGCTCGCCGAAATCTTGTCGCCCTCTCGCCGCGCGCTGCGCATGCGCCTCGGGCGTGCCAACGCAGCCGGCGCCGGCCTCATGCTTCAGCGCATCGATATCCGGGAAGCGCTGAACGACGGCATCGCCGCTCGCCTGATCTGCCTGGGCACGCGCGCCGACCTTCCTCTCAAGACCTTCATCGGCCAGCCGGTCGAAGTCCAGATCGTCACGGACACGGGGCGCATCCGACGCATCTGCGCGGTGGTCACGGGCGCCAAGGCCGGCCAGTCCGACGGCAGCCTGACCGTGTACGAGCTGGAAGCGCGCGATGCGCTGAGCATTCTGGAGCGGCGCATCAACAGCCGCGTGTTCATGCACCGCAGCGACGTGGCCATTGTCGAAACCCTCCTGACCGAGTGGCGCCAGCGCAGCCCGGCCCTGGCCGCAGCCTTCGATTTCAGCGTGAACGTTGCACACGGCGACAGATACCCCGCGCGCGAGTTCACGCACCAGTTCAACGAATCCGATGCCGCCTTCGTGCGGCGCCTGCTCAAGCGCTCGGGCATCTCGTGGTTCTTCCGCCCCGGTGCAGAGAAAGAAGACGGCGGCGACACGCCCGTGCACGAGATGGTGCTCTTCGACGAGGCCATGAACCTCGCGCCCTACACGGGCGGCGCGGTGCGCTTTCATCGGGACGACGCCACCGAGCAGCGCGACGCCATCACGCGCATCGTCCATGCCCGAGACCTCGTGTCGGGCACGGTGGAGCGCAAGACCTGGGACTACAAGACCAACCGCATCGATCAGGCCGCGAACGAAGGTGGCCTGGACCAGGGCGACATCGGCGGCCCGCTGGCCGCGTTCCTTTCAGACTCGCAGATCGAGATGCCGCACGCGGGCGACAGCTGGGCGGACCACGAACGCCGCACCGGCCTGCGCATGGACCGCCACGAGATGAACGCCAAAGGCCTGCACGGCGAGAGCGGCATGCGCGACCTGTCAGTGGGCGAGTACATCCGCATCACCGGCCATGCCCGGATCGATGCAGCGCCGGCGAGCGAGCGGGAATTCATCGTGCTCGCCGTCCACCACTGGGCCGAGAACAACCTGCCCAAGGAACTCGATGCCAGGGTGCATCTGCTGATCGGTGGCGATCACACGCTCGAGGATGACAAGCGCTACCGCAACGAATTCAGTGCCGTGCGGCGCGACACGCCTATCGTGCCCGTGTGGGAGCCGTTGCATGACCTGCCGAAGGTGCACCCCGTCACCGCCCTTGTCGTCGGTCCGCAGGGCGAAGAGGTGCACACGGACAAGCTTGGCCGCGTCAAGGTCCAGTTCCAGACCTACAAACGCGAGGACCACGAACACGCACAAGGCGCGGGCGTCAGCGGTTCGGAGCGCGACAGCGCCTGGATTCGCTACATCACCGCGTTGGCAGGCAACCGCTTCGGTGCGGACTTCATTCCTCGTGTCGGCATGGAGGTCTACGTCGACTTCCTCGGCGGCGACCCCGACCGCCCGATCATCGTGGGCGTGGTCCACAACGGCCACCAGAACCCGGCGGCGTGGAGCGATGTGGGCGCATTGCCGGGCAACCGGTACGTCTCGGGCATCAAGACCCAGGAGATTCGCGGCAGCGGCTTCAACCAGCTGCGGTATGACGACACGCCGGGGCAGATCAGCATCCAGTGGAGCACCTCGTATGCGGCGACGCAGATCAACGGCGGCTGGCTGACGCAGCCGCGCACCGAGGGCGAAGGCGCGCCGCGCGGCGAGGGGCTGGAGGCGCGCAGCGACGCGCAGGTGGCGGTGCGCGGGGGCAAGGGCGTGTACATCACCGCGCAGCCGCAAGCGCGAGCAGGCAGCGACATGATGGAGCGCCGGGCCCTGCTCGGTCTGGCCGAGCAGTTGCAAGGCATCGTCAAGACCTTGGGCGAGGCCTCGCACACGCACCGCGCCGAAGATACCGACTCGGCACGCATCGAGAAGATCGTGACCCAGCTGAAGCACTGGGACGGCGGCACCAACGTCAACGAGGAGGGGGCCGACGGCGGCGCACCGATGGTGGCCATCGACGCGCCGGCCGGCATCGCCATCGCGAGCCAGGACAGCCTGGTGTTGGGCGCGCAGAACCACATCGACGCGGTGAGCGCGGGCAACACGCAGGTCAGCGCGGGCCGCAAGCTGCTGCTGCGCGCGGCCGATCTGTTCAGCGCCTTCGCACGCAAGGGCATGACGCTCGTCACGGCCGAAGGCGACCTTCGGATGGAGGCGCACAAGGACGACATCTGCATCATCGCCGGCAGGAACATCCGGCTCATTGCGGGCGAGAACTTCATCATGGAATCGCCGAAGTTCAGCTTCATCGCGCAAGGCGTGCAGGTCGACTACGGCAGCGGTCGCATCGTGGAGCAAAGCCAGAGCCTGCATCACATCATGTCGCCGGACTTCAGTGTGGGTGGGGCGGGAGGTGGGAGTCCTCGGGGGCCGGAGTCGTTCGGCAGCGCCTCCCACGATCAGCGCGTGGTGCTCACCGACGCCAACACGGGTGAGCTCCTGGCGAGCCAGCGTTATCGCATCGAGATCGAGGACGGCACGGTGCTCGAGGGCCGAAGCGACGAACAAGGAAACACCCAGAGCCTGCAATCGGAGATTGCGTTTGCGCGCTACACGATCCAGGCGCTCAAGGACTGAACTCTTTTTCCAAGGCAACCACGCGAATGGCAACTGGCTACCAACTCCCTATCCGTCCTCAATCGATGCAAGGTCGTGAGACTGAAGGCTATCTCACGCCCAAGGCGGACAAGAGCCCGCAGATCATGGCGGTCCCGCCCCGGCGGGTGATACCCATCGTCTTCCTGCCGGGAATCATGGGCACCCATCTGCGCATGAGCAAAACCCGACAAGAGGCGATGGGAAAGAGCAACAACATTTCCTGGCGGCCCGAAAGAATGGGTGAAGCCACTGCGTTGATCAATGCCGAGCCGAAAGTCCGGCAGCTTCAGCTCGACCCGCTGGAAACGGAAGTCGACACCTATGACCCGCAGACCAACCCCACGGGCGACCCTAAGGAAACGGCCGACACGCGCCACGACAACGCCAAGGTCCGGTTCAAGCTGAAGGTGGGGCTGGACACGCCCTTGCTCATGGACGATCCGCCCACGGCCAAGCCTCGCAAGTCCAAGGAGCAAAAAGCGCGTGAACGAGGCTGGGGCGAGATCTACTTCGACAGCTACAAGGAGCTCCTGGAAATGTGCGAGGAACGGCTGAACTCGGCCTATTCCGAAGGCAAGCTCGACCCATGGTGGAAAGACAATCTCGTGGGCGTGGCTCCTTCCAAATGGGAAGCGAACCCGGAGCCTGTCCTCCAGCCGCTCACGGAGGATGACCTGAAGCAGGCCGTCAAAGGTTGCTGGTTCCCTGTGCATGCCATGGGATACAACTGGCTGCAGTCGAGCAGGAAGTCCGGCGAACTGACCGCCGCTCGAATCTCGTCGTTGATCGAGAAGTACAACAAGGAGTGGGGATTCGAATGCAAGCAGGTCATCCTGGTCACGCACAGCATGGGCGGGCTGGTGGCGCGTGCGGTGATTCATCCCGAGATCGGAAAGTTGCAAAGCAGTGTGCTCGGCATCGTGCATGGCGTGATGCCTGCCATCGGTGCTGGCGCGGCCTACAAACGCATGCGCTGCGGTTTCGAGGATGGGCCGTTTAACGTCGCGGCGAAGGTACTGGGCAACGAAGGCTCCGAAGTGACGGTTGTGCTTGGCAATGCGCCGGGCGGACTGGAACTGCTTCCCAGCCGGGCCTATGGCAACCAGTGGCTGCACGTCCGCTGCAAGAACCAGCCGGACATCGATCTGCCTCGGAACGGCGACCCCTACGAAGAAATCTACAAGCTGCGCACCGAGTGGTACGGTCTCTTGCGGGAGCAGTGGTTGAACCCGGCCCGTGACGAGCACGCGGGCGTTACGCGCACGCATCGCTATCTCGATGCGGCGAAGAACTTCCACAACAAGATTGCCGACACCTACCACCCGCAGAGCTATGCGCACTACGGCGCGGACAACAAGAACCGGGCATGGAACCACGTGGTCTGGCAGGTGGACGTGCGATCGACCGTGCCGAATGTTTCTGCGTTGCGCATCGACTTCGACAGCGAGCAGGGACAGTTGGGCATGAAGGCAGAAGGCGCCAGCACGCGAATCGGCCACAAGCTGGCCGAGATCGTGCCCGTCCAGCTTCAACCCGCAGCCGATCCGGGTGATCAGACGGTGCCCGCGCACTCGGCCGACCATCAACTGCGCAGCGGCGTGTTCAAGGGCATCTTCCGCCAGACAGGCTATGAGCACCAGGACAGCTACAAGGACAAGGGCGCCTTGCATTCCACGCTCTACAGCCTGGTGCGCATCGCACAGACGATGACATGGTGAAACGGAGTCGAAAGATGAAAAAAGTTCATGCGGGATATCTCGCATTCATCGCAGCGGCGCTGCTCCTGAGCGCCTGCGATGGTTTTCCAGAATCCTTCAAGAGTCCCAACATGACCGCTCTCCCACCTCGCCTGCAACCCATGTTCGAGAAGACCAAGGTGATCTGCTTCGGCAGATTCCAGGTGGAGGTGCCCGATAGCGCCACCATCGTCTATGCGCGCGCGCAGACCCCATTCAATACAGAGCGACTCGAAGGTGCCGGAGAGAATTTGGCTCAGTGGGTGGCGAAGGAAGAGGCGAAGTTTCGAAGCACGTTTCAGTTTCCAAGCAGTGACGGTGTGACGAACTACAAAGAGACGATCGACGGTGCGGTACCCGGGCAAAAAATTGTGATCGGCTACCAAGACGGGAGCATGCTCGCCAACATTTACCAGATCACATCTTTTGTCAAAGTCGGTGCCGATTTGTTTGTCCAGTCAACGTCCGCAGGGGTCGAGCCGAACGAACCGGGAAGCGACTGGACGCTTCCCAAAAAGCTCGCGGGCCTTGATGCCACGGCGGGCCTGCTTCGCGCCCGCCCCAACGACGAAGTTCCCACCGAACCCGGTGTGTGCATCGACGGTGGCTTCATCGCCGATGCACCCGGGCTTTCGCACGAGAAAATTCCGTTGGGCGTGCGCTTCAAGGAGTTCCCTGACGTGCACCTGTCCATCGAAGTGACCAAGACGCCCCGAATCGACGACGCTCACGGAGTAGAGCGTCGCCTGAAAAAGGCCGAGGCGAACGCCCAGAAGACGGGCATGGGCGATTGGTATTCGCGCATCAAGTTTTTCCGTCGCGGAGAGCGGCAGATCGAGGGGTGGAAGGGCTACGAGGTGCTGGCGCGCAAGCCCGCGCAGGAGGGCGCTTCGGAAAATCACCAGTTCCTGTTCGAGAGTCAGGGCGAACCCGACGACGCCCTCAAGCCCATGCTTGACGTGAACATGGACACAGGCGTCAAGGGCAACGCCGCCGCAGGCCAGAAGCCCAGCCTGGAGGACGACGAAGCTGTGGCGCTGTGGGACAAGCTCACCAGTTCCATCCGCGTGCGGCCCGTTGGCGGCGCGGCGCCAAAGAAAACCAGCGACGCCGGCTCGCTGCTCCCCCTGGGCGAACTCGCCGCCACAGGCCGTGCCTGCCCGCAAACCGGCATGTGGGAGTGCGTCGACGAAGGCGACATCCGTGGCGGGCGCAGGCAGCTGTTCCGGGCTGGCGAGAAGATGCCCGCCATCGTTCGGGTGGGCGCACCGAGCCTCTGGCAAAGGATCAAGGGTGAGACACCGACCTACCGCAGCGCCACGGTGTGGAAGCTGGTGGACCACGACGTGCCACGCCCGTCATGAGTTCGCAGGTCATCATTCTCGATCACGACCGCTGGCGAAAGGGTGCCGGCGGTGCACCGGCCGGACTCGCGGGGCAGGCGGACAGCTCCGCCTATGCGGGCCTGGACCTGAACCTCGCGCAGTTCAGCGCCTGCACGTTCAGCGGCAGCAGTTTCGCTGCCACGACGTTTCAGCAGGCGCAGTGGAGCGCCTGCCAGTTCACGGGCGCCTCTTTCACTGACTGCGATCTTGACGGCATCACGATGACCGGATGCACGTTCATGCGGTGCAGCTTCAGTCGGATTCAGTTCACGCGCGGCACGCTGACCGGCTGCACCTTCGAGGCCTGCCGATGGAGCGACGTCGTCCTCGATCACAGTGCGTGGACAGACGTGAAGTTGCTCGACTGCACCGGCAGCGAAGTCACAGGCGACGACCTGCGCGGCGAGCAGGTCAAGTGGGAAGGCAGCCGTTTCCAGTCCCTGCGGCTGCGCAACGCCCGGATCAACATGGCGATGTAGTGCGGCGCGCAGAGACAGACAGATCGCCACACGCATCGTTCGCGGAGCATCCATGCCAAGAGGCATTCCCAACTCGAAGCCCATGTATGGGATCTATGGCTACAGCGACTATTGGAGCGTCGACATCCGACGCAACAAGGTCCGCATGGTCAAGGCCTTCTACTTCAACACCCACGGCGGTCGCGGCGGGGCATTGAAGCAGGCCCAGGCCTACCGGGATGAACTCGTGCGCGAGCACCTGCCGGTTCTGAAGCGCGAGATCGCCCAGCGTGTGCGCAGCGACAACAAGAGCGGCATTGCCGGGGTGTATTTCCGCCAGGAGCCTGGCGGAAAGAATCCGATGTGGATCGCGTCGACCCGGGTGAGTCCGGACAAGGGAATCAGCAAGGCCTTTTCGGTCGGTCGCTATGGATCGCGCGCCAAAGAGCTCGCGATTGCCGAGCGCCAAAAGCAGTTGGCGCAAATGACAGGCTACGCCTCGCGGCATCCGGCGGACGGATCGGCGTCGCATTCTTAGCGTCCGATCGGGCCTTCGCGGCCCGCTTCCGTGGATCAAGGCAAAATTCCGCACGCCGCGCCGGCCGGACCTGCGGACCCGCCTCCCATGCCGCCCCTCACGCCCGAACCGTCTCTTCCTGCTCCTGCTTCCCCATCGCCGACGCGCTCCCGCCGCCGCGCGCTGGTGGCCTGGGCGGCTGTCCTTGCACTGGCGCTGCTGCTGATCGCCGTGGCCGGCCAGTGGGCCGCGCGGCGCGAGGCGAATTTCCAGGCCGACTCGATCCGCCGCGCCATGGAAGTGCACGTGCTCGGCCTGCGCGATGCCGCCGGCAAGTACGGCTACCTGCCGTTCACCGCCGGCATGCACCCCGACGTGCTCGCCGTGCTGGCCCGCCCGCAAGACCCCGCCACGCGGCAGCGCGCCAACCACTACATCGAGGAGGTGAACCGCCTCGCGGGCTCCGACGCGCTGTACCTCACCGACCCGCAAGGCCTCACGCTGGCCGCGAGCAACTGGGCCACGCCGCAGAGCTTTGTCGGCGAGTCGTACGCCAACCGGCCGTACTTTCTCGACGCGCGGGCAGGGCGCCACGGCCTGTTCTACGGCGTGGGCCAGACCACGGGCGAGCCGGGGCTGTTCATGTCGGCGCCGGTGCGCGCCGAAGGCGGCGGGGGTGAGGTGCTCGGTGTGATCACCGTCAAGGTCAGCCTGCGCCAGCTGCACGACGCCTGGGCCTTCGTGCGCGATCCGATCCTGCTGACCGACGCGCGCGGCATTGTGTTCCTGAGCTCGGTGCCGGGCTGGATGTACCAGGCCACGCGGCCATTGAGCCCCGCCGACCTGGCGGGCATCGAACACGACCAGCAGTACGGCGCGCGCACCCGCTTCGCGCCGCTGCCGTGGCGTGTCGAACCCATCGAGGACGCGCCGGGCTACCTGGTGCGCACGACGGTCGGCGGCAAGGCGCGCCGCTTTCTTGCCGTCGACGAACCCTTGCCCGACCTGGGCTGGACCTTGACGGTGATGGCCGACCACGCCGAGGTCACCCGCGCGCGCGAGCGCACCTGGATGCTCGGGCTGCTGGGCGCCGGCGTGCTGCTGCTGGGCGCGCTGTACTGGCAGCTGCGCGAGCGGCGCTTTGCCGAGCAGCGCGACGCGCGGCGCGACCTCGAGCTGCGCGTGCGCGAGCGCACCCACGAGCTGGACCAGGCCCACGCCTTCCGCAAGGCGATGGAAGACTCGCTGCTGGTCGGCATGCGCGCGCGCGACCTGCAGGGCCGCATCATCTATGTCAATCCGGCCTTCTGCGAGATGACCGGTTACGGCGCCGACGAGCTGTTGGGTCGGCTGCCGCCGTACCCCTACTGGCACCCCGACGACGTGACGCAGCACTGGTTCCACTACGAGGCCATGATGAGCGGGCAACCCGCGCGCTCCGGCTTCGAGTCGCGCCTGCGGCACCGCGACGGGCATGAGGTCATCACCATGGTCTACACCGCGCGGCTCATCGACGCCGACGGTCGCCACAGCGGCTGGATGAGCTCGGTGGTCGACATCACCGAGCAGAAGCGCGCCGAGCTGCGCCAGCGCCAGAACGACGAGCAGCTGCAGCACGCGCAGCGCCTGGCCAGCCTGGGCGAGATGGCCTCCACGTTGGCCCACGAACTCAACCAGCCGCTGATGGCACTGAGCAATTTCGCCAGCGCCGCCAAGGCTTTCGCCGAGCAGGGCAACCAGCCGCTCCTGGCCAGCAGCCTCGACGAAACCGTGGCGCAGGCCAAGCGCAGCGCCGAGATCGTGCGGCGCATCCGCGGCTTCGTGCGCCAGCGCACCGCCGGCACCGAAGACTGCGCGGTGGCCGCGCTGGTGGCCAACGCGCTGGCGCTGCTGCAGGGCGAGATGCGCCAGCGGCAGGTGCGCGCCGAGGTGCGTGTGGCGCCCGCGCTGCCGCCCGTGCGCGGCGACCGCGTGCTGCTCGAGCAGGTGCTGCTGAACCTGCTGTCGAACAGCCTGCAGGCGATGGAGCAGGGCACGCCGCCCGACCGGCGCGTGGTCGAGGTCGAGGCCGAGTTGCACGAAGGACGCGTGCACATCCGCATCGCCGACCACGGCCCCGGCATCGACGCGGCGCTGGCCGAGCAGGTCTTCGCGCCGTTCTTCACCACCAAGGCCGGCGGGCTCGGGCTGGGCCTGAACATCTGCCGCACCATCGTGGAGGCCCACCGCGGCCGGCTGTCGTTTGCCGACCGGCCCGGCGGCGGCACGGTCTTCACCCTCGAACTGGAGGCTTCCCCGTGAACGCACCCCTGCTTGCCAACCACCTGTGCGTCGTCGACGACGACGAGGCCGTGCGCCGCTCTCTGGGCCTGCTGCTGCTGTCGCGCGGCCATGCGGTGCAGGCCTTCGCCTCGGGCGAGGCCTTTTTGGCCGGTGCCGACCTGCAGCGCCCGGGCTGCGCCATCCTCGACCTGCGCATGGAGGGCATGAGCGGCCTGCAGGTGTTCGACGCGCTGCGCGCGCAGGACAGCCCGCTGGTCGTGATCTTCCTGTCCGGGCACGGCGACATTCCGATGGCCGTCGAGGCGGTGCAGAACGGCGCCTTCGGCTGGCTGGAGAAACCCTGCAACGACGAGCGCCTGCTCGACAGCATCGCCAAGGCGCTGCACAAGGCCGAAGAGGTCGCCGTGCGCCGCCACGCCCGGCAGGCCGCGCAGGCGCTGTGGGCCAAGCTCACGCCGCGCGAGATGCAGGTCGCCCGGCTCGTGGCCGAAGGCCTGCCCAACAAGCGCATCGCGCAGGAACTCGCGCCGCTGGAGCTGCGCACGGTGGAAACGCACCGGGCGCACATGTTTGCGAAGCTGGGCTTTTCGAGCAGCCTGGAGCTGGACCGCTTCCTGCGCGAGCACGGTCTCTAGAACCTAGGGTTTACCCCTGCGTACGGGTACGCAGCCTCGCGGCGGGGGCCTACGGACGACAGCGCGCTCCCGGCGGACCAGACTCCCCGGCACGGCTTTCCGCGGGCTTCGCGGGGGCTGAAGCCAGAGACAAGGACCCCCTCGCATGACCGCCATTGCCAGCAGCAGCACGAGCGCCGGCGCTTCCAGCCCGGACGCGACCAGCGACAACCACACCCCCTACACCTTCGAGGAAAAGCGCAAGCGCATCTTCGCCATCTTTGCCGCTTCGTCAGGCAATCTGGTGGAGTGGTTCGACTTCTACGTCTACGCCTTCTGCGCGATCTACTTCGCGCCCTCGTTCTTCCCCAAGTCGGACCCGACGGTCCAGCTGCTGAACACGGCCGGCGTGTTCGCCGCGGGCTTTCTGATGCGCCCGATCGGCGGCTGGATCTTCGGCCGGCTGGCCGACCGCAAGGGCCGCAAGACGTCGATGGTGACCTCGGTCGTCATGATGTGCGTGGGCTCGCTGATCATTGCCTGCCTGCCCACCTACGCGCAGATCGGCGCCTGGGCGCCCGCGCTGCTGCTGGCCGCGCGCCTGCTGCAGGGCCTGTCGGTCGGCGGCGAGTACGGCACCACCGCCACCTACATGAGCGAAGTGGCGATGCGCGGCCAGCGCGGCTTCTTCTCGTCGTTCCAGTACGTCACGCTGATCGGCGGCCAGCTGCTGGCCGTGGTGGCCGTGGTGGTGCTGCAGCAGCTGCTCACCGAGGCCGAACTCAAGGCCTGGGGCTGGCGCATTCCCTTCGTGCTGGGCGCCCTGGCCGCCGTCGTGGCGCTGATGCTGCGCCGCACGCTGACCGAGACCGCCAGCACCAAGACCCGCGCCGCCAAGGGCGCCGGCAGCGTCGCCGAGCTGTTCAAGCACCACAAGCGCGCCTTCCTCGTGGTGCTGGGCTACACGGCCGGCGGCTCGCTGATCTTCTACACCTTCACCACCTACATGCAGAAGTACCTGGTGAACTCGGCCGGCATGTCGATCAAGACGGCCAGCAACGTGATGACGGCCTGCCTCTTCCTGTACATGTGCATGCAGCCGCTGTTCGGCGCGCTGTCGGACCGCATCGGCCGGCGCAGCAACATGCTGCTGTTCGGCGCCCTGGGCATGCTGATGACGGTGCCCGTGCTGAGCAACCTGCAAAGCGTGAGCAGCCCGCTGGTGGCCGGCGTGCTGATCACGCTGGCGCTGGCGGTGGTGAGCTTCTACACCTCGATCAGCGGCATCGTGAAGGCCGAGATGTTCCCGCCCGAAGTGCGCGCGCTGGGCGTGGGCCTGTCGTACGCGGTGGGCAACGCCATCTTCGGCGGCAGCGCCGAGTACGTGGCGCTGGGCCTGAAGTCGATCGGCCACGAGTCGTACTTCTACTGGTACGTGACGGCGATGATGGGCGTGGCCTTCCTGGTCAGCCTGCTGCTGCCGAAGCAGGCGACGTACCTGCACAACGACAAGTAAGCGCAGCGCCGCTTCATCACCGAACCCGGCCTCGCGCCGGGTTTTTTATGTGCGCTGCAACGCGCGCGTGACCATGTCGTTGGGCGCCAGCCGCAGCAGGTGCGGCAGCAGGCCCATCGCGCGCTCGCGTTCGCCCGCGTGCAGCAGCCCGTTGGCGCACACCGAGAGCGTGTCGGCCAGCTCGGGGTGGTCGGGCGCGGTCTTCAGCAGGATGCGGCAGAGCTTGTCGGCATCGCCGAACTGGCGGATGCGCGCAAAGCGGCGGGCCAGCCGGGCCATGTCGTCGGGCTTCAGGCGCACGCCCGGCCTGGCCTGGTCGAGGTAGGTCGTGAAGCTGCTGTGCTGCAGCGCCAGCGTGTCTTCATCGGTGGCGGGCAGGCGGAAGATGCGGCGCGCGGCCTGGTGGAAGTCGTCGCTGGCGGGCTGCAGGCGCGCGGTGTTGAACCAGGCGCGCAGCGTGTCGGTGTCGCCGGGGCGCAGGGTGGCGGCGGCGCGCCATTCGGCGCAGGCGGGCTCGAACTTCATCGCCGCCGACAGCTTGCGCGCGGCGGCCACGTGCTGGTCGAAGCGGTGGTCGTCGGTCACCATTTCCGACTTCACGGTCTCGGGTGTCTTCACACGGCCCAGCCACATGGCGCCGGCCATCAGCGCCGCGCCCGTCAGCAGGCCGCCCAGGTGGGCCATGTAGCCGACGCCCTGGTCCCCCATCCATTGCTGCAGCAGCTCGTTGGCGATCCAGGCCGGCAGCAAGAGCAGGGCGGGCGCAGTGACGTAGCTGAAATAGAAAAACAGCTGGTAGAAGAACCGGATGCGCCGCAGCCGGTACATCACGGCGTACATGCCCATCAGCGCCGAGATCGCGCCCGAAGCGCCCAGGCCGTGGCCGCCGTTGCCGGCATAGGCCCAGCTGGCCAGCAGCGACGAGCCGACGGCGCCCAGCAGGTAGAAGCACAGGTAGGTGCCGCGCCCCAGCGCCAGCTCGACCGAGAAGCCGAACAAAAAGAGGAACAGCATGTTGCCCAGCAGGTGGCCGGTGTCGGCATGCAGGAAGGCGGCGGTGACCCAGGTCCAGGGCTTGAGCGCGGCGCCCTTGTTCTGGTCGAGCGACCAGCGCTCGGTGAAAGGCGGGGGCAGCATCGCCTCGTACTGGCGGCGTTCGCGTTGCCACTCGTCGAAGCGCGGGTTCGCGGGCGTCACGACCTCGTCGGTGCGCAGCTTCTTCAGGAAGGGCTGGTCGTTCTGCAGCGCTTCGAGCAGCTGCGGGTAGGCCTCTTCATGCCGCAGCGCGCGGCGCGCCATCTTGCCGCGCTTGGGGTCGGTCTTCTCAAGCCACTCGACGAAGGGCGGCAGCTCCAGTTCGGGCAGCACGCTCTGCACGTAGAACTGCGCG
The DNA here is from genome assembly GCF_002754375.1 of Variovorax sp. 54. Lineage (NCBI taxonomy): Bacteria > Pseudomonadati > Pseudomonadota > Betaproteobacteria > Burkholderiales > Comamonadaceae > Variovorax > Variovorax sp. 54. Next base: position 4,733,623 of record NZ_PEFF01000001.1, read on the forward strand.
GCGCGCTCGCGGCCGTTGTCTTCGCTGCGCTGCGGACCCCAGAACACGATCATGTTCAAGAGGATCAGCAGCACCGTCATCCACGGCGGGTTGTGCCAGCTCGGTTTGTTTTCGAGCGGGATGGCGTAGAACATGAAGTGCTTTCCCGCTCTGAAGTTCGCCGCTTACAGGCGGCCGCCGCCGGGCCGCCCCAAGGCGAGCCGCGCCTCCCCCCGGGGGGTGGAGTTACAGGAGCGAAGCGAGTGAAAAGCCGGGGGGCAAACATTTCTAGCCCAGGCGGGCGCGGTGGCGGGCGACTTGTGCTTTGACCTGCACGGGTGCAGTGCCGCCCAGCACGTTGCGTGCATTGAGCGAGCCGCGCAGGCTCAGCACGTCGTACACGTCTTTTTCGATGTTCGGGTTGAACTGCTGCAGCACCGACAGCGGCAGCTCCGACAGATCGACCTGGTGCGAGGTGGCGGCCTTCACGGCGTGGGCCACGGTTTCGTGCGCGTCGCGGAAGGGCAGGCCCTTCTTCACGAGGTAGTCGGCCAGGTCGGTGGCGGTGGCGTAGCCGCGCAGCGCCGCGGCTTCCATGGCCTCGGGCTTCACGGTGATGCCGCCGATCATCTCGGCAAAGATGCGCAGGGTGTCCTTGAGCGTGTCGACGGTGTCGAACAGCGGCTCCTTGTCTTCCTGGTTGTCCTTGTTGTAGGCCAGCGGCTGGCCCTTCATGAGCGTGATGAGCGCCATCAGGTGACCGACCACGCGGCCGGTCTTGCCGCGCGCCAGCTCGGGCACGTCGGGATTTTTCTTCTGCGGCATGATCGACGAGCCCGTGGTGAAGCGGTCGGCGATGTTGATGAAGCCGAAGTTCTGGCTCATCCAGATGATGAGTTCTTCGCTCAGGCGGCTCACGTGAACCATGCACAGGCTGGCGGCGGCGGTGAACTCGATCGCGAAGTCGCGGTCGCTCACGGCGTCCAGGCTGTTCTGGCAGACGCTGTCCATCTTCAGGGTGCGCGCCACCAGTTCGCGGTCGAGCGGGTAGCTGGTGCCGGCCAGCGCGGCGGCGCCCAGCGGCAGGCGGTTGACGCGGCGGCGCACCTCGCCCATGCGCTCGGCGTCGCGGCTGAACATTTCCACATACGCCAGCATGTGGTGGCCGAAGCTCACGGGCTGGGCCACCTGCAGGTGGGTGAAGCCGGGCAGGATCACCTCGACGTTCTTCTCGGCGATGTCGACCAGCGCTTTTTGCAGGTCGACCAGCAGGTCGCCGATGAGGTCGATTTCGCCGCGCAGCCACAGGCGCACGTCGGTGGCGACCTGGTCGTTGCGGCTGCGGCCGGTGTGCAGGCGCTTGCCGGCGTCGCCGACCAGCTGGGTCAGGCGGGCCTCGATGTTCAGGTGCACGTCCTCGAGGTCGAGCTTCCATTCGAAGCTGCCGGCCTCGATCTCGCCGCGGATCTGCGTCATGCCGCGCTCGATGGCGGCGTGGTCCGTCACGCTGATGATGCCCTGGGCCGCGAGCATGCCGGCGTGCGCCAGCGAGCCCTCGATGTCGGCTTGCCAGAGGCGCTTGTCGAAGAAGACGCTGGAGGTGTAGCGCTTCACCAGGTCGCTCATCGGTTCGGAGAACAGGGCCGACCAGGCTTCGGATTTCTTGTCGAGTTGGTTTTGGGTCATGGGAGCCGTCCAGGAAGGCAATAATGGGTTGGTCACCCGATGGATCTGATGTCTGCGATGCGCAACCCGGCGATTTTATCGGCCAGCTCCCCCTCCACGTCCGCCGCGTCGCCGGAACGTGCGCGCACGCCCGTGCGCGGCGGCCCGGCGTTGTTCGACGCCTGCCAGATCGGCGTGGTGCTGCGCACCGTGGTGTTCGTCGAAGCGGTGGTGGCGGTGGCCACGCTGTTCGTGGTCGGCTCCTTCGGCGAATGGCTGGTGCAGGCGGCCACGGTCACCGGCGGCGCGTTGCCCGCCACGCTGCTGTGGCTGGTGGCGGCCTGCGGGCTCAAGAAGCAATTGCGGCGCCTGCCGCCCCCGGGGCAGTACGCCGCGGGCGCCGTGCTGGGCGCGGTGGCCTCGCTGTATGGCTGCGGCCTGCTGCGCCTGACCGGCGTGATCGCCAGCGCGCCCTGGCTGGCCAGTGCGCTGGCCGGCGCGCTGTTCGCGGGGCTGGTGATGGCGGCCATGGTGCTGCGCGCGCGCGGCCAGACGCCGGCCGCGACCACGGCCCGGCTCGAAGAGCTGCAGTCGCGCATCCGCCCGCACTTTCTGTTCAACACGCTCAACAGCGCCATCGCGCTGGTGCGCGAAGAGCCGGCCAAGGCCGAAACCATGCTCGAAGACCTGGCCGAGCTGTTCCGCCAGGCGCTCACCGTACCGGGCGAATCGGGCACGCTGGCCGACGAGATCGCACTGGCCGAGCGCTACCTCGCCATCGAGCAGGTGCGCTTCGGCGACCGCCTGCGCATCCGCTGGGACCTCGATGCCGCCGCCAGCGACGCGCGCCTGCCGCCGCTGTTGCTGCAGCCATTGGTCGAGAACGCCATCAAGCACGGTGTGGAGCCCAGCCCCGACGGCGGCAAGCTGCGCATCCGCACCGAGCGGCGCGGCGGCATGGTCGTGATCGAGGTGGTCAACAGCCTGCCGCCGCTGCGCTGGGCCGACCAGCCGCTGCCGCGCGGCCATGGCATCGCCCTGGACAACGTGCGCGAGCGGCTGCGCCTCTTGCACGACATGCAGATGCAATTCAGCGCCGGCATGGACCAGAAGAACTACCGCGTACGCATCGCGATTCCCGCAGACTCCGCCGAATCCCCATGAGCCTCAAGACCCTGATCGTTGACGACGAAGCCCTGGCCCGTTCGCGCCTGCGCACGCTGCTGCGCGACTGCAGCTCGCCCGCCGCCGAGGTGACGGCCGAAGCCGCGCAGGGCGAGGAGGCGCTGGCGCACCTGGCCGCGATGGACCTCGACCTGGTGCTGCTCGACGTGCACATGCCCGGCGTCGACGGCATCGAGGTGGCGCGCGCGCTGCGCAGTCGGCCCGACGCGCCGGCCGTGGTGTTCGTGACGGCGCATGCCAGCCACGCGGTCACGGCCTTCGAGCTGGAGGCGGTCGACTACCTCACCAAGCCCGTGCGCGCCGAGCGGCTGCAGCAGGCGCTGCAGAAGGCCGAGCGCTTCCTGAAGGAGCGTCGCGCGTCGCAGCCGGCCGCCGAGGCCACGCCCGAGTCCGTACTCATCCAGGACCGGGGCCGCGCCGAGCGCGTGCCGCTGTCCGAGGTGCTGTATCTCAAGTCCGAATACAAGTACCTCACGGTGCGCACCGCCACGCGCAGCCACATCCTCGACGGCTCGCTCAATGACTTCGAAGAGCGCTACCCGAACCGCTTCCTGCGCGTGCACCGCAACGCGCTGGTGGCGCGCTCGGCCATCCGCGCACTCGAGCGCTACGACGACGGCGAAGACGCCGAAGGCTGGGCGCTGCGGCTCGATTCGGTGCCCGAGCCCGTGGCGGTGTCGCGCCGCCAGCTGGCCGCGGTGCGCGAGATGCTCAAGGAATCGCGATGACCGACGAGACCGCGGGCGGCACGACGCCGCCGCCTGAGCCCCGGCCCCCGGCGTCCGAGGTGCCGCCGCCCGCGCCGCAGCCCCCGCCCGAACCACCGGCGCCTGCGCCGGTGGAGGCGAAGGACGAGGCGCCGGGCGAAGACGCCACGACCGCCACGACCGCCGCGCGCCGGCGCTTCGTGCTGCACATGCCGGTCGACGTGCGCAGCGCCTCGCTCGTGGTGCTGGCCGTGCTCGCCAGCGTCTTCGCGCTGCGCTGGGGGCAGGCCGTGTTCGTGCCGCTGATGCTGAGCCTGATGCTGAACTACGCGCTGTCGCCGCTGGTCGAGCGCCTGCACCGCTGGCACGTGCCGCGCTGGATCGGTTCGGCGGCGATCCTGCTGGGCCTGTTCGGCGGGCTCGGGTGGACCGGCTATTCGCTCTCGGGCAGCGCCTCGCAGCTGCTCGACTCGCTGCCGGTCGCCGCGCAGAAGCTGGGCCAGGCCATGCGCCGCGACAAGAACGCCAGCGCCACGCCGCTGGACAGCGTGCAGCAGGCCGCCGCCCAGCTCGAAAAGGCGGCCGAGGAAAACTCCGCGCGCGTCGCCTCGCGCAAGGGCGTGGCGCGCGTCGTCATCGAGCGGCCGGGCTTCAACGTGCGCGACTACCTGCTCAGCGGCACCGTCGGCCTGCTCAACGCGATGGGGCAGCTCACGCTGGTGGCCTTCCTCACCTACTTCGCGCTGTGTTCGGGCGACACCTTCCGGCGCAAGCTCATCAAGATCACCGGGCCCAGCCTGCAGAAGAAGAAGGTCACGGTGCACGTGCTGGACGACATCACGCGCAACATCGAACGCTACCTGCTGGTGCAGATATTGGTGAGCGCGCTGGTGGGGCTCGCCACCGGCTTGGCGTTCTGGCTCATGGGCGTGGAGAACGCGGCCGTGTGGGGAATCATCGCGGCCGTGACCAACCTCATCCCCTACATCGGCTCGGTGATCGTGCTGGTGGCGGCGGGGCTCATGGCCTTCCTGCAGTTCAGCAGCATCGAGATGGCGCTGCTGGTGGGCGGCGTCTCGCTGGCCATCCACACGGTGGTGGGCAACCTGCTCATGCCCTGGCTCACCAGCCGCACCAGCCGCATGAACCCCGTGGCGGTGTTCGTGGGCGTGATCTTCTGGGGCTGGCTGTGGGGCATCTGGGGGCTGCTGCTGGGCATCCCGATCACCATGGTCATCAAGTCGATCTGCGACCGGGTGGAAGACCTGCAGCCGATCGGCGAGCTGCTGGGCGAGTAGGCCGGAGGGCCTTCAGGAAAGTGCGCCGTTCGGTGCTATAAATTATTGCGAATCAATTCGCAATAATTCAATGTCCGACGTTTCATCCGCCTCCTTGCCACCCCGCGCCGGCGCCCCGGCCCGGCTGCTCTCCATCGACGCGCTGCGCGGCCTCGTGATCCTGTTCATGCTGCTGGACCACGTGCGCGAAACCTTCTACCTGCACCACCAGGTGCCCGACCCGATGCTCGTGGCGCAGACGCCGCCGGCGCTGTTCTTCGGCCGCCTGCTGGCGCACCTGTGCGCGCCGGTGTTCGTGTTCCTGACCGGGCTGTCGGCCTTCCTCTACGGCGCCAAGCAGGCGGACGGCCGCGCGGCGGCGTCCTCGTTCCTGTGGAAGCGGGGCGTGTTCCTCGTGGTGCTGGAGGTCACGGTCGTCAACTTCGCGTGGACCTTCCAGTTCCCGCCGGCCACGGTGTTCCTGCAGGTGATCTGGGTGATCGGGCTGTCGATGCTGGCGTTGTCGGCGCTGGTGTGGCTGCCGCGCCGGGCGCTGGTCGTGTTGGGCGTGGTGCTGGTGGCGGGGCACAACCTGCTCGACGGCCTGCACTTTCCCGTGGGCCATGTGTTGCACGTGCCCTGGGCCGTGCTGCACGACCGGGGCTGGATCGAGGTGTCCGACGCCTTGAGGCTGCGCACGTCGTACCCGCTGCTGCCGTGGATCGGCGTGATCGCGCTGGGCTATGTCGCCGGGCCGTGGTTCCTGCCCGGCGCCGATGCGCCGCAGCGCCAGCAGCGGCTGCTCGCGTGGGCCGTGGGCCTGCTCGTCGGCTTCGTGTTGCTGCGCGCACTCGACGTCTACGGCGACAAGCCCTGGGTGGCGGGGGACAGCGCGCTGACGACCGCGATGGCCTTCCTGAACATCACCAAGTACCCGCCGTCGCTGCTGTTCATTGCACTGACGCTCGGCGTGGGGCTGTGGCTGCTGCGCCTGTTCGAGCGCCGGCAGGGCGCGGCATGGCTCGCGCCGCTGGCCGTGTTCGGCGCGGCGCCCATGTTCTTCTACGTGCTGCACCTGTACGTGCTCAAGTTCCTCTATCTGGGGGCCGAGGCGACATGGGGCCCCAACCAGGGCCGCTTGTTCGGCTTCGACGCTGTCTGGATGGTGTGGCTGACCACCGGGGCGCTGGCCTTTGCGCTGTACCCGGCGGTGCGCGCCTTCGCGGCCCTGAAGGCGCGGCGCCGCGACATCGCGTGGCTCAAGTACCTGTGAGCGACGGGCGATGAGGCGGGTCTGCGGCGCGGCCCTCGCCATGCTGGGCACCACCGCCCTGGCGGCCGAAGGCGGCGGCTTCGTCGAGGACACGCGCTGGCGCGTGCTCCAGCGCAGCGTGTACGAGCACCGGAGCTATCTGCACGGCGACCGCAGCAACGGCGGGCGCAATGCCTCGTTGCCCCGGGCGCGGCGCAGCGACCACGCGCAGGAGTGGGGCTACGGCGTCATGGGCACCCTCGAGTCCGGCTTCACGCCGGGCTGGATCGGCTTCGGCGTGGACGCGCATGCCTCGTTCGCGCGCAGCCTCGACGGCGACGATCTGCGCGTCGGCAAGATCCGCATGCTGCCGGTGGACGGCGCGGGCTACGCGCAGGACGGCATCGCGCGCGGCGGCGTGGCGCTGAAGGCGCGCATCTCCGCCACCGTGCTGGCGGTGGGCGAACAACGTGTGAAGACGCCGGTCTTCAGTGCATCCGACACGCGCCTGCTGCCCGAGACCATGCGCGGCTGGTTGCTCACCAGCCGTGAGTTCGACACGCTCACGCTGCAGGTCGGCCGCTTCACCGGGTCGACCGACCGCCATGCGCGCGGCACGAACCATCCGCTCATCGTCAATTACCTCGACCCGAAGTCACCGCGCGGCGACGTGTTCGACTTTGCCGGCGGCACCTGGAAGGGAAGCGCTTCGCTGTCGCTCACGGCCTACGTCGCGCGCCTGAAGGACACCTGGAACACCGGCTACCTGGGGGCCCACTACACGGTGCCGCTGGCAGACAAGCGCGCGTTGTCCTTCGACCTGCACGTGTACCGCAGCAAGGACACGGGCCGTGCGCTGGCCGGCCCGGTGGACAACACCACCGCCAGCCTCATGTCCACCTACACCCACGGCCCCCACCGCGTGGGCCTGGGCTGGCAGAAGGTCGCGGGCGACACGCCGTTCGACTATGTGACGCGCGGCGCCGTCTGGCTCGGCAATGCGGCGCAGCTGTCCGACTTCAACGCGCCGCACGAGCGGTCGTGGCAGCTGCGCTACGAAGTCGATGCCGCGCGTTGGGGCGCGCCCGGGTTGAGCCTGGGCGCCGCCTACATCCGCGGCAGCGGCATCGACGGCAGCCGCGCGCCGGCGCGCGGAGGCTACGCATGGCTGGGCTACGGGCAGGGCGGCCGGCACTGGGAGCGCGACTTGTGGCTGCGCTACACCGTCCCGCAGGGCCGCGCCAAGGGCCTGGCCTTCCTGCTGCGCTATGGCGAGCACCGCAACAACAAGGCGCAGGCCGAACTCAACACGCGCCAGATCCGCGTCGCGCTGGAGTACCCGATCGGCAATGACTGAGCGGGCGGCGCCGTCAGGCTGAGGTGACGGGCAGCTTCTTCACGAAGGTCACGGCGGGGTCGAGCGGCTGGCCGTCGCGCGTGCGCAGGTCGATCGGCGCCACCGGCTCGCCGTGCTCGCGCTCCAGCAGCACCGAGTGCGGCTCGCCCGGCGCGAACAGGTTCGCCTCGCCCCAGTGCCGCAGGCCGACCACCACGGGGAACAGGCCGCGGCCCTTGGCCGTCAGCGCGTACTCCTGGTAGAGCGAGCCGTCCGAGGCCGGAACGAGGTCGAACACGCCTTCCTGCACCAGCCACTTCAGCCGGTCGGCCAGGATGTTCTTGGCCACGCCCAGGCTCTGCTGAAATTCGCCGAAGCGCCGCATGCCGTCGAAGGCGTCGCGCACGATCAGCAGCGACCACTGGTCGCCGACGATCTCGAGGGCGCGCGCCATCGGGCAGGCGTCGAACCTCAGACTTTTTCTCCTGGCCATCGTGTGTGTTTCCTGTGCGTCCCTGGGATGGCGGGATTAGACCGTAGCCCTGGATTGGTTGCAAATTAAAACTGATGCGGCTAGCATCCATCTAGTTTTAATTTGAAACCTGAAATGACCATGACCGTTCCAGCAAACATTCCTTCCGGCGGCGACGCCGTGCCCGGCCTGCGCGCCAGCCCCGTGCGCGTGGCCGTCGTGCAGTTCGACCCGCAGGTCGGCGTCGAGAACCTCGCGCGCAATGCCGCCGCCGTGCGCCAACAGCTCGAGGCTGCCGTGGCCGGCGGCGCGCAGCTCATCGTGCTGCCCGAGCTGGCGACCACCGGTTACTGCTTCAACGGCCGCGCCGAGGCCTTCGCCCACGCCGAGCCCGTGCCGCACGGCCCCACCGTGCAGGGCTGGGTCGCGTTCGCGGCGCAGCACGGCGTGTACCTCGTCGGCTGCCTGGCCGAGCAGGACGGCATGCAGCTGTTCGACACGGCCGTGCTCGTCGGCCCCGAGGGCTACATCGGCCGCTACCGCAAGACGCACCTCTGGAACAACGAGAAGCTGTGGTTCACGCCCGGCAACGAGGGCTACCGGGTGTTCGAGACGAAGATCGGCCGCATCGGCCTGCTCGTGTGCTGGGACCTCTGGTTTCCCGAGGCGCCGCGCATCGTGGCGCAGCAGGGCGCCGACATCATCTGCGTGCCCACGGGCTGGGTCTGGACGCCGCCACCGCTGTACGACGCCAGCGGCGTCTGCATGCCGGCCTACCTGACGATGGCGGCTGCGCACACCAACAACGTCTTCATCGCCACCGCCGACCGCGTGGGCCAGGAGCGCGGCACGGGCTTCATGGGCAACTCGCTGATCGCGGGCACCAACGGCTGGCCGATGGGACGCATCGCCGGGCCCGAGGAAGAAACCATCCTCTACGCCGACGTCGACCTGGGCGCCGCGCGTTCGGCGCCGATCTGGACGCCGCTCAACGACCTGCACCGCGACCGGCGAACCGATCTGTATGACGCGATGCTGGGGTACCGGGGCGGGGTGGCACTGCCGCGTTGACTTGCGCCACGCTGAAAGAAACGGGCGACCCTCCACGGCCCGCGCCCGACCGGGTTGCACCCGCCCCGCAGCGCGGGGGCGTGGGCGTGGTCAGCGCAGTTCACGCTGCATCAGCACGGTGTCGACCCACTGGCCGAACTTGAAGCCGACGTTGCGCAGCACACCGACCGTCTCGAAACCCAGGCCCGCGTGCAGCCGCTGCGAGCCCGCGTTGCCGCTGTGGCCGATGCACGCGACCATCTGCGTGAAGCCGGCCTCGGTGCAGCGGTCGATCACCGCCTGCAGCAGCGCCGTGCCGATGCCGTGGCCGTGCATGTCGGGCGCGACGTAGATCGAGTCTTCCACCGTGTGCCGGTAGGCCGAGCGCGCACGGTAGGGGCCGGCGTAGGCGTAGCCGGCCACCTCGCCATCTTTCAGTGCCACGAGATACGGCAGGCCGCGTTCCTGCACGTCGATGCGGCGTGCCTGCATCTGCGCGAGGGTGAGCACTTCTTCTTCGAACGAGCACAGGTCGTGCTGCACGTAGTGGCTGTAGATGGCCTGCACGCGGGCCATGTGGTGGGGCGCGGCATCGGCAATGTCGAGTGCGGCGGAAGCGATGGAAGAGGAGGACATGGCCCGATCTTGACGAGCCAGGATCTATAAGTGAAGCTGGGTCCATCTATGCAGCGCATAAGAAATACTTTGGAAAAAAACCTCAACCTCGACCAGCTCGCCACCTTCGGCCTGGTGATCGAAACCGGCAGCTTCTCCGCCGCGGCCGACCGGCTCGGCCTGTCACAGCCGGCCGTGAGCCTGCAGGTGCGCCAGCTCGAACGACGGCTCGCAGTGCGGCTCATCGAGCGCGTCGGCAAGCGCGCGCGGGCCACGCCGGCCGGCGCGGAGCTGCTGCGCCATGTGCCGCAGATCGAGGCGGCGGTCGAGAACGCCATCGACGCGCTGGCCGACCACGCGCGCGGCATCACGGGCCGCGTGCGGTTGGGCACGGGCGCGACGGCCTGCCTGTATTTCTTGCCGGCAGTGCTGCGCCAGTTGCGCGAGGAATTCCCGGCGCTCGGCGTGGTGGTGAGCACCGGCAACACCGACGAGCACGTGCGCAAGGTGGAAGACAACAGCATCGATCTCGCGCTGGTCACGCTGCCCGCCGCGGGGCGCTCGCTGAGCGTGATGCCGGTGTGCGACGACGCGTTCGTCGCCATCGGCCGTGCCGACCTCGCGCCGCTCAAGGCCCGCGTGACGCCGGCTGACCTGGCGACGCTGCCGCTGGTGCTGTTCGAGCCTGCAGCCAACACGCGCAAGCTGGTCGATCGCTGGTTCGCTGCCGAGGGGTTGCAGCCGCAGCCCGTGATGGAGCTGGGCAGCGTCGAGGCGATGAAGGAGATGGTGGCCGCGGGGCTGGGCTACGGCCTGGTGCCCGGCATGTCGATGGCGGGGCGCGGTGCCCATCCGGCGCTGAAGGTCAGCCGCCTCGCCCCGCGCATGCACCGCACGCTGGCGGTGGTGGTCCGTCGCGACAAGCCGCTCAACAAGGCGCTGCGCACGGTGCTCGAGGCGATCGTGGCGGCCGGCAAACCGCGTCGCTCACGCTAGAGCGCGGGTGCTTCGCTCACCGGGGCGGCGGTGTGCCTGGGGGCGACGGTGACGAGCTTGTAGCCGCAGCCGTAGATGGCGCGCAGCACGAATCCGTTGTCGACCTCCAGCGCCAGCTTCTTGCGCACGTTCGCCGCGCAGACGTCGATCACCCGGCCCACCACGCGCTCGGGCGGGGCCTTCCAGATCGCGTTCCACAGCCACTCCCGCGTCAGCACCGTGTCGGCGTTCTGGAACAGCGCCGATGCGAAGGCGAAGCACTGGGGCGGCAGGTAGATCTCGCGATCGCGCAGGCACACCGTGCCGGACGCGTCGTCGATGAACCGGTAGGCGCCCCGGACCATCTTCGTGTGCAGCAGGGCCTGCGCCGGCGGCTCCGATGGCGCCGCCGGAGGGCCCTGCAGCAGCACGTCGTTGTACATCGGCAGGCCTTTCCAGGGCTCGCCTGGCGGCACCACCAGCATCGGCATGCCCAGCACCTCGCATGCGGCGTGCAGGCCCTTGTGCGTCACTTCGTCCCACGAGGCCAGCAGGATCAGGTCGAAGCGACGCCCGTTGCCCAGCGCGGTGAGCAGGGCTGCGGCGCTCGCGAACTCGGTCACCCGGTGGGGCATCGTTCCCAGCCGGTCCTGCACCGCCGTGCCGCGGGCATTCGCTTCCTGCAGCAGCGCCAGCGACAACGGGCCGCGCAAACCGAAGGTCATCCGATGTCGCGCGTACACCCGGGCGGCAGACGGCGGGCGATGCGCGTCAATTGAACTCATAGCCCACGCCCACCCCGATGTTGAACTTGACGCCGCTGTAGCCGCCGTTGACCTTGTAGATCCACTTGCCGCTGTCCGAGCGCGACGAGAAGCCCAGGGCCAGCGCGCTGTAGCCCGCGTAGTTGCCCACGCCGACCGCCAGCAGGGTCTTGCCGGGTGTCATCGCCTGCGGCATCGTGCTCATCGCGGTGGCCATGGCCACGCCCGAATAGGCAATGCGCTGCGTGCTGGCGAGCTGGCCTTGCAGTTGGGCCTGCGCGGCGTTCAGCTGGCCCAGGTTGACCGCATCGCCCGGCAGCACGCCTGGCGCCACGTTGCCGATGCGCGTGCCGCCTGGCGCTTCGCCGGCGCCCAGCGTGATCTGGTTGTAGTTCACCGACCCGTCGGGGTGGGTGGCGTACTGCACGGTGCTGGCCTTCGACGCTGCCGAGGCCGCCTTCAACTGCGCCACGTTGGTCGCGTCGCTGTCGGCCGTGCCGGCCGCCACGCCCGTGATCTGGCGGAACTGGCCGCTGGCTGCGTCGCCCACCGACACCGCGCCCTGCGTGCTGGTCGTGGCCCGGATGGCCGCGGCCTGCGCCGCATTCGCGCTGCCCGGCACGTAGCCGGCCACGCCCGCCGCCGTCGAGGCCACCGAGTTCGCCCCCAGAGCCACACCGCCGGTCTGCTGCACCACCGCGCCGAAGCCGATGGCCGTGCCTTGCGAGATGTTCTGCGCCTTGCTCAGCGGCGTGCCGCCAGCGTCGGCACTGTCGCCGAAGGCCGCGCCGCCGCCGCCGGCACGGGCGTTCGCGCCGAAGGCCTGCGAGCCCGTGGCCAGCGCCCCGGTGCCGATGGCGATGGCGTTCGTGCCCGTGGCCTGCGCCCCGAAGCCCACCGCCACTGCACCGTCGGCCGTGGCCTTCGCGCCGTTGCCGGCGGCGAAGGCGTTGGCGCCGCTGGCCTCGGAACGCGGCCCGATCGCCACCGCTTCCTGGCCGCTGGCCACGGAGTCCGCCGCCTTCGAGTTGGCGTGGAAGTACTTCGTGCCCCCGTTGTAGATGTCGGTGACCGCCGTGCTCAGGGTGCTGACGTTCTGGTTCGTGGTGCCCAGCCCCGTGGACAGGCTGCCGACGCCGCTGGTCAGCGTGCTCAGGCCGGTGGAGGTCGAGGTCGACAGGCTGCCCACACTGCTGTGGGTGGTGCTCAGACCCGAGGACAGGCTGGAGATGCCGCTCGTTGCCGTGCTCAGGCCCGTCGATGTGGAGGTCGAGAGGCTGGCGAGGCTGCTGTCCGTCGTGCGGAGGCTCGTGGACAGGCTGTCGATGCTGCGGGTCGCGGTGCTCAGACCCGTCGACGTCGACGTGGAGAGACTGCCGATGCTGCTGTTCGTGCTGCTCAAGCCCGTCGAGAGGCTGCCCACGCTGCTGTTCGCCGTACTCAGGCCGGTGGAAGTCGACGTCGACAAGCTGCCGATCACGCTCACCGAAGTGCTCAGGCCGGTCGACAGGCTGACGAGCCTGCTGTCGGTGGTGCTCAAGCCCGTGGAGAGGCTCGAAATGCCACTGGTCGCCGTGCTCAGGCCACTCGACGTTGACGTCGACAAGCTGCCGATGTTGCTGCTTGTGGTGCTCTGGCCTGTGGACAGGCTGTCGATGCGGCTCGTGGCCGTGCTCAGACCCGACGATGTCGAAGTCGACAGGCTGCCCACGGTGCTGTTTGTCGTGCTCAGGCTCGTGGAGGTCGACGACGACAAGCTCGCGATATGGCTGGTGGCGGTGCCCAGGCCGGTCGATGTGGAAGTCGACAGGCTGCCCACGCTCTCGTTGGTGGTGCTCAATCCGCTGGACAGGCTGGCCATGCCGATGGACACCGCGGTCGACAGCGAGGTCAACTGGCCGAAGTTCACGGCGTCGGTGGGGTTCACACCCGCAGCGACGTTCGTGAGGATGACTGGCGTTGTCGCGCCGGCGCCGCCCAGCGTGACCCGGGTGTGGCTGGCGTCGTCGTACTGGACGGAATTCGAAAGACCCGTGGACAGGCTGCCGATGCTGCTGTGGGCCGAGCTCAGGCCGGTCGACAGGCTGCCGATGCCGCTCATGGCGGTGCTCAGCCCCGTGGACGTCGAGGTCGACAGGCTGCCGACGCTGCTCGTGGCGGTGCTCAGGCCCGTCGAGGTGGAGGTCGAGAGGCTGTCGATGCCGCTGACGGCCGTGCGCAGGCCGGTCGATGTCGAGGTCGACAGGCTGCCGATGCTGCTGCTGGTGGTGCTCAACCCCGCGTAGAGCTGGCTGCCGTTGACCGCATCGGTCGACGTGGCCGTGAGGCGACCCGCGGCGACGTTCGTCACCTGGCGCTCGGCGCCTGCCGCGCCCACGCTGACGACGCCGACCGGCGCGGCGCCTGCGAAGTTGCCGTAGGTCACACCGTCCACCGTGGCATCGGGCACCGGAGTGGCCGTGGCGGTGGAAGCGCCATCGCCCAGCGCCACGCTGCGCGCGTGGCCCGATGTCGCACCGCGACCGATGGCGATGCCCGAGTCGGCCTGTGCAGCGACGGAGGACTCTCCGCCGATGGCGATCGAATCGGTCGCCGCCGCCCACGCGCCGGCAGTGGGGTTCGTGCCGAGCGCCGTGGCGCCGGCGGCGGAAGCCTTTGCCGTGCGGCCGAGCGCCGAGGAATAGTCGCCGGTGGCATTGGCGCCGGAGCCGATGGCCAGGCTGCGATCTGCCGTCGCGGTCGCATTGGTGCCGAGCGCCAGGGCGTTCGTTCCGCCGGCATTCGCGGCGTAGCCGAACGCGGCGGACGTGGGGCCGGTGGCCAGTGCGAGCGTGCCGAAGGCCGTGGACCCGCTGCCGGTGGCGTTGGACGAGTTGCCGAATGCCGTGGAGGGCGCCAGGCCGCTCGCATCGCCGACGGCGCGCGCATTCGTGCCGACGGCCATGTCGTTGCCGAACGCGGCGTTGGCGTTGTTGCCGACAGCCATGGCGCCGCCGCCGTTCGCCTTGGCACCGGCGCCGACCGCCACCGTGTTGGAGCCACTGGCATGGGCGTCCAGGCCGATGGCCAGTGAACCCACCGACGCGGCGGTTGCGCGCGTGCCCAGCGCGATCGAATCGTCGCCGAGTGCTGATGTCGCCGTGTCGCCGCCGCCGATCGCCAGCGCGCGGTTGCCGGAGGCGGCGTCCAGCGTGGCGGTGCTGCCGATGCGCATCGCGCGGGTCGGGCTTGCGCCGCCGAGTCCCAGGTTGCCGGAGTTGACGAACAGGTCGCCGCCGAGGCTCAGCGAGTTGGCGCCGGTGCCGTCGCCGTAGAAGAGCGCACGAAGGGCCTGCGTGGCCTTGTCGCCTGCCGTACAGCGGGTGTCCGCGGTTCCCAACTGGGCGAGGGTGGGAACGCCGTTGTTCGCGCCGCCATAGCTACCGCCTGCCGTGTTGTTGCCGCCGGAATTCGCACCGTTGGGCGCCGTCGTGCCTGCGTACAGGCCGATGGGAGAGAGGCCTTGCGTGTCGAAGGTCCACAGGCATCCGTTGTCGGTGCCGTCATTGATGAAGATGCCGTAGCTGGCCGCAGCGGGCAGGCTGGCCAACCCCAGGCATGCCGCGAACGCCGCACCCGATACGGCTGCAAGGCGGAATCGCTGTCGGACGGGGCTTGCGCTGCGGCGGTGCACGCTGCCGGAGGGTTTGCCCCCGGCACTGACAACTTCCGCCACGGCCACCCAGGCGCCAAGCGATTCGTTCCACACCGAACGGTAGATCTTGTTCATATCCAGTCTTCTCCCAGTGGTTGCAGGATGTGCAGGCGCGGGCGTTCTGGAGCCCGTCGTCATCGCGTGCGCTGGTTCAACGACAGGTCGTGAAACAGGGGCACTCCGGCTTCGTTGAAACCCGGTTGCAGCCCACCGATGCACCCGACGCGATCACACAGCGCGTCGATTGGGTGTTGTGCCGTCCCTGTTAACTTTTGTTTTGAATCCGCAGCGGCGCGAGTCTAGGAGTCGTGATTGCTTCTTTGCATTGGCTTTTGCTCACCATTGCGTACTTTGATAGCGTTTGTTAACACTAGTTATTTTTCAAAATCAATTTGAAGTTCTGCGCGATCTTCCAAGGGAGGAAGAGCGAAATGGAGAGGAAGAAGCGCAGCGGAAAGTAATGAGGCGAGGCGCCTGAAATTCCCCATCGAGGCAAGAAATTGATTACTTGAATGAATCATTTCTTTGGCAATGAAAGGGCGCCGAACGGCCGACAAACGCCAAAACGCCGGCCCTGCAGAGCAGTCCGGCGAAATGAAAGAAAGAAGAACCCGGCACTGTGTCCGGGAGGCATGCACGGGGCCCGGCGCACCGGGCCCGTGCAGCGCAGGCGCGTTATTCCGGAATGGCCGCCAGCGGCGCCGCACCGCCGCGTGCGCGGCCCAGCGTGCCGACGATGAGCGCGGCGATCAGCACCAGCACGCCGCTGAGCACCATCGTGGGCGAGATGCCGCGGCTGTCGACCATGAGGCCGCCGATCAGCGCGCCCGAGGCGATCGCGACCTGGAAGCCCGTCACCAGCAGGGCCTGGCCGGCTTCCTGCGCGTCGGGCACGGCTTCCATCATCCAGCCGGTGAGCGCCACCGGAATCAGGCCAAAGGCCACGCCCCAGATCACCACCACCACCGCGCCGGCCACCATGCCGGTGCCGATGAACGTCGACAGCAGCAAGGCCGTCGCGAGCATCAGCGCCGCCAGCAAGGTGGTGCCGCGCACGCTGCGCGCCACCAGGCTGCCGCCGAGGAAGGTGCCGATGAAGCCGACCGCGCCGTAGACCAGCAGCAGCGTCGAGACCCCGTTGGCCTGCAGGCCGAACACCTGCTGCAGCAGCGGCTTCAGGTAGGTGTAGGCCGCGAAGTGGCCGGCAATGAAGAACAGCACGGCGAGCAGGCCGACCTGCGCCATGCGGCGCGTGAGCGGCGTGAGCAGGTCGCGCGCACCGATGGCGCGTTGCGGCGGAATGGCCGGCAGCAGCCACAGCTGCGTCAGCAGCACGGCCGCGGCCAGCGCGCCGGTCACGGCGAATGAGGCGCGCCAGCCGAACATCGTGCCCAGCCACGAGCCCGCGGGCACGCCGAGCACCGTGGCGGCCGACACGCCGGCCAGCACCAGCGACATGGCGCGGGGCTTCGAGGCATCAGGCACCAGCTGCGTGGCAGCAGCGGGGGCGAAGGTCCAGAAGCCGCCGACAGCCAGGCCGAGCATCAGGCGCGCGACCACCATCGTCGTGAAGTTGGGCGCGAACGCGGCCAGCAGGTTCGAGGCGATCAGCAAGAGCGTGAGTGCGATCAGCACCGTGCGCCGGTCGAGCCGGCCCGAGGCGACGATCAGCGCCGGCCCGGCGAAGGCGGCGAGCACGCCGGGCATGGTGATCATCAAGCCGGCCGTGCCGTCCGACACGTTCAGGCCGCGCGCGATGTCGGTGAGCAGGCCGATGGGCATGAACTCGGTCGACACCATCGCGAAGGTGCCGACGGCGATGGAGCCGACCGCGAGCCACGCGGAACGGGTAGGGGCGGCCACGGCTGATTCGCGCGCGGGCGCTGCCAGGTCGTCGATGCAGGGGTTGCTGCCGGAAGAATTCATCATGGAGATGCTGTCCTTGAACGCATCGGCGATGAAGGCGCCAATGCCGGTGAGGGGGCATTGGAGTGTGCGAGTTGAGCGCCCTGCGACCAAGGGGCGGTGGAGCAGTAGACAGTTTCCCTGCGGCGAACAATCGACCCTTTGGGTGCCTGAAGCCACCCAGTGACGCGGCAATGGCGCCTTTCGCCATCACCGTTTTCGTGTGCTGCGGAAATTAGGTGTTGGCGGGGCGCAACTCGAGCGCCCGTCCATCGGCCACGAACGCCTCGTCGACCAGCACGCGAAAGGCCGTGCCCTGCGGAAACTTCGGCTGCGCGACGGCCGGCGAGAGGAATTCGATGTCGAGCGCAATGGGCGTGCCGCGCACCAGCGATTCGCCCTGCGGCACGCGCCAGCGCACCGAGAAGCCTTCCTTGTCGAGCACCAGCGCGCCCCGGTATTCGCCGGGGCCCAGCGGCACGTCCTGCGACGGCACCGAGGGGCGGCGGAAGGTCAGCTCCGCTTGCAGGTGCGGCGTGAATGCGGGCAGTGCGTCGAAGCCCGCGGGCGGCGCCTGCTTGGGCGTGCGGCGCGGCAGCTTGCCGATGAGCCACGTGATCACGTTGCCGATGATCGGCACCCACAGCACCATCAGCAGCGTGGCGATGTCGCGCGTGGTGGTGCCGGGCGCCGCGTAGTGCCGCACGATGCCGCCGCCCACGGCCACGCACAGGAGGATCAGGACGATGACGCGTCGGCGGAACTGGATTTTGGTCATGAAGGCGCGGAGAGGGCGGGGGTGAAAGCGGCTTCGGACCTTACCCTACCCGCAGCACCGCATCCGCCGGCAGCGCCTGCCAGTCGGTCCATTCGCCCACCGCCACATGGTGCGTGGGCGCGGCGGTGCCTTCGACGGTGCCCCACTGCAGCGTGAGCCGGCGCTGGCCGAGCCGCAGCGCGAGCTCGAAGCCCGGCCAGTGCGCGGGCACATGCGGCGTCATCGACAACTGCCGGCCCTTCACGTTCAGGCCCAGCAAGGTCTCGACGGCCGCGCGGTGCAGCCATGCGGCCGAGCCGGTGTACCAGCTCCAGCCGCCCCGGCCCACATAGGGCGCGGCGCCGTAGACATCGCCCGCCATCACATAGGGCTCCAGCTCGTAGACCGGGCCACGCGCGGGGTGCTTTGCGCGGTGGGCCGGGCTCAGGCCTTCGAAGCTCTGCCAGGCCGCTTCATGGTCGCCCTGCAGCGCCTGCGCCATGAGTGCCCACACGGCGCCGTGCGAGTACTGGCCGCCGTTCTCGCGCACGCCGGGCGGATAGGCCTGGATGTAGCCCGGGTTGTGGGTCGAGTTGGCAAACGGTGGCGCCAGCAGCCGCAGCAGGCCGGCCGGCTCGTCGTGCAGGTGCGACTGGATGGCGGCCATGGCCGGGCCGGTGTGGGCCGCGTCCGAGGCGCCCGAGAGCACCGACCAGGCCTGTGCGATCAGGTCGATGCGGCACTCGCTGTTGATCGACGAACCCAGCGGCGCGCCGTTGTCGAAGAAGGCGCGGCGGAACCAGGCGCCGTCCCAGCCGGCGTCGTGCAGCGCGGCGATCCAGCCCGTGCGCGCCGCGGTCCAGCGCGCGGCGCGTTCGTGTTCGCCGCGTGCTTCGGCGATGGGCGCGAAGCGCTCGACCACGCTGCACAGGAACCACGCGAGCCACACCGATTCGCCGCGGCCTTCATGGCCGACGCGGTTCATGCCGTCGTTCCAGTCGCCGGTGCCCATCAGCGGCAGGCCGTGCACGCCGGTGGTCAGGCTGCGGTCGATGGCGCGCGCGCCATGGTCGAACACGGTGGCCATGCGGCCGCTGTTCTGCGGTGCGTAGTAGGCGTCTTCGGCGCCCTCGGGAATGCCGGGGCCTTCGATGAAGCCGACCATTTCGTCGAGCAGCGAGGCATCGCCCGTCACCTCGACGTAGTGCGCCGACGCATACGGCAGCCACAGCAGGTCGTCGGAGAAATGCGTGCGCACGCCGGCGCCGCCGGGCATGTGCCACCAGTGCTGCACGTCGCCCTCGGGGAACTGGCGCGCCGCGTTCACGAGGATCTGCGCGCGCAGGCGCGGCGGGTCGGTGAGCGCGAAGGCCATCGCGTCCTGCAGCTGGTCGCGAAAGCCGAAGGCACCGCCGGCCTGGTAGAAGCCGGCCTTCGACCAGAGCCGGCAGGCCAGCGTCTGGTACACGAGCCAGCGGTTGACCAGCGCATCGAACAGCGGGTCGGGCGTGCGCACCTGCAGGCGGCCGAGCAGGTCGTCCCAGAAGCCGCGCACCTGCGCCAGCGCTTCGGGCACGTCGCGCTGCCGCCAGCGGCGCGCAAGCTCGAGCGCCGCATCGGCATTGCCCGCGTGGCCCAGCACGAAGCTGAAGCTCGCGGTCTCGCCGGCCGCCACGACGAATTCGCCGCCAATCGCCGCACAGGCGTCGAGCCCGCTGCCGGCGCGCCGTGCCAGCGTGTCGGGCACTTCGACGATGCCGCGGCCGGCGAAGAATTCGCTGCGGTCGCAGGTCCATTGCGTGGCCCCGGTCGTCGCGCCTTGCAAGCCGGCGAGCAGCAGGAAAGCCGCGCTGCCGCCGAAGCCCGCGCTCGATTCGCGCTGCTGGCCGAACACGGCCGGCTGGTCTTCGGGCTTCCAGCAATGCACGGTGCGCCGTTCGCCGCGCGCGGCGCCCAGTTGCCACTCGACCATCGCGAGCGCGCGCAGGCGGCGCTGGCCGGCGCCTTCGTTGCGCACGCGCACATGGACCAGCTTGACGGCTTCGTCGCGGTCCGCGAAGAAGGTGGTCTCGAGCACGAGGTCGCCTTGGCGGCACTCGAAGACGGTGTAGCCCTGGCCGTGCCGTACGCGGTGGCGTGTGGCGCCATCGTTGCCACCGGCGGGCGTGAGCGGCAGCATCTCGCGCGTCGCCACGTCCTGCAGCAGGTAGTGCTCGAAGGCCGGGTCCTGCACCGGGTCGTTGGACCACGGCGTGACCTGGTGCATGCGGCTGTTGCCGGCCCAGGTGTAGCCGGTGCCCCATTCGGACACCTGGAAGCCGAAGGTGGCGTTGGCAATCACGTTGATCCAGGGGCGCGGTGTGCGGCGGTCGGGGCCGACCTCGAAGCGGAACTCGCCGGTCTCGGCGTCGAAGTCGCCGGCGGCGGTCGTGGACGTCGACGAGGCGGCCTGCTTCGTCAACAGCGGCGTGCGGTGCTGCACTGGCGCGCTGCTGTCGTCCGCAATCGTCGGGCTGCGTGCCTCGTGCAACGCCGCCACCTGCACTTCGAGCGCGCGGCCGTCGGCGGTGAACACCACGCGCGCCAGGCTGGAGAGCGCGGCCTTTTCCGACGGCACCACGTCCTGGTCGCGCAAGAGGTAGAAGCCGGCGGTGTCGTTGCGCGGAAAGCTGTTCTGCGTCTGCTGTGCGACGCGCGTGCGCAGCATCTCGATCTCGCGCTGCAGTGGCATGAGGTACGAGTTCGGTTCGCTGTTGAGCACCACCAGGTCGCAGGCCACGCCGCCGAAGCCCCACCACGGCTGCGCGCGCAGCAGCGTGTTGATGAGGCCCATGCCGTTCATCGAGTGGATGTAGACCAGCACGATGGGCTTGTCGCCCGAAATGCCGAAGCGCCAGATCTGGCGCAGGTCGATCAGCCCGCGGTCGCTCATCACGCGCGGCGTGGTGTAGGTGAGGATGGTCGTCAGGTCTTGCAGCGCGAGGTTCTGCGCGGGCGCGATGCTCAGGTCGCGCAGCCGCACCTGCGCCAGCGTGGCGGCCATGCGGGTGGCGCGCTCCACGTGCATCGGCTGCAGGTAGCGGTCGATGCTGGGCATCAGCGCCTCGATGCTCTCGTCGGCGGCGGTGGCAAAGCTCAGGCGCGCGGTGGTGCCCGGCGCAATCGACAGGCGCACACGCAAGCAGGCGATGGGGTCCAGGCCGTTCACCTGCTTGCCCTGGGCCGTGAGCGGTTGCGCATCGAGCGCGGGGTCGGCCAGCGTGCGGTTGCGGCCGATGAAGGCGCGCCGGTCGGTCATGCAGTCGATCGACAGCACGTGGGCATCGACCGAGGCCACGAAGTGCACCGCGGCCACCACCGCATCGCCATGCAGGCGCGGCTTGCGCGACAGCAGCAGCGCGCGCCACGTGGGCTCCCAGCGCGATTCGACGAACAGGTTGGCAAAGGCCGGATGTGCCTCGTCGGCCTTGGGGTTCGACAGCACGGGCTCGAAGTACGAGACGAGTTCGAGCGTGCGCGTTTCGTCGCCGCTGTTGTGCAGCGTGATGTTGCGCAGCTCGGTGTCGTCCTCGGGGCTGATGAGCACCGTGGTGCGCACCTGCAGGCCGGGGCCGGTCGCATCGAACTGCACCTGGTCGGCCAGGAAGCGGGTGCGGTAGTGCCAGTCGGCGCCGGGCGCGGGCAGGGCGGTGAGCGAGGTGAGTTCGCTGTTGCCTTCGTCGCGCACGTAGAAGAAGGTGCCGTAGCTGTCGCGCAGCGGATCGTCGCGCCAGCGCGTCACGTTGAACGCGCGCCAGCGGCTCACGCCCGCGCCGTTGGCGCGCAGCGCCACCGTGTAGCGGCCGTTCGACAGCAGGTGCGTGGGCTGGAAGCCGGGCCCCGTCGGGTCGACCAGGCGCGGCTGGAACAGCGGCGCCAGCTCGGTCTGGCTGGGCTCGGGCGGCGTGCGCGGGTCGGCGCTGCCGATGATCTGGCGCGGCGTGCGCTCGTGCAGCAGCGACTCGTGCGCCTGCACCAGCGCCGCGCTGCCGAACCAGCGGCGCGGTGCGTCGTCGCGCAGCACGTTGCACAGCGCCACCAGCGACATGCCCTGGTGGTGCGCCATGAAGTTGCGCACGACAGTGAAGTCCTGGCCCTCGGTCTGGCGCGAGGCGGTGAAGTCGATCGCGTCGTGAAAGCCGAACTCGCCGCGCGCGCCGAGCGATTCGAGCAGCGCGAGGTTGATGACGGCCGCTTCGGGCGCGAACGGCGCGGCCATCAGGCTGGCGTAGGGCGCCACCACGCGGTCGGTCGGCGGCGTGCGCCGCAGCGCCAGGCGCGGCACGCCGAAGGGCGAGTACTGGTAGGCCAGCGAATGGTCTTGCGCGAAGTAGGCCGACTCGGACACGCCCCACGGCATGTTCTGCGCGCGGCCGAAGGCTTGCTGCTCGGCGATGGCCGCGGCGTTGGCCACCTGCAGCAGGCCGTCGGTGGGCTCGGTCATCACGAGCGCCGGCATCAGGTACTCGAACATCGAGCCTGACCACGATTTGAGGCTGGGCTGGAAGCCCACCAGCAGGAACGGCCGGCCGAGCGCCATCCAGTGGCGGCGCGGCACGTCGCCCTTCGCAATCGCCAGAAAGCTCAACAGGCGCGACTCGGAAGCCAGCAGGTCGTAGTAGCTCGCGTCGAGCACGTTCTCTTCGACGCGCAGGCCGATGTGGAACAGGTGGCGCTTGGCGTCGTAGAGGCCGCTGAAGTCCATGCCGTCGTGCAGCGCGTCGCAGCGTCGGGCCAGTGCTTCCAGTGCGGGTGCTTCATGACTCTGGCAGCCTTCTTCCGCCGCGAAGGCGCGGCAGGCCTGCGCGACGGTGACGAGGTGGCCCGCGAAGTTGCCGCTGTCGACGCTCGACACATAGTCGGGCGGCAGCGGCTTGAGCGTCTGCGTGTCGTACCAGTTGAACAGATGGCCGTTGTGCTTCTGCATGCGGTCGACGGTGTCGAGCGTGGCGGTGATGCGCGCCAGCAAAGCTGTTGTGTCGAGCCAGCCGAACTCGCGCGCGCAGCAGGTGGCCAGCAGGTACATGCCGATGTTGGTCGGCGAGGTGCGGTGCGCAAGCGTCGGCTGCGGCTCGAGCTGAAGGTTGTCGGGCGGCAGGTGGTTGTCGTCCGGGCCGACCACATGCTCGAAGAAGCGCCAGGTGTCGTGCGCCAGCGTCTCGAGGTAACTGCGTTGCGCGGGCGCGAGCGGGTCTTCGGTTTGCACATCGACGCGGCTGCCCCACCAGGCTGCGATGGGCGCCAGGGACCAGAGCACGAAGAGCAGGGGCCCGAGCACCGGGTAGGCGCTCCAGTTCGCGAGGAGGGCCAGCACCAGGCACACCGCGCTGCTGAGGGCCGCGCTGCGCACGAAAGGCTTCAGGCGCTGGCTCGATTGCGCTTGCGCCTGGTCGGCCGTCGTCCATTGCAGCAGGTGCCTGCGGCTGACGACCACCCGCCAGGTGGCGAGGAAGGCCGCGTCGAGCAGCAGGCGCGTCTGCGCCGCCAGCTGCACGAACTGCCAGGCCGCGCCGGCCATGGCGCGCAGCAGCTCGACCGCGCCCACGTCGAAGAAGTGGCGCAGCTCGATCGCGCGGCGTGTCGGCACCAGGCCGGCCAGTGCGCCCAGCAGCGGGCCGAGCGTGAGCGCCGCACCGACGGCCGCCAGCGCCCAACCGAGCGGCATGGCCTGCGTGAAGATCACCAGCACCAGCAGCGCGAACGACGCCGGTGCGACCAGCGAGCGGCGCAGGTTGTCGCACATTTTCCAGAGGCCCAGCGCGTCGATGCCGAAACGGCGTGCGCGCCACATCAGCGGCAGCAGCTGCCAGTCGCCGCGCACCCAGCGGTGCACGCGCGAGGCGGCCACGCCGGCATGGTGCGGATGGTCTTCGACCAGCACCACGTCGCTGACCATCGCGCAGCGCGCGACGCTGCCTTCGAGCAGGTCGTGGCTCAGCACGGCGCTGTCGGGCAGTCGGTCGTTCAGCGTAGCGTGCACCGCGCGCACGTTGAGCAAGCCCTTGCCGGTGAAGGAGCCGCTGCCGAACACGTCCTGGTAGATGTCGGACGCGCCGCTGCCGTACGGGTCGAGCCCGCACTGCCCGGCGAACACCCAGTGGAAGAAGGAGCGCTCGCTGCGCATCGGGAACGGCGTGACGATGCGCGGCTGAAGAATGCCGAAGCCCGCGACCACGCGCCGGCTTGGCATGTCGATCTCGGGCGCGTTCAGCGGATGCGCGGCAATGGACACGAGGTCGCGCAGCGCGCCGGGCGGCAGGCCGGTGTCGCTGTCGAGCGTCAGCACATAGGGCGTGCGGCCGGGCGCGAGCTGCTGGCCCGGTGCGAGCGGCAGAAAGCCGCTGGCGTCGCCGCTGGCCAGCAGGCGCATGAGCATTTCGAGCTTGCCGCGCTTGCGCTCCCAGCCCATCCAGCGTTGTTCGGTCTCGCTCCAGCTGCGCGGGCGGTGCAGCAGCAGGAAGCGCGGTGCAGTGCCTTCGGCCGGCGGGTACTTGGCGTTGAGTGCGGCGATGCGTTGCTGGGCATCGTCGAGCAACGGTGCGTCGCCGGGCAGCGCCGCTTGCGAAGCGTCGGCCCAGTCGGTCAGCAGCGCGAACTGCGCGTGGGCCTCGCGGTTGGCGAGCCAGTGCAGTTCGAGCCGGTGCGCGAGCTTGGCGTTGTTCGCGGTCGAACCCAGCATCGTGGGCATGACGACGAGCGCGCGGTGCCGCTCGGGAATGCCGTTCGCGAAATCGAGGCGTGGCAATGCCTGCACGCGCACCGACTCCGCCATGATGCGTTGCGCCAGCGCAATCAGCGCTTCGGACAGCGGCCATGCGAGCAGCAGCAACGCCGCGACGGTGGTCCAGTCGCCGCGATGCGGCAGGCCGTGCACCACGGCCGCCAGCAGCAGCGCGGTGCCGAGGGCGACGGAGCCCACGTAGACGGGCAGGCGCCAGCCGCGATGGCTGCGCGCGGGGCGCTTGCTTGCGGTGCGTGCGGCTTGGCCTGCCGTTCCGTTCGCCTGCAGCGAAGCGATCAGCGCGGGCCGGCCCTGGCCGAAGAGGTAGTAGCCGGCGGTGCCGTCGGCGCGGTCGGTCTCGGCGCCGGCTTCGTCGGCCGGCGCGCTGGAGGCCAGCGTGACCACGGCCTGTGCCACTTCGCGCTCGGGCCGTTCGGTGCTGCGCGCCACCTGTTCCATCGCATGCGTGATCTGCTGGCGTGTGAGTTCGCTCTCGTTCGCAAAGCTCGGCAGTTCGCGCAGCACGCGCAGCGAGCGGCTCACCGGTTCGATGAGGTCGCTCCACTCGACCTGGCCGATCATGCGCAAGGTCGTGATGATGTTGCCGACCGTGAGGTTGGCCGCGGCCTGCGCGTTCTGCGCGTCGTCGATCAGCGCCGGGCCGTTGGGGCAGTGCTGTTCGGTCCAGCGCACCAGCGCGGGCATGTCGTCGCCGTGCTCGACGGGCAGGCGCTGCCACAGCTGCGTGAGGTAGCTGTCCTGCAGGCCGTGGCTTTGCAGCGCGCGGTAGAGCACGTCGAGGTCCTGCACCGAGAGGTGCGGCGCCGCGTCCCACGCGGCATGCGCGATCTCGCGCGCGACCTTGTTCTCGGCAATGCGCTCGGCCACGCGGCGCAGGTTTTCGAGCAGCACCACGCGCAGCGTGGTGGGCAGTGCCCACAGCTCGCCGAGCATGAGCTCGTCGATGTCCTGGTAGGCGTTGGGGAAGGCCGTGAACAGCGTCTTGTTGAGCACGCTGTCGGTGTGCGCCACATAGGCCCACGCAATGCCGTACACGCGCGGCAGCCCCGCCAGCGGCGGCGTGACGAGCTTGGGCAGGCGCGCGTAGTAGCTGCGCGGCACGCCGTCATGGATCTGCTGGAGCTGCGCCTCGACGAGGTGGAAGTTGTCGAGCAGCCATTCGGCCGCCGGCGACACATAGCGCCCGCTCAGCGAGATCAGCGCGATGTAGTCGAAAGCGGCGCGCAGCGACTCGAGGTTCTCGTCGACACGCGGAAAGAAGGGCGCGCCTTCGCGCGCGCGGTGGTGTTCGTCTTCCACCACCTGGGCACGGGCCAGGCTGTGGCCGTGCTGTTCGAAACGTTGGGCACCGAAGAGTTCGGCGCGGATCGGGAGAGCTACCGGGTCGTGCGGACCGAGCAGAAGGGTCCGGGCGTAGTGACTGAGCCCTTGGAGGCGGTCGACGACGGCAGCGGCGCTCAAGTGACCGCGAACAGGCCGATGCCCAACACCACGGCCACGCAGGCCATCGTGACAATGCGGCCCGCAGCGAGCGCGCGCACACGTTGCATGTGGCTTCGCAGCGAGAACCATCGCCCGTGGGCACGTGCACAGTGGTGCATGTGTGAAGCCAGGGCTTCGAAATCGCTGCCGACAAAATCGATCTGCGAATGGGAAAGGGACTGCGGGACGGACATTGCAACGGGCTCCTGTGAAACGACTTCGAGCTGCCGCGCGATTGCGAGAACTGGGAACGTGTCCCGACCGTACCCTTTTAAATGACCTTACAGGTACCTCATTGCCGACAGCGCTCGTAGGAAAGGGCGCACAAGGCGCCCTTTGTTCATCGAGGCTGCGTGCAGATCAGCCCGTGTTGCGCAGCCCCGCCGCCACCCCGTTGATCGAGATGTGGATGCCGCGCTGCAGCCGCTCGCCACCGTCGCCCGCGCGATAACGCCGCATCAGCTCGACCTGCAGATGGTGCAGCGGGTCGATGTACGGGAAGCGGTGGCGCACCGAGCGCTGCATTTCGGCATTGCCCTCGAGCCGTTGCTTGGCGCCCGTGATGAGCGTGAGCGCGTCCGAGGTGCGTTGCCATTCGCTCTCGATCATCGAGAACACCTTCAGGCGCAGCTTGCGGTCGGTGACCAGCTCGGCATAGCGCGAGGCCAGCGCGAGGTCGCTCTTGGCCAGCACCATGTCCATGTTCGACAGCAGCGTGCGAAAGAACGGCCACTGCGCATACATGCGCTGCAGCAGCGCCACGCGTTCCTTCTTGCCCGCGGCGTTGCCGGCGGCGGCCAGGAACTGCTCCACGCCTGAACCGAAGCCGAACCAGCCCGGCAGCGTGAGGCGGCACTGGCCCCAGCTGAAGCTCCACGGCACCGCGCGCAGGTCGTCGATCTTGTGGCTCGGGTTGCGCGAGGCGGGGCGCGAGCCGATGTTGAGTTCGGCAATTTCGCGGATCGGCGTCGAGCCGAAGAAGTAGTCGCCGAAGCCCGGGGTCTCGTACACCAGCTTGCGGTACGCGGCCATGCTCGCGGTCGAGAGTTCGCCCGCGGCCGACAGGAAGTTCGCAGGTGCCGACTTGCCCTGCGGCAGCAGCGTGGCTTCGAGCGTGGCGGCCACCAGCGTCTCGAGGTTGCGCCGGCCGATCTCGCGGTTGGCGTACTTGGAGCCGATGACTTCGCCCTGCTCGGTGAGGCGGATCTGGCCGCGCACCGTGCCGGGCGGCTGCGCCAGGATGGCCTGGTAGCTCGGGCCGCCGCCGCGTCCCACCGTGCCGCCGCGGCCGTGGAACATGCGCAGGCGGATCGGGTTCTTTTTCTTCTTGTTCAGCTCGTCGAACAGCGACACCAGCGCGATGCCCGCGCGGTACAGCTCCCAGTTGCTGGTGAAGATGCCGCCGTCCTTGTTGCTGTCGCTGTAGCCGAGCATCACGTCCTGCTCGCCGCCCGAGCGCTCGATGAGCGCCTGGATGTTCGGCAGCGCGTAGAAGGCGCGCACGATGGGCGCGGCATTGCGCAGGTCTTCGATGGTTTCGAACAGCGGCACCACGATCAGGTCGCAGGTCGCGTTGCTGTCCATCGCGCCGCGCAGCAGGCCCACTTCCTTCTGCAGCAGCAGCGCTTCGAGCAGGTCGCTCACCGTTTCGGTGTGGCTGATGATGTAGTGGCGGATGGCCGCCGCGCCGTAGCGCGCACGCGCGGTGCGTGCGGCCGCGAAGATGGCCAGCTCGCTTTTCGCAAGCGGCGAGTAGTCGGCGTCGGGCACGCGCAGCGGACGCGCGTCGTCGAGCAGCTTGAGCAGCAGCGTCTGCTTGGCCTCTTCGGCCAGCGAGGCGTACGAGGGCTCGATGCGCGCGGTGGCCAGCAGCTCGGCGATCACGGCCTCGTGCTTGTCGGAGCTCTGGCGCAGGTCGACGGTGGCCAGGTGGAAGCCGAACACCTCCACCGCGCGGATCAGCGGGCGCAGGCGCGGCGCGGCGAGCACGGCGCCGTGCTTCTCGACCAGCGACTCTTCGATGGTGCGCAGCTCGGCCAGAAACTCTTCAGCATTGGCATACGGGTTCTGCGGCGCGACCGCATGGCGCGCGGCCTCGCCGCCGCTGAGTTCACGCAGCGTGGCGGCCAGGCGCGCGTACACGCCCGTGAGCGCGCGGCGGTAGGGCTCGTCCTTGCGGTGCTCGCTGGTGTCGGGCGAACGCTCGGCCAGCGCCTGCATCTCGACCGACACGTCGACCAGCGTGGCCGACAGCGACAGCTCGCCGCCGAGGTAGTGCACCTCGGTGAGGTAGTGGCGCAGCGCCAGTTCCGACTGGCGGCTCAGCGCGTACTCGAGCGTCTCGGCCGTGACGTTGGGGTTGCCGTCGCGGTCGCCGCCGATCCACTGGCCCATGCGCAGGAAGGGCGCGACCGAGGGCGTGACGCCGCTCTGGACCAGGGCCTTTTCGAGGTCGGCGTACACGCGCGGGATTTCGCGCAGGAACGTGGCTTCGTAGTAGCTCAGCGCGTTCTCGATCTCGTCGGCCACGGTGAGCTTGGAGAAGCGCAGCAGGCGCGTCTGCCAGATCTGCGTGACGCGGATGCGCATCTGGGTTTCGTTCTCGGCCAGCTCGATGGGCGAGAGCGCGTCTTTGCCGCCTGCATAGGCGTTCTGGCGCAGCTTGATCTCGTCGCGCGTGGTGAGCAGCAGGGCGATGGCGCGCTCGGCATCGAGGATGCTCTTGCGCTGCACTTCGGTCGGGTGCGCCGTGAGCACGGGCGACACGTAGCTGTGGGCCAGCGAGGCGACGATCTCGTCGGGCTTGATACCGGCCTTGCGGATGCGCACAAGGGCGGTCTGCAGGTCGCCGTCGGCCTGCACGCCTTCGCGCTCGGCCTCGGTGCGGCGGCGGATCTGGTGGCGGTCTTCGGCCAGGTTGGCCAGGTGGCTGAAGTAGGTGAAGGCGCGGATCACGCGCACCGTTTCGGCGGCGCTCAGGCCCTTGAGCAGGTTCTTCAGTGCGCGGTCGGCGGCATGGTCGGCGTCGCGCCGAAACGACACGGAGAGGGTGCGGATCTTCTCGACCAGCGCGTAGGTTTCGTCGCCCTCCTGCTCCCGGATCACGTCGCCGAGGATCCGGCCTAACAGCCGGATGTCGTCGATCAATGGCTGGTCTTCGGTCTGGCGGCGCTTGGCGGGGATGGCAGGAGTCTTGCTGGCTTTCATTCGATGTTGTTCCTGGGGACTTGAATGGACGCGCCGCCTCCGTTGCTGCGGCGCAACATGCTAGCATTCCGGAGGTCAGAAACCACGTACTTTTTGGGAGCGATCTTGAGCAATATCGTGATCGCCACGCGCGAAAGCCGGCTGGCCCTGTGGCAGGCCGAACACGTGCAAACGCTTTTGCAAGAACGCGGCCACACCGTCAGCCTGCTGGGCATGACGACCCGCGGTGACCAGATCCTGGACCGCACGCTGAGCAAGGTCGGCGGCAAGGGACTCTTCGTCAAGGAACTCGAAGCCGCGCTCGAAGACGGGCGCGCCGACATCGCCGTGCATTCGCTCAAGGATGTGCCGATGGAGCTGCCCGAGGGCTTCACGCTGGCCTGCGTGCTGGAACGCGAAGACCCGCGCGACGCGCTGGTGTCGCCCGGCTACGCCTCGCTCGAGGAACTGCCGCAGGGCGCGGTGGTTGGTACCTCGAGCCTGCGCCGCGTGGTGCTGCTGCGCGCGCAGCGGCCCGACCTGCGCATCGAACCGCTGCGCGGCAACCTCGACACCCGCCTGCGCAAGCTCGACGAAGGCCACTACGACGCCATCGTGCTCGCGGCGGCCGGGCTCAAGCGGCTGGGCCTCGAAGACCGCATCCGCGTCGCCTTCGATCCCGACACCATGCTGCCCGCCGCAGGGCAGGGCGCCCTCGGCATCGAGGTGCGCGCCGACCGCCAGGACCTCATCGACCTGCTGGCCCCGCTGGCGCACCGCGGCGACTGGCTCTCGACCACCGCCGAGCGCGCCGTGAGCCGCGCGATGGGCGGCAGCTGCTCCATGCCGCTCGCGGCCCATGCGCGTCGGCAGGCCGACGGCACGCTGCGCATCGACGCCGCCTGGGGCGACCCGGAAGGCGACGCGCCGCTGGTGCGCGTGCACGCCCAGGCCGAGGCCGGCGACTTCGCGACGGCCGATGCGCTCGGCCAGCACGCCGCGAGCCTGCTGCGCGACGCCGGTGCCCACTGATCGCCGTGGGCGCTGAGCGATGAGCGCGGGGCCCGTCATCGTCACGCGGCCCGCGCATGAAGCGGCGGCGTGGGTGCGCGATTTCCAGTCGGCCGGGCTTGATGCCGTGGCGCTGCCGTTGATCGCCATCGCACCCGCGCTCGATGTGGAACCGCTGCGCGCGGCCTGGGCGCGGCTCGCGGACTACGCGGCGCTGATGTTCGTGAGCGCCACCGCCGTCGATCATTTCTTCCAGCACCGGGGCACCTCGGCACTCGCCGGTTGCCGCTTCTGGGCCACCGGCCCCGGCACCGAGCGCGCGCTGCTGCGCGCCGGCGTGCCGCCCGCCGCCATCGACGCGCCGCCACCCGGCGCCACGCGCTTCGACTCCGAGGCGCTGTGGGCGCTGGCGCACGGGCAGGTGTCGCCCGGTGTGCGCGTGCTCATCGTGCGCGGCGGCGATGAAGCGGGCCAGCCGGCCGGCCGGCAATGGCTCGCCCGGGAGATCGATGCCGCCGGCGGCGTGCGCGACACCGTCGTGGCCTACCGGCGCCTCGCGCCTGCGCTCGACGATGCACAGCGCCGCATCGCGACCGAAGCCGCCGCCGGACACGGCATCTGGCTCTTCAGCAGCTCGGAAGCCATCGGCAACCTGCAGCGCGCGCTGCCGGGCACCTCGTGGCAGGCCGCACGCGCCATCGCCACCCATGCACGCATCGGCGAAGCCGCACAGGCCGCGGGTTTCGGGGCGTTGCGTGTCTGCACACCCCTGCGGGAAGCGCTGATCGCGTCGATAGAATCCTTCGCATGAGCGCCGCGTCCCCGTCCGACGACCTTTCTCCCCCTTCCGCCCCCACGGCGCACCCCTCGGTGCATGTGCCCGCCACGGTGGCGCCGCACCAGACGCCCGCCGCCCAGGCGGCCGCGGCCACCCTGCTGGCGCGCATCGGCATGGGCCTCGTGGCCCTCGTGGCGCTGATCGCGCTGCTGTCGACGATCGCGCTGTGGCAGAAGGTCAGCGGCATGAAGGAACAGCTCGCGCGCCAGAGCGCCGAGGCCACCGCCCAGTCGATGGAAGCGCGCACGCTGGCGCGCCAGGCCAGCGACACGGTGCGCGATGCCGCCGCCCGCGTGGCCCTCATCGAGACCCGTGTGGCCGAAGTCGCGCTGCAGCGCTCGCAGCTGGAAGAACTCATTCAAAGCCTCTCGCGTTCGCGCGACGAGAACCTGGTGATCGACATCGAATCCGCCGTGCGCCTCGCGCTGCAGCAGGCACAGGTCACCGGCAGCCTCGAGCCGCTGCTCGCCGCGCTCAAGGCCGGCGACCTGCGCATCGGACGCGCCGCGCAGCCCCGGCTCGCGCCCGTGCAGCGCGCCATGCAGCGCGATGCCGACCGCCTGCGCAGCACCGCCAGCACCGACGGCGCCGAAGCGTTGCAGAAGCTCGACGAGCTGGTGCGCAGCGTGGACGACCTGCCCACGCTCAACGCGGTCGCCGTGCGCGGCACCGGCGTCAACGCCTGGCGTCCCGAACCCATTCCCGCCGATGCGCCCTGGTGGCAGCGCGTGCTGCTGACCATCCGCGGCGAAGCCCGTTCGCTGGTGCGCGTGGGCCGCATCGAGAGCCCCGAAGCCGTGCTGCTGGCGCCCGAGCAGTCGTACTTCCTGCGCGAGAACCTCAAGCTGAAGCTGCTCAATGCACGGCTGTCGCTGTTGTCGCGCCAGATGGACGCCGCGCGCGGCGAACTGGGCCAGGTCACCGCATCGCTCAACCGCTATTTCGATCCGGCCTCGCGCCGCACGCAGGCCGCGGCCACGCAGCTGCAGCAACTGCAGCAGCTCGTGCGCAGCACGGAGCCGGTGCGCATCGACGACACGCTGGCCGCGCTGACCACCGCGGCCGCAGGGCGCTGATCCGTTCATGCGCGCTGCAATCTGGCTCCTCGCGCTGTTCGCCGTCGCTGCGGCGGTGGCGCTGTTCGCCGGCAACAACCAGGGCACGATCACCGTGTTCTGGCCGCCGTGGCGGGTCGACCTTTCGCTGAACCTCGTGCTCGTGATCCTGTTGCTGACCTTCGTGCTGCTGCACGTTGCGTTGCGCGCGCTCGCGGCACTGTTCTCGCTGCCCACGCAGGCGCGCCACTGGCGGCTGCAGCAGAAGGAACGCATGCTGCACTCCGCCTTGCTCGATGCGATGGTGCAGCTGATTGCCGGCCGCTTCTCGCGCGCACGCAAGGCCGCGCAGGCCGCGCTCACCCAAGAAAAGACACTGGCTGCGCTTGGCGCCGACCTGCCGCAAGCGCAGCAGGTGCGCGTGCTGTCGCATCTGCTGGCCGCCGAAGGCGCACAAGCCCTGCAAGACAAGGCGGCGCGCGATGCGCATCTGCAGCAGGCCCTGAACGAAAGCGCTGACCGCACCGTGCTCGCGAGCCCGGAAACCCGCGAAGGCGTGCAGCTGCGCGCCGCCCGCTGGGCGCTTGACGACCGCGACCCCACGGCCGCGCTCGCGCGGCTCGAAGAACTGCCGCAGGGCGCGCAGCGTCGCACGCTGGCGCTGCGGCTGCGGCTCAAGGCCGCGCGCCAAGACCGTCGCACGGTCGAAGCACTCGACACCGCGCGCCTGCTGGCCAAGCACCGCGCCTTCTCCGACGCGGCGGCGCAAAGCATCGTGCGCGGCCTCGCGACCGAACTGTTGACCGGCGCACACGACCCGGCGCAGCTGCTGCGTGCGTGGTCCGAGCTGGATTCCGCCGAACGCCAGATGCCCGAGGTGGCCATCCACGCGGCCCAGCGCATGGTCGCGCTGCGCGGTGACCTGGCACTGGCACGCGGCTGGTTGCTGCCGGCCTGGGAACGCATGGTGGCGAACCCGCGCGGCCTCGGCGATGCGCTGCGCGTGAAGCTCACGCGCGCGCTCGAAGCAGGGCTCGACTCGGTCGACGCCGACTGGCTCGCACGCATCGAGAGTGCGCAGCGCAACAACCCACGCGACCCGAACCTGCAGTACCTCGCCGGCATGGCCTGCATGAAGCGCCAGCTGTGGGGCAAGGCCCAGCAGCTGCTCACGCAAGCCGGGCTCGGCTTGCAGGACCCCGACCTCTACCGGCGCGCGTGGCTCGCGCTGGCCCAACTGGCCGAGGCGCGCGAAGACCACGCGCAAGCCGCCGACGCGTGGAAGCGCGCGGCGCAGATCGACAACACCCCCTGATCGTTTTCTGGGTCCGTCGTGCGCCCTGGCCTCAGGAGCACGCGGATTCCTTGGCGGCCGCCAGGCCCGTTGTTCGCACCGATGGCTTGCCGTTGCCGAAGATCAACAGGCTGAGGCCGGCCAGCACCCACACCCCGATGCCGCCGTAGAGCATCACCCACCCGAAGCTCTGCACCAGCGCCGCATGCACGACGGCGCCCGACGGGTCGGCCTGCGACAGCACCGGAAAGGTCTCGGGCAGCGACGCGAAGCTGCCCGCCGCGACCTTCTCCGCCAGCGCGCGCAGCTGCTCTGCATCGAGCGATGCCGACAGGGCGCTTTTCAGGTGTGCATGAATGCCTTCGAGCAGCAGGAACCCCATCAGCGCGATGTTGATGGCCAGCGTGATCAGCCGCGCGCTCATGTCCATGCCCGAGGCCATGCCCGCGCGTGCGCTCGACACCGAGCCCGTGGTGGTGTTGGTCACGGGCGTGTTCGTCAGGCCCAGCCCGATGCCGGCCAGCAGGCAGCCGGGCAACAGCGTGAGCCAGCTCGCGT
Source organism: Variovorax sp. 54 (assembly GCF_002754375.1). Classification (NCBI taxonomy): domain Bacteria; kingdom Pseudomonadati; phylum Pseudomonadota; class Betaproteobacteria; order Burkholderiales; family Comamonadaceae; genus Variovorax; species Variovorax sp. 54. The sequence continues at coordinate 4,767,461 of NZ_PEFF01000001.1, forward strand.
GCGCCACGCCGCTGCCCCAACGCATCGCGATGAAGCCGAGTCCGATCACGAACAGCCCCGCCGGGATGACCACGCCGGGCCGGTAGCGCATCGACAGGCGCTCGGCCAGCGGCGGCAGCACGAGCGTGGGCAGCGTGTAGGCCAGCAGCGCCGAGCCGGCCGTGACGGCGTCGTAGCCCAGGCCGCTCTGGAAGTAGATCGGCAGGTAGATCATGAACGGCCAGAAACTGAAGTTCATGCCGATGGAGCCGACGATCGAGCCCGAGAAATTGCGGATGCGGAAGACCGAAAAGTCGAACATCGGGTGCGGGTTGATCGTCTCGACCCACAGGAAGACGGCGAAGCTGGCCAGCGTCGCCACGAGGATGCCGATGGCCGCGGGGCTCGCGAAGCCGAGGCCCGGCCCCTGCGTGATGTAGTAGGTGAGGCCGAACACCGCCAGCGACAGCGTGACGATGCCCGGCAGATCGAGCCGTTTCGCGTCGGGGTCACTCGACTCTTCCACGCTGCCCCACACGAGCGCCAGCGCCACCACGGCCAGCGGCACGTGGACCAGGAACACCCATTGCCAGCTCGACAGCGCCACGATCGCGCCGCCGACGATCGGCCCGAAGCCCAGCCCCATGCCGAACACCACGCCCCAGATGGCGAAGGCCTTGCTGCGCTCCTTGCCTTCCTGGAACTGGTGCGACAGCACCGCGAGCTGGCAGATCAGCATCGCGCCGCCGGCCAGGCCCTGCAGGAAGCGACTGACGATCAGCACCCATGCGTTGCCTGCGATGCCGCACGCCAGCGAGGTGAGGCCGAACAGCACCACGCCGACGATCAGCACGCGCTTGCGGCCGTAGCGGTCGGCCACGGTGCCGGCCGCCATCAACACCGTGGTGCAAGCGAGGGTGTAGGCGTTCATGATCCACTGCATGTCGCTGAAGTCGCCGTGCAGTGATTTTTCGAGCGTGGGAAGAATGACCGGCACGCTGGAGATTTCCAGGCCGAACATCAAGGCAATGAGGCAGACCGCGGACAGGGCGATCCGGTTCTTGCCGGCGGGAGAGAGAGGCATCAAACGGCTTTCCAGAAGAGGTTCATGCGATTCTGTTGAAACCCTCTTCATGATGGAAATGATTTGATTTCCTAGAATTCATTAGGAACCATCATTTATCCAGGATCGCCATGGACTTCGACCCCACGCTGTTGCGCGCCTTCGTGGCCGTCAAGGAAACCGGCGGCTTCACGCGCGCCGCCGAGCGCCTGCACCTGACCCAGTCGGCCATCAGCCACCAGATCCGCAAGCTCGAGGCGCAGGTGGGCCGGCCGCTGCTGCACCGCACGACGCGCCGCCTCACGGTGACCGAAGACGGGGAAGACTTCCTGCGCTACGCGCAGCAGATTCTCGACACGCTCGACGCCATGACGCGGCGCTTCCAGCCCTCGCCGATCTCGGGCGTGGTGCGCTTCGGCGTGCCGGACAACTTCATGGGCGACCGCCTACCGCCGCTGCTCTCGCAGTTCGCGCGCGGGTTTCCGGCGGTGCGCATGGAGGTCTGCGTGAGCATGCACATCGACCTGCGCGCCGCCATCCGCGCCGGCGAGCTTGACCTTGCGGTCGTGATGTCGCCGCCCGAGGTGGTGGAGGGCACGTGCCTGCGGCGCACCCAGCTCGTGTGGGCCGCGGCCGAAACCTTCGAAGCGCCGAAGGGCGCGTCGCTGCCGCTGGCGTTTTTTCCGAAGCCTTGCGTCAATCGGCAGGTGGCCGGCTCGGCGCTCGACCTGGCGTCGCTCGACTGGCACGTGGTCTTCACCTCGGCCAGCCCGCAGGGCATTCGCGCGGCGGTGCTGGCGGGGCTCGCAGTAACGGTGCTCACGCGCGAAGAGGTGGAGCCGGGCATGAAGATCGTCGACGGCCGCTACGGCCTGCCGTCGCTGCCGAGCGTGAACTTCTCGCTGATCTGGAGCGAGAACGGGAAGACGCCGTGCGCCTGTCGGTTCGGGCAGCTGATCCTGGAGATGCCGGACCTGCCCGGTGTCGAGGCACTACCGCAGCAGGCCTGAACTTTGAAGCAAAAAAAACGGCGCCACGAAGGCGCCGTTTTTACTTGCGAGGAAGCAGGGCTCAGAGCGAGCGCTGCTGTTCCTGCGGCTGCTGTTGCTGTTCGAACGGCAGCGCCATCGAACCGAGGTCGCGGCGGGTTTCGACCAGCACCAGCGGACCTTCGTCGAGCACGATCACGGGCGGGCGCTCACGCGGCACGTGGACCGGCTTCGGCTCGGCGGCTATCGCGGCGCGCGCTTGCGCGATGCGGTCGGCATCCGAGTTGACCCACTGCAGGCCCGAGCTCTCGGCGATCTGCGCGAGTTCGTTCAGCGGCAGCTCGAAGGCCTGCACCTTGGGCAGTGCGCGGCCGTTGCCGGCGGGCGCTGCGGCTGCGGCGGGCTTGGCTGCCGTTTCCACCACGATGGGCGCTGCGGCGACAGGTGCCGGTGCGGGTGCAGCGGGGCGCTCGAAGCGCGGTTGCTCTTGCACCTGCGGTGCGGGTTCGCGCACTTCGACAGCGGTGGCCACCACAGCCACGGCAGCGACTTCCGCCACCAGCGGCAGTTGCTGCTGAGGCTGGCGCTCGGCCTGGCCTTCGGCAGCAGCCACGGCGCCTTCGGCGACCGGTGCGGCTTCTGCGGCATTGGCTTCGTTGCCACCGTTGCCGGCGTCGTCACGCGGACCGCGTTCGCGGCGGTCACGGCCGTAACGGTCACGCGAACGGCCGCGGCGCTCTTCGCCGTCGCGGCGCGGGGCTTGCTGCTCGTTGCCTTCGTTGTTGTTGCCTTGCTCGGCGTCGCCGGCGGCAGCCGATTCGACCACGCGTGCGTCGCCTTCGTTGGCTGCAGGTGCGTCGTTGCGGCGCTCGCGGCGGCCGTCGTTGCGCTCACCGCGCTCACCGCGCGGGCCGCGCGACTCGTCGCCACGGCCGTTGCGGGGTTGGCGCTCGCCGTCGCCGGCGGGTGCTGCCTCGTCGTCGCGCGGCTGTTGCTGCTGCGCGTCGCCGCTGCGTTCACCGCGGTCGTTGCGGTCGCCGCCACGTTCACCACGCTCGCCGCGCTCGCCACGTTCACGGCGCTCGCCGCGGGCGCGCGGTGCGCGTTCCGCTGCGGCATTGCCGTTCTCGTCGCCGCCGGGTGCCGGCTGCTGTTGCTGCGCGTCGAGGTTCAGGTTGCCGTCGAGCAGGGCTTCGGCCGGCGCGTTGCGGCCTTCGCCACCTTCGCGGCGCTCGCCGCGACCGCCACGGCGCTGTTCGCCGTCACGCGGGGCGCGTGCTTCACGTGCCTCGCGCGGTTCGCGTTGCTCGCGTGCCGGGTTGGTGCTGTCGTTGCGTTGCTCGGTGTTGCGAGCCTCGCCGCGGCGTTCGCCACCGCCGCCTTCACGGCGCTCACCGCCGCGTCCGCCACGGCGCTCGCCGTCGCGACCGCCCGAACGGCCGCCGCCTTCGCCACGGCCTTCGCCGCCGCGTCCGCCGCGGCGCTGTTCGCCGTCGGCGCCGCGCGCGCCGCGCGCTTCGCCGTCACGGCCTGCACCACGGCCACCATCGCGGCGGGGCTTCGGTGCTTCGACCGGAATGGCGCTGGGCGCCGGAGCCGGTGCGGGCGCCGGCGAGCCGCCGCCGAAGAAGCTCTTGATCCAGGCCATGAAGCCGGTCTGTGCCGGGGCCGGTGCGGCCACCACGGGCGGGGCCACCGGTGCCGGGGCGGGCGCAGCTGCGCGCACCGCTTCGGGCTTGGGCGGCACCACCGGCGCGGGTGCGTCGGGCAGCACGCCCTTGATGACCGGCGTCTGCTTGTTGGTGGGTTCTTGCGAACGGCGCGTGACCGAGGTCGGGTCTTCGATCTCGTCGGCCATCTTGTAGCTGGCTTCGATGTGATCGAGACGCGGATCGTCGTGCTTCAGGCGCTCGAGCTTGTAGTTCGGCGTTTCGAGCGTCTTGTTGGGCACCATCAGCACGGTGACGCGCTGCTTGAGCTCGATCTTGGCGATTTCAGGGCGCTTTTCGTTCAGCAGGAACGAAGCGACTTCCACGGGCACCTGCACATGCACGGCGGCCGTGTTGTCCTTCATGGACTCTTCCTGAATGATGCGCAGGATTTGGAGCGCGCTCGATTCGGTGTCGCGGATGTGGCCCGAGCCGCCGCAACGGGGGCAGGGGATCGACGAACCTTCGGACAGCGCCGGCTTCAGGCGCTGGCGGCTCATTTCCATCAGGCCGAACTTGCTGATCGAACCGAACTGCACGCGGGCGCGGTCTTGGCGCAGCGCGTCGCGCAGGCGGCTTTCGACTTCGCGGCGGTTCTTCGACTCGTCCATGTCGATGAAGTCGATGACGATCAGGCCGCCCAGGTCGCGCAGGCGCATCTGGCGGGCCACTTCGTCGGCGGCTTCGAGGTTGGTGCGGGTGGCGGTTTCTTCGATGTCGCCGCCCTTGATGGCGCGGGCCGAGTTCACGTCGACCGAGACCAGTGCTTCGGTGTGGTCGATGACGATGGCGCCGCCCGAAGGCAGCTGCACGGTGCGGGCGTAGGCCGATTCGATCTGGTGCTCGATCTGGAAGCGGCTGAACAGCGCCGCGTCGTCGCGATAGCGCTTCACGCGGGCGGCATGCTCGGGCATGACGTGCGCCATGAACTGCTGCGCCTGGTCGTAGATGTCGTCGGTGTCGATCAGGATGTCGCCGATGTCGTGATTGAAGTAATCACGGATGGCGCGGATCACGAGCGACGATTCCTGGTAAATCAGGAAGGCGCCCTTGCCGCCCTTGCCCGCGCCGTCGATGGCGGTCCAGAGCTTGAGCAGGTAGTTCAGGTCCCACTGGAGTTCGGGCGCCGAGCGGCCGATGCCGGCGGTGCGCGCGATGATGCTCATGCCCTTCGGGTACTCGAGCTGGTCCATCGCCTCCTTGAGCTCGGCGCGGTCGTCACCCTCGATGCGGCGCGACACGCCACCGCCACGGGGGTTGTTCGGCATCAGCACGACATAGCGGCCGGCCAGCGAGATGAAGGTGGTGAGGGCGGCGCCCTTGTTGCCGCGTTCTTCCTTTTCGACCTGGACGGTGAGTTCCTGGCCTTCACGGATCACGTCCTGGATGCGGGCCTGGCTGGCCGACACGCCTTCGGCGAAATACTGCTTGGAGATTTCCTTGAACGGCAGGAAGCCGTGGCGGTCTTCGCCGTAGTCGACGAAACAGGCTTCGAGCGAAGGCTCGACGCGGGTCACGACCGCTTTGTAGATGTTGCCCTTGCGCTGTTCACGCCCTTCGATCTCGATTTCGTAGTCGAGGAGCTTTTGCCCGTCGACGATGGCCAGGCGCCGTTCTTCCGGCTGCGTGGCATTGATCAGCATCCGCTTCATGATGCGTTGTCCTTATATGTATCGTTCTACCGGCTCATGACGAGCCAACGATGCACGGACGACGCCCGCGAAACCAGGGAATTGCCGCTTGGCCCCGGATGCTGTGACTGCCGCGCCAGGCGCGAACAGGCCTCTCGAGCGTCAGCTCAAGAAGACAGCCGGGGTGGGGGCGCGTGGATGGGCGCGAGCCAGATTCGGTGTTGGGTGGCTGTCTTATTGACAGCCGGTTGCGCAAGGGTGGCGCGCACTGCGGGCAATTCAATGCCTGAGGCGACTGGTCGAAACCAGGTCGACCAGCGCAGGCATATTTGAATCAGCAGCATCAACACAACAAGGGACTCGCTTCGATCCGCCTGCAGCTTGGAAGCTGCAGGCTGGGTATTCCGTATCGGTGTTTCGTGGGTGTCGGCTTGACTTGGGTGCCTGGCCTGCCACTTTGCGCGATTGCGCGGGGTTTGCGGGCTGGACGCCAAAGCGGCATCGACCTCACAGCATGGTCGTCAGTGCTCTAAACTTCTGTCTAATCAAGCACTTACACGACCGCGCTGGTGAAAAACATTATAGGTGCGAAGAAAAGCCCCACGGGGGCTCCAAATCCCGCGGATCGACCCGCGGGCGCCGACACCGGCACGCCGCACGCGGCCATCCACTTCCTGACCGTCGACGCCGAATCGGCAGGGCAGCGTCTCGACAATTTCCTGTTTCGCCATCTGAAAGGCGTGCCGAAGACGCACGTCTACCGGATCATCCGGTCGGGCGAGGTGCGCATCAACAAGGGCCGTGTCCAGGCCGACACCCGAATCGAGGACGGCGACCAGGTCCGGATTCCGCCGGTGCGGATTTCGCCGCGCGCCGAAGAGGGCGCCACGCCACCCGCGCCGGCGCGGGAGTTTCCGGTGCTGCTCGAAGACGAGGCCGTGCTGGCCATCGACAAGCCGGCCGGTGTCGCGGTGCACGGCGGCAGCGGCGTGAGCTTCGGCGTGATCGAGCAATTGCGCACGGCGCGTCCGGGCGCCAAGTTCCTCGAACTGGTGCATCGGCTCGACCGCGAAACCTCCGGCATCCTGCTGGTCGCCAAGAAGCGCAGCGCGCTGGTGGCATTGCAGGACCAGTTCCGCGAGCGTGAAACCGGCAAGACCTACCTGGCGCTGGTCGAGGGCGACTGGCCCTCTAACAAGAAGGTGCTCGACGCGCCGCTCGCCAAGTACCTGCTGCCCGACGGCTCGGGCGCTGGTGCCGGCGAGCGCCGCGTGCGCGTGGTCGCCAAGGACCACCCCGACGCGATGCGCGCCGTCACGCTGGTGCGCGTGCTCGCGCGGCTCACGCTGCCGGGCGACGCGACGCCACTGTCCTTGCTGGCGGTGACCATCAAGACGGGGCGCACCCACCAGATCCGCGTGCACCTGGCCTCGGCCGGGCATCCGATTGCCGGCGATGACAAGTACGGCGAGTCCGATCGGCAGCGCGCCTTGCACAAACTCGGCCTCAAGCGCATGTTCCTGCATGCGTGGCGGCTGCAATTCAACCACCCGGCCAGCGGCGAGCGCATCGCGCTGCAGGCCGGACTGCCGCCCGAGCTGCACACGCTGATGTCGCGTGCGGCGCTCGAGGCGATGGCGCAACACCCCACCCCCACGGCCCATGACTGATTCTTCCGCCCGCCCTGCACGTTCCCCTCGTTTCGACCTGATCGCCTTCGACTGGGACGGCACGCTCTATGACTCCACCCGCCTGATCGTGCGCTGCATCCAGGCGGCCGTGGTCGATGTCGGCGGCGCCAAGCCCAGCGAGGACGATGCCGCCTGGGTGATCGGCCTGGGTCTGGCCGAGGCGCTCGCGCGCGCGGCGCCCGACGTGCCGAAGGAAAAGTACCCCGAGCTCGGCGCCCGCTATCGTTACCACTTCCTGCAGCACCAGGACGATCTCGTGCTGTTCGACGGCGTGCTGCCGATGCTCGATGCGCTGCGCGCGCGCGGCCACAAGCTGGCCGTGGCCACGGGCAAGTCACGCCGCGGCCTCAACGAAGCCTTGAAGACGGTGGCGCTGCGCGACCGCTTCGACGCCTCGCGCACCGCCGACGAAACCTTCGGCAAGCCGCATCCGCGCATGCTGCTCGAACTCATGGAAGAACTCGACGTGCCGGCCGAGCGCACGCTGATGATCGGCGACACCACGCACGACCTGCAGCTGGCGCAGAACGCCGGCTGCGCCAGCGTGGGCGTGGGCTTCGGCGCGCACGCGTCGTCGACCTTCGACGAATTCAAGCCGCTGTACGTGGCGCAGTCGATCGCCGAGCTGCAGGCCTGGCTGCTCGACAACGCCTGAGGGGGCGCGCATGAGTGATCAGCGCATCCCGTTGTGCAATGCCTCGGACCTGGTCGAGGGCGGCAACGCCGTGCCCTTCGACGTGGTTCATGGCGGCGAAACCTGCCGCGCCTTCGCGGTGCGCTTCGAAGGCCTGCCGCATGCGTACCTCAACCGCTGCAGCCATGTGGCGATGGAGATGGACTTCCAGCCCGACCGCTTCTTCGACGACTCCGGCCAGTGGCTGCTGTGCGCCACCCACGGCGCCGTCTACGCGCCCGACACCGGCGAATGCGCGGGTGGGCCGTGCCGCGGCGGGCTCGTCAAGATCGCGCTGAGCGAAGAAGACGGCGTGGTGCACTGGCATACTGACTGGAACCTCCAACCTCTTTCCTTCTGACATGACCGATCCGAACCGCAGGGAGCCCCAAGGTTTCGAACCGCTGGAGCCGGTCGCCCCCCTCACGACATCACAAGACAGCCCGAACACCATGGCCCAAGATCCCACGCAGCGCCCCGGGTGGGAGCGCGCCACCCTCGAAAAACTCGCCTTTGCCTCCCTGAACGAGCAGAAGGCCACGCGACGCTGGAAGACCTTCGTGCGCCTGGGCTGGTTGGCCTTCTTCGTGTTCCTGGCCTGGTTCGCGTTCTCGCGCAGCACGCCCAGCACCGCCAAGACCACGGCCCACACGGCCGTCGTCGAGATCAAGGGCGAGATCGCCAACGGCGGCGACGCCAGCGCCGAGTTCGTGATCGCCGCCATGAAGACGGCCTTCGAGGACGAGGGCGCCAAGGGCGTGGTGCTGCTGATCAATTCGCCGGGCGGCAGCCCGGTGCAGGCCGGCATCATCAACGACGAGATCAAGCGCCTGAAGGCCAAGCACAAGAAGCCGGTCTATGCCGTGGTCGAAGAAACCTGCGCCTCGGCGGCGTACTACATCGCCGCCGGCGCCGACAAGATCTTCGTCGACAAGGCCAGCATCGTCGGCAGCATCGGCGTGCTGATGGACGGCTTCGGCTTCACCGGCGTGATGGAAAAGGTCGGCGTCGAGCGCCGGCTGCTGACCGCCGGTGAGAACAAGGGCTTCCTCGACCCGTTCAGCCCGATGAGCGACGCACAGCGCGCGCATGCCCAGACGATGCTCAACCAGATCCACACGCAGTTCATCAACGTGGTGAAGACCGGTCGCGGCGACCGCCTCAAGCTCGACACCCCGGGCCTGTTCAGCGGCCTCTTCTGGAGCGGCGAGCAGGCTGTCGAGTTCGGCCTGGCCGACCAGTTGGGCAATGTCGACTTCGTGGCGCGCGAGGTGATCAAGGCCGAGGAAGTCATCGACTACACGCGCCGCGACAACGTGGCCGAGAAGCTGGCCAAGAAGTTCGGCGCCGCCATGGGCGCGGCCTCGGTGAGCGCGCTGAAGACTTCGCCGGCGCTGCGCTGAGCGGCGCGGCTTTTATCAGGCGGTGTTGTTGTCGCCGCTGTCGGTGAACCGGGCCGAGGCCGCCAGCGCAGCGGCAAAGGCCACCACCACATAGAGCGCGGCGGTCAGCGAGCTGACCCGCGCCAGCAGGCCGATCACCGCGGGCCCAGCCATGAACCCCAAGTAAGCGATGGCCGACACGGCGGCAATGCCGTTGGCAGGCGCCACGCCCGGCACGCGGGCCGAGGCGCCGAACAGGATCGGCACCACGTTCGCGAAACCGACGCCGACGCCCGCGAAGCCGAGCAATGCGAGCCAGGGCAGGTCGGTCAGCAGCACCAGCGTCATCGCCGCTGCGGCGAGCAGGCCGCTGCCGCGCAGCAACGCGGTGGGGGAGAAGCGGGCGCGCATCGCATCGCCACCGAAACGCGCCGCCGCCATCGCGGCGGAAAAGCTCGCGTAGGCCAGTGCGGCCTGCTGCTGCGGGCTGCCCAGTTCCTGCTGCATGTAGAGCACGCTCCAGTCGTAGATGGCGCCCTCGGCGATCAGCCCCAGCGCGGCCAGCACGCCGAGCACCGCAAGCACACCGCGCGGCAGGCGAAAGCCGTGGTCCGCCGCGGCCGCACCGTCAGCGGGGGCGGTCGGCGTGGGCAGCATGCGCGTCGACGCGATTGCGACCACCCCGATCATCACCACGGCCACTGTCCACAAGTGCGTCTGCGGGGCCATGCCGGAGGCCAGCGCCGCGCTGCCGCTCGCAGCGCCGACCATGCCGCCGAGGCTGAACATGCCGTGCATGCCGCTCATCAGCGGCTGGTTGCCGCGCAGTTCGAGCTGCGCGGCCTCGGTGTTGATCGCCACGTCGAACACGCTGGTGACGAGGCCGAACACCGCCAGCAGGCCCAGCAGTGCGGCGTAGCCCGGCATCGCGATGAGGCCGGCGATCAGCAGGGCGTAGATGCAGCCGCAGAGCGCGGCCATGCGGCGCGGGCCGTGGCGGCCGATCCAGCGCCCGGCGCTGGTCAGGCCGACCATCGCGCCGGCGCCTGCTGCGAGCATGGCGAGCCCGAGTTGCGCCTCGTCGATGGCGTAGTGCGCCTTGACCGTCGGCACGTGCACGCCCCAGGTCGCAAAGATGAAGCCCGACGCGAAGAACTGGGCGCGCGACGCCCAGCGCGTACCGGCCGTGACGCCCGGCCCCACCGTCAGCGCCCGATCGCGAACACGGCGGGCAGGCGCTCGTCGGTCGCGGCCTGCGGCTTGGCGGCGCGCCAGGCTTTCACCGTCTCGCTGCGCACCTGTGCGGTCGCCAGCGTCAGGCCGCGCGCGACCGCCAGCCGGGTGTTGTGCTGCAGCGTCTGCACCAGCGCCTGCAGCAGGGCTGCGTTGCGGTACGGCGTTTCGATGAAGAGCTGCGTCTGGCCGGTCTTGAGTGCGAGCGCCTCGAGTTCGCGGATGCGCGCCTGGCGTTCGCCGCCGTCCTGCGGCAGGTAGCCGACGAAGGCGAAGTTCTGTCCGTTCAGGCCGCTCGCGGCGAGCGCCAGCAGCAGCGATACCGGGCCGGTGAGCGGCACGACGGTGATGCCCAGGTCGTGCGCGGCGCGCGCCACCGACGAGCCGGGGTCGGCCACGGCGGGCATGCCGGCTTCGCTCAGCAGGCCGATGTCATGGCCTTCGAGGGCCGCAGCCAGCAGCGGGCGGGCGTCGAACTGGCCGGCGTGGTCGCCTTTCTTGTGCACTTCGCGCGGCAGTTCCTGGATGTTCTGCGCCTGCAGCGGCGCGGCCAGCGGGGCGACTGCGTCGATGCGCTTCAGGTAGGCGCGCGCCGACTTGGCGTTTTCGCAGATCCAGTGCGTGATGCCGGCGGCCGTCTGCAATGTGCCCAGCGGCAGGGCGTCCTGCAGGGGCGCCTGGAGATCGCAGCCGAAATCGAGCGGCGCGGGGACGAGGTAGAGCTTGCCTGGGGTGGTCACAGCAGGTCGACCCCCGCGGCGCGCAGCATCCGGCAGGTGCGGATCAGCGGCAGGCCGACCAGCGCGGTCGGGTCGTCGCTGTCGATGGCGTCGAGCAGCGCAATGCCGAAGCTCTCGCTTTTGGCGCTGCCGGCGCAGTCGTAGGGCTGCTCCGCTAATAGATAGCGCTCGATGGCGGCGTCCGAGAGGTCGCGGAACACCACGCGCACGGGGGCGATGTCGCGCTGGACGAAGCCCGTGGACTGGCAGACGACGGCCACGGCGGTCTGGAAGATCAGCGTCTGGCCGCGCATCCGACGCAATTGGGCCGTCGCCCGTGCGTGGTCGCCGGGCTTGCCGAGCGCTTCGCCCGCCAGGTCGGCGACCTGATCGGAGCCGATCACCACCGCGTCGGGAAAGCGCGCGGCCACGGCGTTGGCCTTTTCCAGCGCCAGGCGCTCGGCCAGCGCACGGGGCGTTTCGCCTTCGCGCGGGGTCTCGTCGACGTCGGGCGCGTGCACGTCGAAGGGCAGATGGAGGCGGGTGAGCAGTTCGCGGCGGTAGCGCGAGGTCGAGGCAAGGATCACGGTGCGTTGCATGCAGCGATTGTGCGTGAGCGACCGGACCCGACCCGTCCGGTGGGTTGCTCGCCTGGGAAGCCGGCCGGCACGCTAGACTGGGACAGATGAAGAGAGAATTTGCCCCCGAAAGGCTCAATGTGCCCGCGTTCACCGCGGCAGCGGCCACCCTGGACGGCGACGACCCGGTTCCGGGCTTTGCGCGTCTCGTCGCCGAACTGGCAACGCCGGCCGCCGACGCCGTCATCCACTGGGAAGCGACCGGCGAGGAGCGCCCCGGCGCCGACGGCAAGGCGACGTCCTGGCTGCACCTGGACGTCGAAACCACCGTGCCGCTGGTGTGCCAGCGCTGCCTGTCGCCGGTCGATACCGAACTGTTTGTCGATCGCTGGTTCCGTTTTGTGGCCGACGAGGCCACGGCCGAGGCGGAAGACGACGAGTCCGACGAAGACCTGCTGGTGATCAGCCGCGATTTCGATCTGCGTGAGCTCATCGAGGACGAACTGCTGATGGAAATCCCCACCACGCCGGTCCACGACGTGTGCCCGACACCGGTGCGCCTGTCGTCGAGCGACGACGATTTCCAGGCGGCCGAAGAGGCCAAGCCGAACCCCTTTGCCGTGCTCGGTGCGTTGCGTCCGCGCAAGCCCGAAGAGGGCAAGTAGCCCTTTCTCTGCGGCTGGGCTATAATCATGGGCTTCGCGCGCGCCGCCGTGAGCAGCAATGCATACAAGGCAAAGGCAGAACGTGGCATTCCATGCATGCCGCCGGAGCTTTCGCCTCATTGCCACCGCTTGAGCCCGCATCCAGTCACCCACCTAACCGTCCAGGAGCCATCATGGCCGTCCAGCAAAACAAGAAGTCGCCTTCCAAGCGCGGCATGCACCGTTCACACAACGCTCTGGTTGTCCCCGGCATCGCCGTGGAGCCGACCACCGGCGAAACGCACCTGCGCCACCACATCAGCCCCAACGGTTTCTACCGTGGCCGTCAGGTGCTCAAGAACAAGTCCGAAGCCTGATCTCGAATCCCAAGGCCGAGGCCCGAAGCTACTTTTGCTGTAGCGTCGGGCCTTTGTTTTGATGGCTGCGCCTTTTTCTCCCGAACTCACTGCTGCGCCCGCCGCAATCACGCTCGCCGTGGATTGCATGGGGGGTGACCATGGGCCGCGTGTCACGCTCGCGGCCTGCCGCGCGTTTCTCGCGCGGCACAGCGAAGCCTCGTTGCTGCTCGTCGGTGCGCCGGCCGCACTGGCGGGGTTTGCCGATCATCCGCGCGCCCGCATCGTGCCGGCCAGTGAAGTGGTCGGCATGGACGATCCCATCGAAATCGCGCTGCGTAAGAAGAAGGACTCTTCGATGCGCGTTGCAATCCAGCAGGTGAAAGATGGCACTGCGCAAGCGGCCATATCTGCTGGCAACACGGGTGCATTGATGGCGATTGCACGCTATCTGCTCAAGACGCTCGATGGCATCGACCGTCCTGCCATCGCTCCCCAGCTGCCGAATGTGAAGGGCGGGGCGACCACCGTGCTCGATCTCGGTGCGAACGTCGATTGCGACGCCGAAGACCTGCTCCAGTTCGCCGTTCTTGGTTCGGCGCTCGTTTCGGCGTTGACCGGCAACGAATCGCCTTCGGTCGGTTTGCTCAATATTGGCGAAGAAGCCATCAAGGGCAGCGAAACCATCAAGAAGGCGAGTCAACTGCTGCGTACGGCTGCCAACTCCAAGGATCTGAACTTCTACGGCAACGTGGAAGGCAACGACATTTTCAAGGGCACGACCGACATCGTCGTGTGTGATGGATTTGTCGGCAATGTGGCGCTGAAGGCCAGCGAGGGCGTCGCCTCGATGATCGGTGAGTTCATTCGCGTCGAGTTCTCGCGGAACATCTTTACCAAACTGGTTGCAGTTGTCGCTTACCCGGTTCTAAAAGCGTTCAAAGGTCGCCTGGATCACCGTCGCTACAACGGCGCGGCCTTGCTGGGCCTGCGCGGGCTGGTGTTCAAGAGCCATGGCTCGGCCGACGAAGTGGCTTTCGGCCATGCGTTGGATCGCGCTTATGATGCCGCTCGCAACAACCTGCTCGATCGCGTGCGGGCCCGCATCGCCCACGCCGCGCCTTTGCTCGCGCGGCAGGAGTCGGCGGCGCCGGCCGACGCGACAGCCCTTCACGCTTGATGACCCCTTTTTCGCGCATTACCGGCACCGGCAGCTACCTGCCCCCACGCCGCGTCACCAATGACGACCTTGCCAAGGATCTGGCGACTCGCGGCATCGAAACTTCCGATCAGTGGATCGTCGAGCGCACCGGCATCCACGCGCGCCATTTCGCGGCGCCCGATGTCAACAGCAGCGATCTCGGCCTCGAAGCCGCGAAGCACGCGCTGGAAGCCGCCGGCCGCAAGGCAAGCGATGTCGATCTGATCATCGTCGCGACCTCGACGCCGGACATGGTGTTCCCGTCGTCGGCCGCGATCCTCCAGCACAAGCTCGGCATCGCCGGCTGCCCGGCCTTCGATGTGCAGGCGGTCTGCAGCGGTTTCGTCTATGCACTGACGGTGGCCGACGCGATGATCCGCACGGGCACCGCGCGCTGTGCGCTGGTGATCGGCGCCGAAGTGTTCTCCCGCATCCTCGACTTCAACGATCGCACGACCTGCGTGCTGTTCGGCGACGGCGCGGGCGCGGTGGTGCTCGAGGCCTCCGACGAGCCCGGCATCCTGGCCAGCGACCTGCATGCGGACGGCAAGCACGTCGGCATCCTGTGCGTGCCGGGCCATGTGTCGGGCGGCAACGTGCTCGGCACGCCGCTGCTGCACATGGACGGCCAGGCGGTCTTCAAGCTGGCGGTCCGCGTGCTCGAAGAAGCCGCGCGCGCCACGCTCGCCAAGGCTGGCAAGACCGAAGCCGACATCGACTGGCTGATCCCGCACCAGGCCAACATCCGCATCATGGAAGGCACGGCCAAGAAGCTGAAGCTGCCGCGCGAGAAGCTGGTGGTCACGGTGCACGAGCACGGCAACACCTCGGCCGCCTCGATCCCGCTGGCGCTCGACGAAGCCGTGCGCTCGGGCAAGGTGAAGAAGGGTGAGACCCTCATGCTGGAAGGCGTGGGCGGTGGCTTCACCTGGGGCGCGGTGCTATTGAATCTGTAGTGCGTTGCGGCGCCCCGGAGCGGGCGTCGGCGCGGTGACGAAGAAACAACAATGAAATCCTTTGCTTTTGTCTTTCCGGGTCAGGGCTCGCAGGCGGTCGGCATGCTCGACGCCTGGGGCGACCACCCGGCTGTGGCCGAGACCCTGCGCGAAGCCTCTGATGCGCTGAGCGAAGACATCGGTGCACTGATCAAGAGCGGCCCGAAAGAAGAACTGGCGCTCACCACCAACACGCAGCCCGTGATGCTGGTGGCCGGTGTGGCCGCATGGCGCGCTTGGCTGGCCGAGGGCGGCGCCGCGCCGTCCGTCGTGGCGGGTCACTCGCTGGGCGAATATTCGGCACTGGTCGCCTCGGGCGTGTTGACGCTCGCACAGGCCGCGCCGCTGGTGCGTTTCCGTGCACAGGCCATGCAGCAAGCGGTGCCGGTCGGCGTCGGCGCGATGGCGGCGATCCTCGGCATGGCGTCGGACAAGGTCATCGCCGGCTGCGCGGAAGCCACCGCCACGTTCGGCCCCGGTAGCGCCGAGGTGGTCGAGGCCGTGAATTTCAACGATCCGATGCAGACCGTGATCGCCGGCAGCAAGGCTGCGGTCGACAAGGCCTGCGAGCTGCTGAAAGCCAATGGCGCCAAGCGCGCGCTGCCGCTGCCGGTGTCGGCACCGTTCCATTCGAGCCTGATGAAGCCGGCGGCCGAAGCCCTGCGCGAAAAGCTCGCGAGCGTGGTGCTGGCTGCCCCGCAGATTCCGGTGCTCAACAACATCGACGTGGCCGTTGAAACCGACCTCGACCGCATTCGCGACGCCCTGGTGCGCCAGGCCGCCGGTCCGGTGCGCTGGGTCGAAAGTGTTCAGGCCTTGAAACTGCGCGGTGTAGCCGCCATCATCGAGTGCGGTCCCGGCAAGGTGCTGGCCGGCATGGTGAAGCGCATCGCCCCCGAATTGGAAGCCGCGTCGGTGTACGACCCGGCCACCCTTGCGGACGTTCGACAATCGCTCGCCGGCTGAACGCCGCCAGGCCCCGATACTCTTTCTCTTCTATGAGCACTCCCAAATTCGAAGGCCAGGTTGCCCTGGTCACCGGCGCAACGCGCGGCATCGGCGCTGCCATTGCGCTTGAGCTCGCGCAGCGCGGCCTCAAGGTCGTGGGCACCGGCACCACCGACGACGGTGCTGCCAAGATCACCCAGGCGCTGAGCGCGTTCGACGGCCGCGGCCGTGCACTCGACGTGAACGACGGCGCTGCCGTCGAGGCCCTGATCGACGAGATCGTGCAGGCTTACGGCGCGATCCACGTGCTGGTCAACAACGCCGGCATCACGCGCGACACGCTCGCCATGCGCATGAAGGACGACGATTGGGATGCGGTGCTCGACACCAACCTCAAGGCTGTTTTCCGTCTCTCGCGCGCGGTGATCCGTCCGATGATGAAGCAGCGCTATGGCCGCATCATCAGCATCACGAGCGTGGTGGGCGCGTCCGGCAATGCCGGCCAGGCCAACTACGCGGCCGCCAAGGCCGGCGTGTCGGGCATGACCCGTGCGCTGGCCCGCGAACTCGGCAGCCGCAACATCACGGTCAACTGCGTCGCGCCGGGTTTCATCGAAACCGACATGACGGCCAGCCTGCCGGAAGCCCAGCAACAGGCGCTGCTCTCGCAGATCCCGCTGGGCCACCTGGGCAAGCCGGCCGACATCGCGCATGCAGTGGCCTACCTTGCATCGCCGCAGGCGTCGTACGTGACGGGGCAGGAACTGCACGTCAACGGCGGCATGCACATGTAGCCGAAAGGCGCAATCTTTTTCCGTACCGGAGCGCGGGGCAAATGCCACGGGCCGCCCGGCTAAAATCCACCAGTTACCTACAACCCTTAGAGGGAATCAAATGAGCGATATCGAAGCACGTGTCAAGAAAATCATCGCCGAGCAGCTCGGCGTGGAAGAGTCCCAAGTGACGAACGAAAAGGCTTTCGTGGCCGACCTCGGCGCTGACTCGCTCGACACGGTCGAACTCGTGATGGCACTCGAAGACGAGTTCGGCATCGAGATCCCCGACGAAGACGCAGAGAAGATCACGACGGTGCAGAACGCCGTCGACTACGCCACCAAGAATCAAAAGGCCTGATCGGCCAGCTGACACTGCAACGACGGCCGGCGGCTCTTTTTTAACCGCCCGCGCCGCTCGGCAGTGGTCCAGCGCTTCCAGAAAGGTTTGCCGGCATGACCAAACGCCGCGTCGTCGTGACCGGACTCGGTTGCATCGCTCCTGTCGGAAACACCGCAACCGAATCCTGGACCAACCTGTTGGCCGGGAAGTCGGGCATTGCGAACATCACCGCGTTCGATGCAAGCGCCTTCGCCTGCAAGTTCGCCGGTGAGGTCAAGGGTTTCGACATCACCCAATACATCTCGGAGAAAGAAGCGCGTCACATGGACCGCTTCATTCATCTGGGACTCGCCGCCGCCATCCAGGCGGTGCAGGACAGCGGACTGCCGACCGGCGACGCGCTGCCCTATGAAAAGGCCGTGCGCATCGGCTGCAACATCGGTTCGGGCATCGGCGGTCTGCCGATGATCGAACAGACGCATGGCGAATACGCGAGCCGCGGCCCGCGCCGCATTTCGCCGTTCTTCGTGCCGGCGTCGATCATCAACATGATCTCCGGCCACGTGTCGATCAAGTACGGCTTCAAGGGCCCGAACATCGCCGTCGTGACCGCCTGCACCACCGGCCTACATGCCATCGGCACGTCGGCACGCATGATCGAGTACGGCGACGCCGACGTCATGATTGCGGGCGGTGCCGAATCGACCATCTCGCCGCTGGGCATCGGCGGCTTCACCGCGCCTCGCGCGCTGAGCACGCGCAACGACGATCCCGCCACGGCCTCGCGCCCGTGGGACAAGGACCGCGACGGCTTCGTGCTGGGCGAGGGCTCGGGCGTGCTGGTGCTCGAAGAGTACGAACACGCCAAAGCGCGCGGCGCCAAGATCTATGCGGAAGTCTCCGGCTTCGGCATGACCGGCGACGCGTACCACATGACCGCGCCCGACGTCGACGGCCCGCGCCGTTCGATGGCGATGGCACTGGCCAATGCGGGTGTCAACGCCGACGAGGTCCAGTACCTGAACGCGCACGGCACCTCGACGCTGATCGGTGACCTCAACGAGACCAACGCGGTCAAGCTGGCGTTCGGCGATCACGCGAAGAAACTCGTCGTCAATTCGACCAAGTCCATGACCGGCCACCTGCTGGGCGGCGCGGGCGGCATCGAATCGGTGTTCACGGTGCTGGCTCTGCATCACCAGAAGAGCCCGCCGACCATCAACATCTTCAACCAGGATCCGGAGTGCGATCTCGACTACTGCGCCAACGAGGCGCGCGATCTGAAGATCGACGTCGCGGTCAAGAACAACTTCGGCTTCGGCGGTACCAACGGTACGCTGGTGTTCAAGCGCGCTTGAGCGTCGCTCTCCCATGTACAGCGCACCGTCGGTGACCTATCCGGTGGGGCGCACCCGCGGCGCGACCCGGATTCTTCTGGCCCTTTGGACCCTGGGCGTCTGCTGCGCGGGCGCGGCCTGCTATCTGTTCGATAGCAATGGCTGGCGCCAGCTGCTGCTGCTCCTCAGCGTCGTCTTTTCTGGTGTCGCCGCGGGTTTCGGCCTGCGACGGGACGGTGCGGCCACGCTGCACTTCGACGGATTGCACTGGTCGCTGACCGGTGCCGATCCGTCGCGCGGCGTGCTCGCTGCACGCGCCATCGTGGCGCTCGACTTCCAGTCGTTGCTGCTGATCCGATTGGCCGAACCCGGCCGCGCAGCGCGCTGGGTCTGGCTCGAGCAGCGGGCCATGCCCGAACGCTGGCGCGACGTGCGCCGTGCGGTCTATGCGCGGCCCCCGGCGGCCGAACCGGCCGGCGACCCCTGGCGCGCGACCGCTCCGGCCGATGCGCCCTGACCCCTTTCGATGACCACTTCCTTGCCGCCCGCGCCTCCGGAGTCCGCGCTGCCCGATGGGGCGGCCGAGGCGCCGCGCCCGGGTGAGGTCGACTTCCAGCTGGTTCAGCGCACCGTTGCGGGCGACCAGAAGGCGTTCGAGCTGTTGGTCATCAAGTACCAGCGCCGCATCGAACGCCTGATCGGGCGCATGGTGCGCGATGTCGATCTGGTCGAGGACATCGCCCAGGAAACCTTCATTCGCGCCTACCGCGCGCTGCACCAGTTCCGCGGCGAGGCGCAGTTCTACACCTGGCTGTACCGGATCGCGGTGAACACCGCCAAGAAGGCGCTGGTGGACATGAAGCGCGATCCGACCGTCTCCGAAAGCGCACTGCGTTCGTCCTCGGACGACGAAGATGAAACTTACCGCCCTGGAAACGAACCAACCACCGATGAAACCCCCGAATCGGTCATGGCGGCGAACGAAATCGCCAGTGCCGTCGAGGCTGCCATGGAAGCGCTCCCTACCGAGTTGCGCCAGGCGGTCACGCTGCGCGAGATCGACGGGATGAGTTACGAAGAGATTGCCGAGGTCATGGATTGTCCGATCGGCACGGTGCGTTCGCGTATTTTCCGGGCGCGCGAGGCCATTTCGGCCAGGGTCAAGCCGCTGCTGGACAACCAGTCCGGCAAGCGTTGGTAGATCAGCAGGTGAATGACATGAATCAGACGATGACGGTTCGGGAACAGGTGTCCGCACTCGCGGACGGCCATTTGCAGGGCGAAGCGTTCGCGCGTGCGATCGAATCCGTCTGCGCTGAAGACGATTCGCGCGACGCCTGGCACGCGTACCACGTGGTGGGCGATGTGCTGCGCTCGTCGGCGCATTCGCGCTGCAGCGACACGTCGGCCTTCCTGGCGCGCTTCCAGCAGCGGCTCGCGCAAGAGCCAGTCGTGATCGCTCCGCCCGCGGCCGTGGCGCCGCTCGCCGCCGTGCCGGCCGCGATGCCCGAGCGGCAACGCGCCGAGGCGGCCAACGAGCCGGTGTTCCGATGGAAGCTGGTGGCTGGCGCCGCGTCGTTGATGGCCGTGGCGGCCATCAGCTGGACGCTGGTCGGCAACGGTGCCGCGGTGCCGAGCGGCGGTGCCCAATTGGCAGCGACGCAGCAACCCGTGGCGAACTCGGTTCTGGCGGCAGCAGCCGGTGGCAGCGCGTTGCCCGGCAACGGCGTCCTGACGCCCACCCGCGTGCTGGTCGGCAATGGCAACCCGCAGGTCATGCTGCGCGATCCGCGCCTTGACCAGCTGCTCGAAGCCCACCAGCAGGCCGGTGGTGCATCGCAAATGCCGTCCGGTTTCCTGCGCAACGCCACCTTCGAGGGCCCCACGCGCTGAATGCGCGCCCGTCGCCGCCTGCAATGACCGTTCACATGCCGATTTCCGCACGCACCTTCGTGCTCGTGTTCGCCGTTCTCTGCCTGGGGCAGATGGCCGCCGCGCAGACCCGCTACGGGCCGGCCAACACGAAGAGCGTGCCCTCGGCGCAGAACGACGAGCCGCCGGCCATGGGTGTGACCGAGTGGCTGCAGCGCATGCACGCGGGCGCACGGCAGCGCAGCTACGTGGGCACCTTCGTGGTGTCGGCCCCGGGCGGTGACCTGTCGAGCGCGCGCATCTGGCATGTGCGCGACGGCGATCACCAGCTGGAGCGCATCGAAGCGCTCTCGGGTCCACCGCGCTCGACCTTCCGGCGCAACCGCAATGTGATGACCTTCCTGCCCGAGGCGAAGGTCGTGAAGGTCGAGAAGCGCGAGAACCTCGACCTCTTCCCCAATCTGCCCGACAAGCCCGACTCGTCGGTGGGCGACTACTACGACGTGCGCGCCATTGGCAAGGACCGCGTCGCGGGCTTCGATGCCGACGTGGTGCAGCTGGTGCCGCGCGACGGGCTGCGCTTCGGCTACCGCATCTGGAGCGAACGACGCTCCGGCCTCGTGGTGAAACTTCAGACCGTCGACAGCGACACGCGCGTGGTCGAGCAGTCGGCGTTTTCCGAACTGCAGCTCGACGCGCCCGTGAAGGCGCAGGCGCTGGTGCAGATGATGGCCAACACCAACGGCTACCGCATCGAGAAGCTCGAACTCGAGCGCAGCACTGCGCAGGACGAAGGCTGGATGCTGCGCACGCCCGTGGCCGGATTCAAGCCCCGAAGCTTCTTCCGACGGCCCGCGCTGCCCAGCAGCGACGGCAAGCCGCCCAAGCCCGAGGCGACCACCGTCCAGTGGACCTTCTCCGACGGCCTCGCGACGGTCTCGCTCTTCATCGAACGCTACGACCCCACGCGCACGCCGGGCGACGGCGTGCTGACCATCGGTGCCACCAATGCGATCCGCAGGCGACTGCCCGCACCGGCCAGCGACTGGTGGCTGACCGCGGTCGGCGAGGTGCCGCAGCAGACGCTCAATGCCTTTGCCCAGAGCCTTGCGCGCACGCGCTGACGGGCGATGGGCTGACGCCATGCAGGCGCCCATGCTGAACCAAGCCGACGCTGACTACTCATAGCCTCTGTCGTTATTTGCAGCTCTGTTCTTTTTGAAAGACAACCGATGATGTTCAAAGTCGAGGGACACAAGCTTCGTTCCGGTCTGCTGGCCTGTGCGCTGGCGCTGACGGCCGGTGCCACTTTCCTGCCGGTCGAGTCGGTGCATGCGCAAACGCGCACGCTGCCCGACTTCACCGACCTGGTCGACCAGGTCGGTCCGTCGGTGGTCAACATCCGCACGGTCGAGAAGGTCGCGCAACGCGGCGGCGGCAATGGCGAGATGGACGAGGAGATGCAGGAGTTCTTCCGCCGCTTCTTCGGCCAGCCGGCGCCGGGCACCCCGCGCCAGGGACCGCGCCCGAACCGTCCGCAGCAGGAAGAAGAGCGCCCGCGCGGCGTAGGCTCGGGCTTCATCCTGACGGGCGACGGCTACGTCATGACCAACGCGCACGTGGTGGAAGACGCCTCCGAGGTGCTCGTCACGCTGCCCGACAAGCGTGAGTTCAAGGCCAAGATCATCGGTGCCGACAAGCGCACCGACGTGGCCGTGGTCAAGATCGAAGCCACGGGCCTGCCCGCGGTGAAGGTGGGCGACATCTCCAAGCTGCGCGTCGGCGAATGGGTCATGGCGATCGGCTCGCCCTTCGGCCTCGAGAACACCGTCACGGCCGGCATCGTGAGCGCCAAGCAGCGCGACACGGGCGAGTACCTGCCCTTCATCCAGACCGACGTGGCCATCAACCCCGGCAACTCGGGCGGCCCGCTGATCAACATGCGCGGCGAAGTGGTGGGGATCAACAGCCAGATCTATTCGCGCTCGGGCGGCTTCATGGGCATCTCGTTCTCGATTCCGATCGACGAAGCCATCCGCGTGAGCGAGCAGCTGCGCACCTCGGGGCGCGTCTCG
The DNA here is from genome assembly GCF_002754375.1 of Variovorax sp. 54. Classification (NCBI taxonomy): domain Bacteria; kingdom Pseudomonadati; phylum Pseudomonadota; class Betaproteobacteria; order Burkholderiales; family Comamonadaceae; genus Variovorax; species Variovorax sp. 54. Next base: position 4,789,652 of record NZ_PEFF01000001.1, read on the forward strand.
CGCGGCCGCATCGGCGTGCAGATCGACCAGGTCACCAAGGACGTGGCCGAAGCCATCGGCCTGAGCAAGGCGCAGGGTGCGCTGGTGCGCGGCGTCGAAGCCGGTTCGCCGGGCGAGAAGGCCGGCGTGGAGCCGGGCGACGTCATCACCAAGTTCGACGGCAAGGCGATCGAGAAGCCGAGTGACTTGCCGCGCCTCGTGGGCAACACCAAGCCGGGCACCAAGAGCACGCTCACCGTGTTCCGTCGCGGCAGCGCGCGCGACCTCAGCGTGACCATCGCCGAGATCGAGCCCGACAAGCCGGCCAAGCGCGCGAGCGATCGTGACGAGCCGGCCGCGAAGCCGTCGGCTTCCGCAGCCTTGAAGTCACTGGGCCTCGGGGTCAGCGATCTCACCGACGCGCAGAAGAAAGAACTCAAGCTCAAGGGCGGTGTGAAGGTCGATGCCGCCAACGATGCGGCCGCGCGGGCCGGTCTGCGCGAGGGCGACATCATCATGGCCGTGGGCAATCTCGAGGTGGCGAATGCCCGCGAATTCGAGGCGGCGGTCGCCAAGGCGGACAAGGGCAAGCCGCTGAGCGTGCTCTATCGCCGGGGTGACTGGGCGCAGTACGCCCTGATCCGACCCGCACGCTGATACGGCGCCGGCGTCAAGTGGCCCCACCCGGCAGTCGGGTTTGGGGCCATTTTTTCGAGGTGTTTACGACGCTTCGGCGCCGGCCTCTAAAAAAATCCGGGGCCTCGAAAACGCCAAGATTTGTTTGCAATCACTAACTTATAAAAGGCCTAAGGACGAATTTCGGTAGAATAGACAGCTTCTGGCGGCCAGTCAGCGCATAAAGAGGGCGATGGCCTTCACGATGCGAGATGTCAGACAGCCGTCCACCGGTGCTCCACAGATCGCCCACAAGTTGTTCAGTGAGTGCTCCACCTATCTTGTGGATAACCTGTTTGTATCTTTGATGTTGTGGACCTGCAACGAGCCCTTTGGACCCTGTTCCCGGATGTACGTGCTTCCCTTTTTGCCTACAATGAAGTTCCAACTACTGCAGTTGCCATTGCTTGTTGGTTCAGGGCGCGTCTCCAGAAGACGCGCCCTTTTTTCTTGGCCCCGCCCCTCGGCGCCCGAGCCAATTCAAGTACTTAAGCGTTCCCGTTGATGAATCACATCAGAAATTTTTCGATCATTGCGCACATCGACCATGGCAAGTCGACACTCGCAGACCGTTTGATCCAGCGTTGCGGCGGTCTCGCTGAACGCGAGATGGAAGCGCAGGTGCTCGACTCGATGGACATCGAAAAAGAGCGTGGGATAACCATCAAGGCGCAGACCGCCGCGCTGCACTACAAGGCACGCGACGGACAGGTCTACAACCTCAATCTGATCGACACGCCGGGCCACGTCGACTTCTCGTACGAAGTGAGTCGCTCGCTGTCGGCATGCGAAGGCGCATTGCTCGTCGTCGATGCATCGCAAGGCGTCGAAGCGCAGACGGTGGCCAACTGCTACACCGCGCTCGACCTCGGCGTCGAAGTGATCCCGGTGCTCAATAAGATCGATCTGCCGAACGCAGACCTCGACAACGCGCGCACCGAAATCGAAGACGTGATCGGCATCGACGCGACCGACGCGATTCCGTGCTCCGCAAAAACCGGCGTCGGCATCGACGAGATTCTCGAGACCATCGTCGCGCGCATGCCCGCGCCGCGCGGCAATCCCGACGGCCCGCTGCGCGCGATGATCGTCGACAGCTGGTTCGACGCCTACGTCGGCGTGGTCATGCTGGTGCGTGTGGTCGACGGCCGCCTCGTGAAGGGTGAGCGCATCAAGATGATGGCGTCGGGTGCGATGTACAACGCCGACAGCGTCGGCGTGTTCACGCCCGGCAACGAGCCGCGCCCTTCGCTCGAAGCCGGCGAGGTGGGCTACATCATTGCAGGCATCAAGGAGCTGCAGGCGGCCAAGGTCGGCGACACGGTCACGTTGATCCGGCCCGGCACCGGCGGTGCGGCCGCCACGGCCACCGAGGCGCTGCCCGGCTTCAAGGAAATCCAGCCGCAGGTGTTCGCAGGCCTGTACCCGACCGAAGCCAGCGAGTACGACTCACTGCGCGATGCGCTCGAGAAGCTCAAGCTCAACGATTCGTCGCTGCGCTACGAACCCGAAGTAAGCCAGGCGCTCGGCTTCGGCTTCCGCTGCGGCTTCCTCGGCCTGCTGCATATGGAGATCGTGCAGGAGCGCCTGGAGCGCGAGTTCGACCAGGACCTGATCACGACCGCGCCGAGCGTGGTCTACCAGGTGGTGCGCAACGACGGCGAAGTCATCATGGTCGAGAACCCGTCCAAGATGCCCGACGTCGGCAAGATGGCGGAAATTCGCGAGCCCATCGTCACCGTGCACCTGTACATGCCGCAGGAATACGTCGGCTCCGTCATGACGCTGGCCAACCAGAAGCGCGGCGTGCAGCTGAACATGGCTTACCACGGCCGCCAGGTCATGCTGACCTACGAGATGCCGCTGGGCGAAATCGTGCTCGACTTCTTCGACAAGCTGAAGTCGGTGAGCCGCGGCTACGCCTCGATGGACTACGAGTTCAAGGAGTACCGCGCGTCCGACGTGGTGAAGGTCGACATCCTGCTCAACGGTGACAAGGTCGATGCGTTGTCGATCATCGTGCACCGCAGCCAGTCGCAGTACCGCGGCCGGGCCGTGGTCTCGAAGATGCGCGAGATCATTTCGCGCCAGATGTACGACGTGGCGATCCAGGCGGCCATCGGGGTCACCATCATTGCGCGTGAGACAATCAAGGCGCTTCGCAAGAACGTGCTCGCCAAGTGCTACGGCGGCGACATCTCCCGCAAGAAGAAGCTGCTCGAGAAGCAGAAGGCGGGCAAGAAAAGAATGAAGCAGATCGGCTCCGTCGAAGTCCCGCAAGAGGCCTTCCTCGCGATTCTGCAAGTCGAAGACTGATCACCACGAACATGGCATACCTCACCACCCTGGTTCTCGCGGCGTTCGCCAGCTACGTCGGCGCCTGGTATTTCGGCGCGCTCGAAGGCAACTTCGCGCTGCTGCTGTTCGTGGCCACGGTGGTCACCGGGGTCTACTGGCTGGCCGAGCGCTTCTACTTCCTGCCGAAGCGCGAACGTGCCGCCGCCGCACTCGACAGCGCCATCGCCGAGCGCAACACGCGGCTGGCAGGGCAGGGCATCACCCAGGTCGACACCACCGACGCCAAGGCCAGCGAGCGCCTGCTGATGCAGCCCTGGTGGCTCGACTGGACCGCGGGCCTGTTCCCCGTGATCCTGGTGGTGTTCCTGCTGCGCTCGTTCCTGTACGAGCCCTTCAAGATTCCCTCGGGCTCGATGATGCCCACGCTGCTGACCGGCGACCTGATCCTGGTCAACAAGTTCACCTACGGCCTTCGCTTGCCGGTCATCAACACCAAGCTCACCGACGGCACGCCGCTGGCGCGCGGCGACGTGGTGGTGTTCCGCTACCCGCCCAAGCCCAGCATGGACTACATCAAGCGCGTGGTCGGCATTCCGGGCGACGAAGTGGCCTACCTGAACAAGAAGCTCACGATCAACGGCCAGCCGGTGGGCAAGGCCCCGATCGCCGACTACCTCGATGGCGAGTCGATGCGCATCCTGAAGCAGTTCAACGAAGACCTCGGCGGCAAGCAGCACAAGATCCTCAACGACGAGAACGCCCCCGCCTTCGTGCCGGGCGCCAGCGACTTCCCGTTCCGCGAGAACTGCCGCTACTCGGTTGAAGGCGTGGTGTGCAAGGTGCCCGAAGGCAACTACTTCATGATGGGCGACAACCGCGATAATTCGGCCGATTCCCGTTTCTGGGGATTCGTGCCGGACAAGAACATCGTGGGCAGGGCCTTCTTTGTCTGGATGAACTTCGGCGATCTCGGTCGCATCGGTCCGTTTCAATAATTAATCAACAGTCAACGACACTGTTCGAGGGGTAAGAGGGCATGAGAACCAACAGTCGGTCCATCCGTGGCAGTGCCGCGCACCAGCGCGGCATCTCTTTCATCGGTTTGCTGTTCGTCGCGGTGGTGCTGGCCTGCGCAGGCGTCGTCGTCGCGCAGGTCATTCCGACGCTGATCGAATGGCAGGCGATCGACAAGGCTGCCAACAAGGCCAAGGAAGGCGCGACGGTGCCCGAGATCCGCGCGATCTTCGACCGCGCCCAGGCCATCGACGACTTCAAGTCGGTCAGCGGCAAAGACCTCGAGATCAAGAAGGTGGGCGACAAGGTCGTCGTGTCGTATGCGTACGAACGCGAGATCCCCCTGTTCGGGCCGGCCTACCTGACGCTCAAATACAAGGGCGCGTCCCGCTGACCGCGGTGTCGCACAAGAAGGTGGACGGCAGCCTCGTCGCGCTGCAGGCGCGCCTTCAGTACACGTTCTCGGACCCGCGGCTGCTCCAGCTCGCGCTCACGCACCGCAGTTTCTCGGCCGACCACAACGAGCGCCTCGAGTTTCTCGGCGACTCGGTGCTGAACCTGGCCGTCTCGCACCTGCTGTACATCCGTCTCTCGGAACTGCCCGAGGGCGACCTGTCGCGCGTGCGGGCCAACCTGGTCAAGCAGGACACGCTGCACCGGCTCGCGCTGGGGCTGGCGCTGTCGCCGCTGCTGCGCCTGGGCGAAGGCGAGGCCCGCTCGGGTGGCCCGAACCGGCCCTCCATCCTGGCTGACGCGCTCGAAGCGCTGATCGGTGCGGTCTACCTCGACGCCGGCTTCGCGGCCGCGCAGTCGCTGGTGCATCGGCTCTACGAGGCGGTCGAGATCAATCCGCGCATGGACGCCGCCGCGAAAGACCCGAAGACCGAATTGCAGGAATGGCTGCAGGGCCACAAAATGAAGCTGCCGGTGTACCGCGTGGCAGCGACGCTGGGTGCAGCGCACAAGCAGACCTTCGATGTCGAGTGCGAGGTGCCCGAGCTGGGCCTTCGCGAGCGCGGCATCGGCGGCTCGCGCCGCGCCGGCGAGCAAGCTGCCGCGGCCGCCATGTTGATCCGGCTCAAGGCACGCGGCGCCGCGTGAAATCAGAATGAACGACGTTATTAATCCCGAAGCGGAACCCGAAGACACCGCAGGCGACACGCCTGCCACCGGGCCGCAGCACTGCGGCCTGATCGCCATTGTCGGCAAGCCCAATGTGGGCAAGTCGACGCTGCTCAATGCGCTGGTCGGTCAGAAGATCAGCATCACCTCGCGCAAGGCGCAGACCACGCGCCACCGCATCACCGGCATGCGAACGATCGGGGCCACGCAGTTCGTGTTCGTCGATACGCCGGGCTTCCAGACCCTGCACGCCAACGCGCTGAACAAGTCGCTCAACAAGACCGTGCAGGGCGCGGTGGGCGATGTGGACCTGATCCTGTTCGTGGTCGAGGCCGGCAGCTTCACGCCGGCCGACGAGCGCGTGCTCAAGCTGCTCGGCAAGGGCATCCCGACCGTGCTGCTGGCCAACAAACTCGACAACGTGCACCGCCGCGGAGACATCGCACCCTGGCTGCAGACCATGCAGGCCAAGCACAGCTTCGCCGAATTCGTGCCGATGTCGGCCAAGAACGCGAAAGACGTCGAGCGTCTGTTCGGCATCTGCGAGAAGTACCTGCCCGAGCAGCCCTGGTTCTACGACGAGGACGAACTCACCGACCGCAGCGAGAAATTCCTTGCTGGCGAGCTGGTGCGCGAGAAGCTGTTCCGTTTGACAGGCGACGAGCTGCCCTACACCTCGACCGTCATCATCGACAAGTTCGAGGAAGAGCCGCCCCAGAAGAAGGGCCAGAAGCGCCTGCTGCGCATCGCCGCCACCATCGTGGTCGAGCGCGACGGCCACAAGGCCATGGTGATCGGCGACAAGGGCGAGCGCATCAAGCGCATCGGCATGGAAACCCGTGTCGAGCTCGAGAAGCTGGCCGACGCCAAGGTGTTCCTGGAGTTGTGGGTGAAGGTGCGCTCCGGCTGGGCCGACGACGAAGCCCGCGTCCGTTCGTTCGGCTACGAATGAAGTGGCCGCCGCACATCGCGTTTCGCATGAACCGGCTTACGTGCTCCATCGCTACGACTGGAGCGAGTCGAGCCTGATCCTCGAGGTCTTCACCCGCCACCACGGGCGCATCGCGCTCGTGGCCAAGGGGGCGAAGCGGCCGAGTTCCAATTTCCGTCCGGTGCTGCTGCCGCTGCAGCCGCTGCAGCTCAACTACGGCGGCGACGCCGAGATCCGCACGCTGAAAGGCGCCGAGTGGATGGGCGGCCACGTCATGCCGACCGGCGAGGCGCTGCTCTCGGGCTACTACGTCAACGAACTGCTGCTGCGCCTGCTGGCGCGCGACGACGCGCACGAGGCGCTGTTCGACGCCTATGCCGGTGTGGTGCAGGTGCTGGCCGGCGACCACGCGGGCGCCCAGGCGGCGACGCAGGCCGCCGCACTGCGCGCCTTCGAGCTGCTGCTGCTGCGTTCGGTCGGCCTGCTGCCTTCGCTCGACGTGCAGACGCTCACCCTGGAGCCGCTGGCGGCTCGCACGCGCTACTGCCTCGTGCCCGAAGCCGGCCTGCGGCAGGCGGCCAAGGACGAGGCCGCGCTGGCCGGTGCCGACTGGCGGGCGCTTCAGGATGTGCTCGACGACCGCACGCCGTTCACTGCCACCCTGCGCGAGGTCGCGACCATGAACGCCGGCAGCAACAGTGCCCTGCGCAACCAGCTGCGCGCCTTGCTCAACTACCATTGCGGCGTGACCACGCTGCGCACGCGGCAGATGATGAGAGACCTGCAAGCGCTCTAGTCCGGCGCGCGATCGATCGAAACGCCAACCTGAGAACCGAAGCCATGCGTCTGGGTGTCCTCGTCTACGTCGACGACAAGAAAGAAATCGTCGACGAGTTCCACTGGCTGTACCGGAGCATGATCGTCTCCGGCGTCTTTGCGCGCGGCGGCGAGCTGATCGCGGTGTGCCACCCGAACGTCATCGCCCAGTTGCCCACCGACGAGCGCATCGTCGTGATTTCGGGCCTGCCCTATGCCGACCAGCACGCCGAGTGGGCGGGCTACGGCTACATCAATTCGATCGCGAACCTGTGCGACCCGGCGGTGCTCGCCGTGTGCCGCAACTACGACGCGGTCCTCAAGACCGACTGCGACACCTTCGTCACGCCGGCGCTGGCCAGCTTCGAGCCGACCGGCCTGTGCTTCGGCTTCGGCGCCTATGCGTACCAGGAAGAGGTTCGCCGCAAGCTGTCCGAGTGCAGCGCGCGCTGGGGCTTTCCGCATTCGGGGCTGCACAACGTGGGCGCCTCGGTGCTCGGACCGACCGAGTTCGTGGGCAACTTCGTGCAGGCCCAGCTCGACTACTGCCACAAGCTGCTCGACGAGGAGTTTCGCGATTTCCAGGGCGAGTGGCCCGGCTGGTGCAAGAACGTGCTCACCATGTACGCCGGCGAGCTGGCGTTGCGGCGCACCTACCCGCAGCGCTGCTCGCTGGGCCTGCTCGACCACCTGCCGTACGCCGACCGCACCCTGGGCGGCGACGTGCTGCACATCCACGGCTGGCATACCGACCAGTACTGGTCGAAACATCATTTCCGTGCCGGCGCCTACGACCACATGGCGCCCGGCGACATCGACAGGACGACGCTCGGCGGCTACTGTCACTGGCTTGCCGTCACCCCCACCGACGACCTCCGGGCCGGCGCGGGCGGCGCATGAACGAAGAGAAGAAAGCGATTGCGTCCATGAGCGATACCTCCGGCACCTCCTACCTCCCTCGCACCACCACGGCCCTGTCGGTCAACCTCAACAAGGTGGCTTTGGTGCGCAACACGCGCCACCTCGGCATCCCGAGCGTGGTGGGCGCCGCCCAGGCCTGTCTGGCCGCAGGCGCGCAAGGCATCACCGTGCACCCGCGCCCCGACGCGCGCCACATTCGTGGGCATGACGTGAGCGACCTGTCGGAACTGCTGGCACGCGATTGGCCGGCCATCGAGTTCAACATCGAAGGCAACCCCTTCCACAACCTGATGGACTTCGTGCGCGACCTGAAGCCGCACCAGGCCACCTTCGTGCCCGACAGCGAAACCCAGTCGACGAGCGACCACGGCTGGAGCTTCCCCGAAGACGCCGAGCGTCTGCGCCCGCTGATCGCCGAAGCCAAGGCGCTGGGCGTGCGCGTGAGCCTGTTCATGGACCCGATTCCCGAGATGATGGCCGCCGTCAAGGCCGTGGGTGCCGACCGCGTCGAGCTCTACACCGAGGGCTACGCCGCTTCGCGCGGCACGCCGCAGGAAGCCGCCGTGCTCGCGCGCTACGTGGCCGCGGCGCAGGCCGCCCACGCGGCGGGCCTGGGCGTCAATGCCGGCCACGACCTGAGCCGCGACAACCTCACGCCCTTCCTGCGCGCGGTGCGCGGCGTGCACGAGGTGTCGATCGGCCATGCCTTCGTCGCCGATGCGCTCGAACTCGGGTACGCCGCCACCACGCGCGACTACCTGCGCTGCATCGCCGACGCCGCATGATCTACGGCATCGGGACCGACATCTGCGATGTGCGCCGCATCGCGGCCACCTTCGAGCGCCAGGGCGAGCGCTTCGCCCGCAAGGTGTTGAGCGATGCCGAATTCGCCATTTGGCAGGCCCGCGCCGCGCGCTGGCCCAAGCGCGGCCTGAGCTACCTCGCCACGCGCTTTTCCGCCAAGGAAGCCTTCAGCAAGGCCATTGGCCTGGGCATGCGCATGCCGATGAGCTGGCGCCTGTGCGAGATCGCCAACCTGCGCAGCGGCAAGCCGGTGATCGTCCTGCACGGCGAGCTGAAAGACTGGTTCGAGGCACAGGGCCTGACGGCGCACGTGACCGTCACCGACGAAACCGAGTACGCCGCCAGCTTCGTGGTGGTGGAAAAGGCCTGAACGAAGCTCCGGCGCCACGCCGACCGATTGACCGATCGACAGACATGACCGAACTGAACCACGCGCCGCTTCTCATCGATGTGGCTGGCACCGAACTCACCGCAGCCGACCGCCGGCGCCTTGCCAACCCGCATGTGGGCGGCGTGATCCACTTCACCCGCAACTGGCAGGACCGCGCGCAGATGACGGCGCTCAATGCCGAGATCAAGGCGATCCGGCCCGACCTGCTGATCTGCGTCGACCACGAAGGCGGCCGCGTGCAGCGCTTTCGCACCGACGGTTTCACGCGGCTGCCCTCGATGCGCAGCCTGGGCGAACTGTGGATGCGCGATGCCCTGCGCGCCACGCAGGTCGCCACCGCCGCTGGGCAGGTGCTGGCCGGCGAGCTGCGGGCCTGCGGCGTCGACTTCAGCTTCGCGCCCGTGCTCGACCTGGACTACGGCGGCAGCAGCGTGATCGGCGACCGCAGCTTTCACCGCGACCCGCGCGTGGTCGCGCTGCTCGCCAAGAGCGTGATGCACGGCATGCTGCACATGGGCATGCGCAACTGCGGCAAGCACTTTCCGGGGCATGGCTTCGTGCAGGCCGACTCGCACGTCGAGATTCCGGTCGACCGGCGCAGCCTCAAGGCCATCCTGGCCGACGACGCGCAGCCCTACGACTGGCTGGCAGGCACGCTCGCGGCCGTCATGCCCGCGCATGTGATCTACCCGAAGGTCGACAAGCGGCCGGCGGGTTTCTCGTCGAGATGGCTCAAGGCAATCCTGCGCCAGCGCTTCGCGTTCGACGGTGCCGTGTTCAGCGACGACCTGAGCATGGAGGCGGGGCGCTACATCGACGGTGAACTGCTGAGCTATACCGATGCTGTGCTGGCGGCCCTCGCGGCGGGTTGCGACCTGGCGCTGCTGTGCAACCAGAGCATCGGCGAAGGCCGGCCGCTCGACGAAATGCTCGACGGCTTCACCGCCGCGGCGGCCGACGGGCGTTGGCAGGGCGATGCGGCCAGCGAAGCGCGGCGCCGGTCGCTGCTACCGGGCGATGAGCCACTCGACTGGCAGGCGCTCACGGCTTCGACGCGCTACGTACAGGCGCAACGCCTGCTGGCCGGCGCTCAGTCCCGGAAGGGCCGCACCGGCAGCTGATTCGCTGCGGGGCCGAGCAACACGGCCACCTCGGGCGTCTCGAACAGCGACTCCAGCCAGGGCTTGTCGGCCAGGCCGGCCTGGAAAAACACCTGCAGCAGCCGCAGCGCTTCGGTGCGCAGCGCGCGCGTCAGCATTTCAGCGTCGATCCGCGGCGTGCCAGCAGGCGTGGCACAGGCGTGCGCCACGGCGCGCAGCAGCTGTTCGGCAAAGTCGCGCTGCGGCGGCCACAGGTGCGCGTAGAGCTGGGCGATCAGATCGATGTCTTCCACGCGGCTGCGCGGCAGCAGATGGCGCAGCACCGCGCGCCGCGCGCGCATGGCGAGCGAGGCGGCGTGCGCGAGGTCGGTCGGCGGCGCGACCGGCGCGGGGCGGTGCAGCACTTCCGGCATGACCGCGAAGCGCGCGCCGGCCACGATGCAGCGGCAGAGCATCTGCAGGTCGTCGTGCACCGCGAACTCGGGGTCGTGGCGCACGCCGGTGCGTGCCAGGAAGCCACGGCGGACCAGGCAGGCCGACAGCTGCAGCGGCTCGGAGCCCAAGGCTTCCGCCACGATCTCGTCATGCCGCTGGGCGGATTTCAGCGGTCCGGCCAGTGTCTCGCTCCAACAGCCGACGATGTCCAGGTCGGGGCAGGCGGCGAGCAGCGCGGCCTGGCGCTGCAGGCGGCCGGGCAGGGCGCAGTCGCCCGCATCGGCGAAGACGACGTGGTCGCCGGTGGCCTGTGCGAGCGCGAGGTTGCGCAGGGTGGCGCGGTCGCAGGCCACGGGCAGTGCGATCCATCGCAGGTTGGGGGCGATGGCGCGCGCCTCGCTTTCGGCCGCTGCAGGCAGACCCGCCGCCACCACGACCAGCTCCAGTGCTACGTCGGTCTGTGCCGTCCAGTCGCGCAGGTCCTCCAGCCAGTCGTCGCGGCTGCCGTCGGGTGTCAGACAGACCGTCACGCGCGGCATCGCCACGGGCGGCACGCGGTCGGGTTGCTGGGCGCGCCACGCGAAGTAGCGTTCCAGCGCGGGGCCGATGTCCGGTGGTGCGAAGGCCCGCTGGAGCTTGTCGAGCCCGTCGCGTTCGAGTTGCGCGCGGCGCGGCGCATCGGCGACCAGCGCGACCACGGTGTCGACCAGCTGGTCGTAGGGCACGCCCACCACTGCGTCGCGGAAGGCGGGATCGACCTCGCTGTCGGGGTAGAGCTCGCAGACCACGGCCTTGCGGTGGCGCAGCAGGATCGACAGCCGGGGCGTTTCGACCACGCGGGATTCTTCCCAGTTGTGCAGGTTCAGCATGACCTTGGCGCGGCGCATGCGGTCTTCGCGCTCGGCCTGGGTCCAGAACCCGCCGCGCGTCATCTCGACGCGCAGGCCGCGCGCCATCAGCGCCTCCAGCACGTCGATCCGGCGCTGCGTGAACGAGCCGAAGAAGCAGACATCGATGTCGCGCTCTTCTTCGGGCAGCACCTCGGACCACGGCAGGATGCGCGCGGCGTCGGGTTCCCAGCCGAGCGGCACGTAGTCCGCGTTCTGGTAGCCGAGTTCGCGGTGGCGCTGGAAGTTGGTCTTGCTGTACTCCCACACGTAGCAGCGCGGGAGCAGGTCGAGGTAGCGGTCGTTCCAGGCGTGCGTGCCTTCGACCATCGGCTCGAAGTTGACGACGATGCAGTTCGGGTGGAACGGCTCGAGGCTCTTCCAGGGGAAGTTCCAGAAGAAGAACAGGATGTTGATCGCGCTCGGATCGACATTCGCCGGCGCGTAGGTCGTCGGGTAGCCCAGCCGCTCCGCCGCCAGCCGGTAGGTCCGCACGATGTCGCCGCAGACTGCGTCTTCGGACAGTGACGTGAAGTTCAGCCGTGGCAGGGTCATGGGCGACGACTGTACCGGGTCAGTCTGCGGCCGGCGCGCCTGGCGCACCCACGGCTGCGGGCCACAGCGGTGCGCCCCCCGCCTCCAGGTATGTCAGGTACAGCCGCAGCTCGAACTCGAAGCGGTGGTACTCGGGCTCCATGTGCGTGCACAGCGCGTAGAAGGGCTTGTCGTGGTTCTTCTCGCGGCTGTGCGCCAGCTCGTGCACGACGATCATGCGCAGCCATTCGAGCGGCACGGTCTTGAACAGGCTGGCCACGCGGATCTCGCGCTTGGTCTTGAGCTTGCTGCCCTGCACGCGCGCGATGGTGGTGTGGGTGCCCAGCGCATGGCGCACCACGTGCAGCTTGTTGTCGAACACCGCCTTGGCCAGGGGCTCGGCCTTGCGCATGTACTCGCCCTTGAGCTCGCAGGCGTAGTCGTACAGCGCGCGGTCGGTGCGGATGTCGTGCAGGCCGGCGTAGCGCCCGCGCAGCAGGGCGCCGAGCTTGTCGGCGGCCATCAGCTCGCTCACCTGCGCCAGCAGCGCGGGCGGGTACGCGGACAGGTACTTCATCGGCGGCTTACCCCGCCGTGCGCGCCGAATAGGCGAGCCCGGCCGCCACGCCGCCGAGCAGGTCGCCTTCGATGAGCGGCACGCCGGCGAAGCTCGCGCGCAGCGCCCGCTGGAAGGGGCGCAGGGCCGACGAGCCGCCCGTGAGGTAGATGGCGTCGAGGTCGCCGCTGCGCAGTCCGGCGCGCTTCACGCAGGCGTGAGCGCAGGCCACCACGTTCTCGAGCGGCGCCGCGAGCTGCTGCGCCATGTCGGCCGGCGTCAGTGCCGAAACCAGCCCCGTCTCGATGCACGACAGGTCGATCTGCACCTCGGCGTCGCTGACCGAGCCGTTGATCTTGGCCTGTTCGACCTCGCTGGCGATGCGGTGGCCGTGGCGTTCCTCGAGCACCGTCATCAGGCGGTCGTGCAGCTGCCGGTCGCTGTAGCTGGTGCGCAGCTCGCGCGCCTGGCGCACGGCCTTCGGGGCGTAGAGCCAGTTGATCAGGTGCCAGGACGACAGCTCGAAGAACACCTTGCTGGGCACCTCGCGCCCGCTCGCGCCGAGATGGCGCAGCCCGAGCAGCGGCATCACGCGCTCCAGGTTCAGGCGCTGGTCGAAGTCGGTGCCGCCGATGTGCACGCCGCTGGTGGCCAGCACGTCGTCGGCGCGGTCGGCGCGCGCCATGCGCTCGGGGCCCAGGCGCACCACGGTGAAGTCGGAGGTGCCGCCGCCGATGTCGACGATCAGGATCAGCGACTCGCGCGTGACGCGCTGCTCGTAGTCGAAGGCCGCGGCAATGGGTTCGTACTGGAACGACACGTCGCGCAGGCCGGCGGCGCGCGCGGCGTGGCGCATGCTTTCTTCGGCGCGCTGGTCGCGCTTGGCGTCGTCGTCGACGAAATGCACCGGGCGGCCGATGACCACGCGCTCGGGGCGCTGGCCCAGTTCGCGTTCGGCGCGCGACACCAGCTCGTGCAGGAAGCGCGCGATGATGTCCTCGAAGCTGACCAGCCCGTCATAGACGGCGGTCTTCTCCTGCATCAGCGGGCTGCCGAGCAGGCTCTTGAGCGAGCGCATGAGCCGGCCTTCGACGCCGGACAGGTACAGCGCGATGGCGTCGCGGCCGAAGTGCGTGCTGCGGTCCTCGGCGTTGAAGAAGAGGGCGGTCGGCAGGGTGGTGGCGCTGCCTTCGATGGGCAGCAGGCGTGCGGCCTCGCCGGGGGAGGCGTAGGAGACCGCGGAATTCGAAGTGCCGAAATCGATGCCGATGGCCGGGGTGCGTAGGGGATTCATTCAAGCAGGAAATCGGAGGGCCCAAGAGTGTAGAGGGTCGGCCGGAGCGCGCGATAGACTGCGGCCCAATGACCACCCCACCCGGAAGCCGTCGATGCCGCTGTGCCTGACATTCTTCGACCGGTTCGACGAGCCGGTGCTGCGCAATCACGGGCACTACTGCCGCCGTTTCGGCTACCCCCACGCCTGGGTGGAGAGCGACCGTGCCGGGCACCCCGCGCTGCGCGATTGCGCGAAATACGCCGAGATGCTGCGCCGCCTGCGCGGGCTCGACGAAGGCGACTGGCTGCTCTTTCTCGACGGCGATTCGGTGGTGTTCCATCCGGTGGCCGTCGAGCTGCTGATGGAAGGCCGCGACCTGCTCGTGGTCGACGGGCCCAAGGGCCTGCCGCTCGTCAACCTGATGATCCTGCGCAACACGGCGGTCAACCGTGCGCTGTTGCATGCGCTCATCCGGGCGGCGAGCCAGGTCGTTGCGCGCGTCACGCCCCGTCTCGACGCGGCCGAGCTGCTGCGCCCGGCCGGTCTGCTGCCGTGCAATGGGCTCATCGGCGACTGCTATGTGAACGTCTCGTGGCGCATTGCAGCCTGGTTCGGCGCTCGCATCTTCGTGGTGCACCTGGCGGCCCTGCAGGAGCTGGATGCCGAGGGCCGTGTGCTGGAAGAGCTGCTGCACGACGCGAACCTGCAGCGCCTGCTGGTGCGCCGGGTGAACGCGGCATTGATCGACGGCGAGCCCGTGCTGCCGCCGCCGGCCTACCCGGCGATCTCGGAGGACGCGTATTCCTGCGTCAACCCGCAGGCGTCCGTCGCCTTCGTCACGCTGTACACGCACCACATCAATGCCTACGCGCGCGTGTCGGAGCACAACGTGCGGCGCTACTGCGAACGGCACGGGCACGGCTACCACGTCTACCGCGCGATCCCGGACGAACTCGACCCGTCGATCAGCGGCGCCTGGGTGAAGAGCTGGCTCGTGAGGCGTCACCTCGCGCAGCACCAGTGGGTGGTGTGGATCGACGCCGACACCCTGTTCGTCAACCAGGCAAAACGCATCGAGCCGCTGCTCGAAGGCCGAGACCTGCTGTTCGCCAAGGACATCGGCGCGTGGGACGTCAACTCGGGCGTGATGGGCTTCCGGAACACGGAGCGCAACCTCGAACTGCTCACACAGCTGTGGGAGCGCATCACCGGCGTCGACGACAAGTCGACCGTGTACGCCAGCCAGGGCGACCAGTACTACACGAACGTGGTGCTGGGCGAGCATGGCCTGATCGGCGATGCGGTCGTGACGGACCTGCTGAGCATCAACACGCCGCCGCACCTGGCGGGCGACGACAGCCTGCTGGTGCACTTCGTGGGGCTCGGGGAGCCTTACCGGTCGGTGTACATGGCGGACGTCGACGCGCGGTCGAAGCGCCTGGGCTGAGCGGGTGGCGCGCGCCGCGCTTCAGCCGCCGAAGGTGTAGGTCGTCGGGTAGCTGTTCGACGCCATCTCGCGCTCGTGGTCGTCGCGGAAATCGCCGTGATGGGGGCTGATCAGGTAGAGGTTGCGGTCGGCGCACAGCCGCGCCAGGTCGTCGGCCGATGCGACCTGCAGCGAGAGCCCGCCCAGCGTCAGCACCAGGGGGAAGGGCTCCGCCTGGTGGCGCTCGTAGATATCGCGGCCCTGGCCGAGGTAGTCGAGCCGGTGGTCGAGCACGCGGTACCCGGTCTGATAGAACATCTTGCGCGCATCGAAGTCCGTGAAGAAGCGCAGGTGCGTGAAGTCGAGCAGACCCCAGTGGGTGTAGCGCCAGTGTCCGCGCATGGCGTCGTACAGCATCGGCAGGTTGGACGCATTCGGCAGGCTCACCAGAATCTGCGCATCCGGCGCGACGATGCGCTTCAGGCCGCTGAGCAGCTGCCACGGATTGACGAGGTGCTCCAGCACGTCGAACAGGCACACGAGGTCGAAGGGGCGGGTGAGCCCCAGCGCAGCGAAGTCGACCGTTTCCACGTCCTGCTCGACCACCTTGTCGAAGTGTTCGCGCGCCACCTGTGCCGCCGAGGCGTTGAACTCGCAGCCCCAGAGTTCGACGCCGGGGTGGCGCCGGCGCAGTTCGTGGCCGACGCCGCCGGAGCCGCAACCGATGTCGAGCGCGACCGTGGGCGGGCGCTGGACCATGTCCAGGCACTCAGGCCTGGGGTTGAACGGGTAGACGTACTCTTTCTTGTCGCGGTCTTGCCAGAGAAAGTCAGTCACGGACAGCGTCCCCGTCGGGTGGGTCAGAGTTCGCGGCGCAGCGCGGGGAACAGGATCACGTCGCGGATGCTCGGCGAATCGGTCAGCAGCATCATGAGGCGGTCGATGCCGATGCCGCAGCCGCCGGTGGGCGGCATGCCGTACTCGAGCGCGCGCACGAAGTCGTGGTCGTAGAACATGGCTTCGTCGTCGCCGCTGTCCTTGGCAGCCACCTGCGCGTTGAAGCGCGCGGCCTGGTCTTCGGCGTCGTTCAGCTCGCTGAAGCCGTTGCCGAATTCGCGGCCCGTGATGTACAGCTCGAAGCGCTCGGTGACCTCGGGGCGGTCGTCGTTGGCGCGCGCCAGCGGCGAGATCTCGGTCGGGTGTTCCATGATGAAGGTCGGCTGCCAGAGCTTCTCTTCCACGGTTTCCTCGAAGTACATCACCTGCAGGCTCGCGAGGCTGCGCTGCGAGAGCTTGTCTTTCTCTTCGCTCAGGCCGAGCTTGCGCAGGGCATTGATGAGCCAGGTGGTGTCGTCGACCCCGTCACCTGCCTCGGTGTGCTTGAGGATTGCTTCGCGGATCGTCAGGCGTTCGAAGGGCTGCGTCAGGTCGACCGGCTTGCCGCCGTAGGTGAGCTGCTGCGTGCCCACGGCCTTGTCGGCGATGGTGCGGATCAGCGTCTCGGTGAAGTCCATCAGGTCGCGGTAGTTCCAGTAGGCCGCGTAGAACTCCATCATCGTGAACTCGGGGTTGTGCCGCACCGAGATGCCCTCGTTGCGGTAGCTCCGGTTGATCTCGAACACGCGCTCGAAGCCGCCGACGATCAGGCGCTTGAGGTACAGCTCGGGCGCGATGCGCAGGAACATCTCCTGGTCGAGCGCGTTGTGGTGCGTCTTGAAGGGCTTGGCGTTGGCGCCGCCCGGAATGGGGTGGAGCATGGGCGTCTCGACTTCGAGGAAGTCGTGCGACACCATGAACTCGCGCAGCGCGCTCACGGCCTTGCTGCGCGCGGTGAAGCGCACGCGGGCCGACTCGTCGGTGATCAGGTCGACGTAGCGCTGGCGGTACTTCTGCTCCTGGTCAGCCATGCCGTGGAACTTGTCGGGCAGCGGGCGCAGGCTCTTGGTGAGCAGGCGCAGCTTGGTCACCTTGACCGACAGCTCGCCGGTCTTGGTCTTCATGAGCGTGCCTTCGGCGCCGAGGATGTCGCCGAGGTCCCAGCGCTTGAAGTCGGCGTACGCCTCTTCGCCGATGGCGTCGCGCGTCACGTACAGCTGGATGCGGCCGGTGGCGTCCTGCACGGTCGCGAAGCTGGCCTTGCCCATCACGCGCTTGAGCATCATGCGGCCGGCCACGCTGACGGCCACGGCCTGCGCTTCGAGCGCCTCGGGCTCGGTGCTGCCATGCTGTTCGGCCAGGGCCGCGGCGCGGTGGCCGGGCTTGAAGTCGTTCGGGAACGCGACCCCCTTGCCTTCGGTCTGCGCCGTGCGCAGCAGCTTGAGCTTTTCGCGGCGTTCGACGATGAGCTGGTTGTCGTCGGCCGTGGACGTGGGAGAAGAGGAGGGCAGTTGTTCGTCGGACATGGGAGGCGTGTGGGGGCGCAGCAAGAAGAGGAAGGGTGTGCGCGGGCCGTGCATTTTAGCCCATCGGCCTTGAGCGGAATCGGCCTGAAGCGCCCGTCAGTTCTGTGAGGATTGCTATCAAAAGTGGAGCTGAATCCTCAGCGTTTTCAGCCGTTCGGCGGTGTCGCGGGGTCTGGCGCGCCTGCGTGGCGGCGCGCGATCTGTTGTGCGTCGTGCTGCATCACCAGCGTGCGCAGGCGATCCGGGTAGCCCATGTAGTGCAGCATGAAGCTGTCGCCGTCGTACAGCGCGGGGTGCGAATTGAAGGACACGCCGTCGGAACGCGGCATGACCGCGTCGCCGCCGGCCTCGGCCCAGGCGGCAACGAAGAAGGCCTGGTCGCCGCCCGAAGCGTAGACGCCGCGCTTGTCCTGCACGTCGTCGATGAGCGCCTGCACGCGTTCGAGGTACGTGATGCAGGCCGGCGTGTTCGAGAACACCATGAAGCCGCTGTTGAATTCGTAGCCCGACACGTCGCGCGCCAGCGCCACCGGCCGGCCGCGCAGGATGGATGCGAGCGGCCGTGTGCGGTCGTGGATGAGGATGTCGGCATCGACCCACGCGACCTGCGCGTGTTCGGCCAGGTGCTTGAGCAGCAGCCGGGGCTTGATCCAGTTGCCGGCCACCTGGCCCCGCAGATCGGCAGGCAGGTCGCGGTAGACGTGGTGGGTGTAGCCGTGGTGGTCGGCGTACGCGGCGATGTTGCGTTCCGACAGGGCGGCGTAGCCGGCGATGTTGGGCGTGTAGCTGGTGAGCAAGGCGACGGGCTGGCCGGGGTTGCGCACCGCGTAGCCGGGCTCGCCCGTGGGCGCGGGCGGCAGGTCGTCGTAGAGCTGGCCGTCGCGCGCCAGCACCGCGTTCAGGTGCGCGACCAAGATGCTGCGCACGCGCATGTCCTGGACATCGATGTGGACTGTGGGGTTGAACGAGAGCACGAAGGCCGAGACCTCCGGCAGGTAGTGGCCGAAGCGGGCGAACAGCAGGTTGGGGTAGTGCCGGCCGTCGATGAGTTGGTGGTGCGGGTGGGCCGCAAAGCCTTCGAGTTCGCGGTGTGCCCAACGGTCGGTGCCTGCGTCGGGCGCGACGCGCAGACGGTCGAGCACGGAGGCGACCAAGGCCGTGGCCTCGGGGCCGGCGCGCAGCATGAAGCAGCTGCCTTCGGGGCGGTGGTGGTGTTCGTTCTCGGCGATCCAGTGCGTCGCGTCGCCGATCACGGCCGGCGCCGGCAATGGGGCGAGAAAGGCCACGTCGTCGTCCGCGAAGACCAGCAGCGTGCCGTCGGGCGCATCGGCCAGCGCGGCGCTCACCACGCTGTACTTGTAGACCAGCAACGTGCGCGCGCTGTTGTGCGGCGTGCCGATGGCGTGCAGGCGGTGCGCGTAGCCCCAGCGGGCGCAGTAGGCGCGGTGGTTGTCCGCGAAGGCGTCCGAACCCGCGCGCAGCAGGATCGAGTGGAAACGGACCGGCGCCGGGCTCATCTCGCCAACCGATTTATTCAGTGATGCCGGTGCGCGTCAGCAGGTCGCTGACCAGCTCCAGGCGCATCAGCGGGCTGTCGAGTTCCATGAGGCGCTGCTTCAGCGTGAGCTGCATCGGCACCAGCTCACACCAGCGGTTGGCCACCCAGCCGCAATCGTCCAGGCGGTAGGGCGCGCCGATCGGCAGGCGCACCGTGTCGCCTTGCGCGCGGCGGCGCTCTTCGAGGGTGTCGAGCAGGCGGCGCAGCGCGGTGGCGGTGTGCTGCAGGTCGTCGGGAATCTCGAGCGCGACGTCGTCGGCGATGGCGTCGACCTCGGCAATCCACAGGCCGTGCTTCTGCAGCTCGCTGCTGCGCACGCGAAAGCGCTGCGTGCCGACGCATTCGATCTGCAGCAGGCCGCTCTGCGGGGCGTCGAAGGTGCGGATGTCGGCGAGCGTGCCGACGGCGGCAAAGCTTTCGGCCTCGGCGCCGGCCTTGCGCACTTCGGCGCCGCTCGTCAGGCTGACCACGCCGAACGGGGTGCCGGCCTTGCGGCACTTGCCGATCATGTCGAGGTAGCGGACCTCGAAGACACGCAGCGGCAGCAGGCCATCGGGGAACAGAACCGTACCGAGCGGAAAGAGAGGAATGAGCACGTTGGAAAAGACCGGGTCACACGCCGCGGTCAGCTGGGTTGAAGGATCAGGTTGAGGACGGTCGCGTGTTCGGGCCGCAGTATCCCCTGCGCCTGGAACGCATGGCGCGCGTGGTTGAGCAGGTTCAGGATCGACTGCTGGCATTCGCCGGCGCTCTGGCCCCAACGCGTGTCGACCTCGGACAGGGCGCTGTGCGCCGCGCGATGCAGGTCGACCAGGTGCGCCAGCGTCTGGGGCATGTCGCCAGGGCTGCGGTACAGCGTCAGCAGCTGTTCGCACTCGCGGCCCTGCAGGCGCGGGAAGACCTGCGGCAGCAGGCGGCGGTAGATGCGGTCCTTCGAGGCGTAGAGCCGGTCGCGCGGCAAGGTGCGGGAGGTCATGCCCGGGTGGATGCGGTAGCGCGTCAGCGGCTCGGGCAGGTTCGCGAAGCGCGCGCCATGCAGCATGCAGTCGACCCAGAAACCGAGGTCGTCGACGGCGTAGAGGTTGGGGTCGAACTGCAGCCCGTGCGCGCGGTAGAAGTCGAGCCGTCCGGTCGTGCTCTGGTTCGCGAGGTAGTCGTAGCCTTCGACCATGCGGGCCTTGATCGTCGCGTCGTCCAGCGGCAGGCCGGTGATGCCGGCCTGGTCCTGGAAGTGCTCGAGCTGGCTGCCGACGACGGTGACCGACGGGTTGTCTTGCAGGAAGGCGACCTGCTTCGCGAAGCGGTCCGGCGTGGCGCAATCGTCGTGGTCGACGCGCGCCAGGTAGGTGCCCCGGGCCATCGCCATGGCGATGTTCATGTTGGTCGGCAGGCCGACGTTGCAGGCGTTGCGGTGCCGTCGGATGCGCGGGTCGTCGAAGGCGGCCAGGCGTTCCCAGGTGCCGTCGGTGCTGGCGTCGTCCATGACCAGCAGCTCGAAGTCGGTGAAGGTCTGTGCCTGCAGCGACTGCAGCGTCTCGGCCACGAACTCGCCGCTGTTGAAGGTGGGCAGCACGACGCTGAGCAAAGGCATGGGGTTCCGTAGGGCGGTGTGGCCGGGGGCGAGGCTTGTGGTCCAGAATCGGAGCAGTCGCGCGCGTGCGCACCTCTCTGCCCATCCGACATGTTGTACCAGATACCCTCGTTTCTTCTCGACGTGATCGTCGGCCTGCTCGGTGGCGCCTGCCTGCTGCGCCTGTACATGCAATACCACCGCGTGCCCTTCGGCAATCCGCTGGGGCGCTTCGTGTTTGCCGTCACCGACTGGATCGTGCTGCCGCTGCGGCGCATCGTGCCCGCCGTGAAGCGCTGGGACCTCGCGAGCCTGATCGCGGCCTGGCTGCTGGTGATGCTCAAGTTCCTGGTGCTGTGGCTGCTGGCCGGCAGCCTGGCGCGGATCACGGCGCTGCCGCTGGTGTCGCTGGTCGGCCTGCTGCAGCTGGCGGTGTCGGGCCTCACGGCGCTGCTGGTGGTGTACGCGGTGCTGTCGTGGATTCCGGGCGCTTCGCCGATGCTGCTCGACCTGATCTCGCGCCTGGCCGAGCCGCTGGTGCGGCCGTTCCGCCGCTTCATCCCGCTGATCGGCGGGGTCGACCTGTCGCCGCTGGCCGCGATTGTGGTGCTGCAGGTGGCGGCGATCGTGCTGGGCAACCTGCTGGTCTTCGCGTTCCGGCTCGGCGCCTGAGGGCATTCACCTCGGAAAGTAAAACGCCCGCTCCGCCTTCACGGCGTGCGGGCGTACAGGCCGGAGCCCGTAGCGGTCAGAGCACCGCGTCGGCCGGCTGGCGCAGCAGCATGGCCAGCGTGCTGGCGATGGTCTTGCGCAGTTCGCGGCGGTCGCTGATGAAGTCGATCGCGCCCTTGGTCTGCAGGAACTCGGCGCGCTGGAAGCCTTCGGGCAGGGTCACGCGCACGGTCGACTCGATCACGCGCGGGCCGGCAAAGCCGATCAGCGCCTTGGGCTCGGCGATCACCACGTCGCCCACGAAGGCGAAGCCGGCGCTCACGCCGCCCATGGTCGGGTCGGTCAGCACGCTGATGTAGGGCAGGCCCTTCTTCGCCAGGCGCGTGAGCGCGGCGTTGGTCTTGGCCATCTGCATCAGCGAGAGCAGGCCTTCCTGCATGCGTGCGCCACCGGTGGCGGTGAAGCAGATGAAGGGCACCTTCTGCTCGATGGCGGTCTCGACGCCGCGCACGAAGCGCTCGCCGACCACGCTGCCCATGGAGCCGCCCATGAACTCGAACTCGAAGCAGGCCACGACCACGCTGATGCTGTGGACGGAGCCGCCCAGCACGACCAGCGCGTCGGTCTCGCCGGTGTTCTCCAGGGCTTCCTTCAGGCGCTCGGGGTACTTGCGGCTGTCCTTGAACTTCAGGGCATCGACCGGCAGCACTTCCTGGCCGACTTCGTAACGGCCTTCGGAGTCCAGGAAGGCATCCAGGCGCGCGCGGGCGCCGATGCGGTGGTGGTGGCTGCAGCTCGGGCAGACGTTCTGGTTGTGCTCGAGGTCGGTCTTGTACAGAACGGTCTCGCAGGCCGGGCATTTGATCCACAGGCCCTCGGGCACCTGGCGGCGCTCGGACGGGTCGGTTTGTGCGATCTTGGCGGGTAGCAGTTTTTCAAGCCAGCTCATAAGACTCCGGAATTAGCTCCCCTGTCCCGCATGCGCGACAGGGGCTGGGGGTGAGGGCAACCGAGATTATCGGCCAGCCGCATTCTTGGGGGTAGCTGCCGGCAGGGCGTCCAGTGCTTCGCGGATGCCGGCGAGGAATTCGCGCACCACCGGCACCACCTTGTTGCGTGGCTGGTCTTCAATGAGTTGAATGATCTTCGTGCCGATGACGACCGCATCGGCCGCCGAGCCGACGGCCTGCGCCGTGCGCGCGTCGCGGATGCCGAAGCCCACGCCGACGGGGATGCTCACGTGCTCGCGGATGCGCGGGATCATGCGCCCGACCGCCTCGGTGTCGAGGTGGCCGGCGCCGGTCACGCCCTTGAGCGACACGTAGTACACGTAGCCGCTCGCGATGCGCGCCACCTGCGCCATGCGCTCGGCGGTGCTCGTGGGGGCCAGCAGGAAGATCAGGTCGATGCCGGCGGCCTTCAGGTCGGCGGCGAAGTCCTCGCATTCCTCGGGCGGGTAGTCGACGACCAGCAGGCCATCGACGCCGGCCGCGGCCGCGTCGCGGATGAAGGCCTTCTTGCCGTGCACGAGGTCGTAGCGCTCGACTGGGTTGGCGTAGCCCATGAGCACGACCGGCGTGGTCGTGTCCTGGGTGCGGAACGCCGCCACCATGGCGAGCACCTGCTTCATGCCGACACCCAGCGCCAGCGCGGCTTCGCCGGCTTTCTGGATCACGGGGCCGTCGGCCATCGGGTCGGAGAAGGGCACGCCCAGCTCGATCACGTCGGCACCGGCCTCGACCATGCCGTGCATGAGTTCGGGCGTGATGTCGGCAAACGGGAAGCCTGCGGTGACGTAGGGAATCAGGGCCTTGCGGCCCTGCGCCTCAAGCGTCTTGAAGGTGGCGGCAATGCGGCTCATCACTTGCCTCCCTTCACGCTCAGGCCGCGCATCGAGGGGCGGTCGTAGAAATCGACGCCCGACAGGTCGGCGACGGTGCCGATGTCCTTGTCGCCGCGGCCCGAAAGGTTGACCAGGATCGACTGGTCGGGGCGCATAGTCTTGGCGAGTTTCATGGCGTAGGCCACGGCGTGGCTGGATTCGAGCGCGGGAATGATGCCCTCCGTGCGACACAGATAGTGAAAGGCTTCGAGCGCCTCCATGTCGGTGATGCCGACATACTCGGCGCGGCCGATGTCGGCCAGGTAGGCGTGCTCGGGGCCGACGCCCGGGTAGTCGAGGCCTGCGCTGATGCTGTGCGTCTCGGTGATCTGGCCGTCGTCGTTCTGCAGCAGGTAGGTGCGATTGCCGTGCAGCACGCCCGGGCTGCCGCGCAGGATCGAGGCCGAGTGCTTGCCGCTGTCGAGCCCTTCGCCGGCCGCTTCGACGCCGATCAGGCGCGTGTTGGCGAACGGAATGTAGGGGTGGAAGATGCCCATGGCATTGCTGCCGCCGCCCACGCAGGCGACCACCACGTCGGGCTGCTTGCCCTCGGCTTCGCCGGTGATGCCGTCGGCCGCGAGCATGGCGGGCATCTGGTCGATGCACTCGGTGCCGATCACGCTCTGGAAGTCGCGCACCATGGTCGGGTAGGGGTGCGGCCCCGCCACCGTGCCGATGATGTAGAAGGTGTTTTCGACGTTCGTGACCCAGTCGCGCATCGCTTCGTTGAGCGCGTCCTTCAGCGTCTTGCTGCCCGATTCGACGGGCACCACGGTCGCGCCCAGCAGGTTCATGCGGTAGACGTTGGGGCTCTGGCGCTTCACGTCCTGGCTGCCCATGTAGACCACGCATTCGAGGCCGTAGCGCGCGCAGATGGTGGCGGTGGCCACGCCGTG
Organism: Variovorax sp. 54; assembly: GCF_002754375.1. NCBI lineage: Bacteria > Pseudomonadati > Pseudomonadota > Betaproteobacteria > Burkholderiales > Comamonadaceae > Variovorax > Variovorax sp. 54. Next base: position 4,813,797 of record NZ_PEFF01000001.1, read on the forward strand.
CTGGCCGGCACCGGTTTCGGCGATCACGCGGGGCTTGCCCATGCGGCGCGCGAGCATCGCCTGGCCGATCACGTTGTTGATCTTGTGCGCGCCGGTGTGGTTGAGGTCTTCGCGCTTCAGGTAGATCTGCGCGCCGCCCATTTCACGGCTGGTGCGTGCGGCGTGGTAGATCGGCGAGGGGCGGCCGACGAAGTGCTTCAGTTCGTAGTGGAACTCGGCCAGGAAGGCCGGGTCGTCCTTGAACTTCGCATACGCGTCGCGCAGTTCGTTGATCGCGTGGGTGAGCGTTTCGCTCGCGAAGGTCCCGCCGTAGTTGCCGAAGTGGCCGCTGGCGTCGGGTTGCTGGTAATCCTGGAAATTGCTTTGCATGGTTCTCTCGATCGTTGGGCCGCAGCCCGAATGACGATCGGGTGCGGCGGCTAACTAGAGAAGGACGTGTCGGCGGCTCTTACGGCGGCGACGAATTGCCGGATCTTTCCGGCGTCCTTCAGGCCCTTGTTCCCCGGGCCGTCGATTTCGACGCCCGAGCTCACATCAACGGACAGCGTCTTGCAGCGCGTCCGCAGGCTGTGAATGCCATCGCTCACGTTTGCAGGTGTGAGCCCACCACTCAAGACGAGGTGAGCGTCGACGGCGGGTGGAAGAAGTGACCAATCGAAAGCCTTGCCGCCTCCGCCATAACCTTCGACATGGGCGTCGAGCAGGATGGCCTGGGCGTGGGAGTAATCGGACGCGTATTTTACGAGGTCGAAGCCGGCCCCGGCCGCACCGAGCGGAATGCGGGCGGCGCGCATGTAACGAAAGGCCCCCGGACCGGTGGCTTCCTCACATTGCTCGGGCGTCTCTTCGCCGTGGAACTGCGCGATGGCGCCTTTCACACGGGCCAGCGATGCTATGACTTCAGTAGCAGTCTCGTTCACGAACAGCAGCACGGGCGTGATGAAGGGCGGCAGGCGCGAGGCCAGTTCGGCGGCGCGCTCGACGCTCACGGCGCGCGGGCTCTTCGGATAGAGCACGAAGCCGATCGCGTCGGCGCCGGCTTCCACCGCCGCGTCCACGTCGGCCTCACGTGTGAGGCCACAGATCTTGATGCGGGTGCGCGGGGCGAGGAAGGCGGGGGATGTCATGGCGGGCCATCATACGAAGCCCGGTCGCCCTGGAACGTGGCCTCGGCCGGCAGACCCCACTTGGCGTCGTACAACGGGCCGAGGAAGTACAGGCCGTCGGCGGAGAAGGTGGGCGCCGCGACCTTGCGGCTGCGCGCCTCGAGCACCTCGGTGATCCATTCAGGCCGTTCGTCGCCGCGGCCGATGCGCACGAGGCTGCCCATCAGGTTGCGGATCATGTGGTGCAGGAAGGCGTCGGCCTCGAATTCGAAGTGCCAGCGGCAGCGTTCGCCGTCGCCCAAGCGCGTGATCTCGAGGCGCCGCAGGTCCTTGACCGGCGAGAGGGCCTGGCAGGCCGAGGCGCGGAACGAGCTGAAGTCGTGACGGCCCACCAGCAGCGCCGCAGCGGTGCGCATCGCATCGCCATCGAGCGGGTACATCGACCAGCCGACCCGGCCCGCATCGAGGCTGGGCCGCACGGGCGACTGCGAGAGCACGTAGACGTAGCGACGCGCCAGGGCACTGGCGCGGCAATGGAATTCGGCGGGTACCGGGTGCGCCCACTGCACCGCGATGTCGTCGGGAAGGTAGCGGTTGGTGCCGCGCATCCAGGAGAAGGGGTCGCGCTCGATGTCGGTGTCGAAGTGCACCACCTGCATGAGCCCGTGCACGCCGGCGTCGGTGCGGCCGGCGCACAGCGTGCCGACCCTGCTGCCGGCGGGCAGCCCGGCGAACTTCGCGAGGGCTGCTTCGAGCTTGTCCTGCACCGTGCGGCCCGAGCGCTGGCTCTGCCAGCCCTCGTATGCCTGGCCGTTGTAGCGGATGCCGAGTGCCAGCCTCACGAAGCGATCAGAAGGGCAGTCGGCAACCGGCTCAGCGCAGTTCGGCGAGCAGTTGCTTGGCTTGCGACTTGAGGTCGCCAGCGCTTTCGGCTTCGACTTCCTCGACCAGCGAGCGCGCGCCTTCGACGTCGCCGATGGCCTGCAGTTCGCGGGCCAGCGAGAGCTTCACGGCGTGCGGGTTGTCGTCGCCGTCGTCGTCCAGCGCGGACGGCGAGGTGGCCACAGCCGCAGAGCGCGGAGCTTCAGCGACGGCGGAGCGGGCCGGCAGGCCGGCGAGGGCGCTCATGTCGAACTCGATGAAGCCCGAATCAGCGGGCAGCGTGTCACGCAGCATGGCTGGGCGGGTGTTGTGCTCCGCGTCGTTCAGCGACGAGGGGCGCGTGTGGGCGGTCAGCGCGCCGGGGGCCGTGTCGAAATCGTTCTCGAGGTCGACAGGTGCCACGGCATGGCCGTTGCTCAGCGGGGCCGGTGCGGCCGTCGGCGCGTAGACCGACTTCGGCAGGCTGGCACCCACCGGCGCAGGCGCCGGTGCGGGCGGCTGGGTCAGGTCGAGGTCGAAGTCCAGCGGCGCGACCGAGGGCATGAAGGCCGGCGGGGCCGACGCGACGGGCGGTGCGGCCGGGGGCGGCGGTGCCACGACGGCTGCTGCGGCTGCGACAGCCGGCTTGGCCGCGGCTGCCAGTGCGCCTGCGAACGCGGCGGTTTCGGCCTGGCTGGCGCCACGCGCGGTGCCCGTGCCCGATTCGTACAGCGGATTGCCCGGATCGAGGTCCTTGCCCATGTCGACCACGCGGTTCCATTCGGAGCCGGCGCCGTTGGTCAGCTTGTGCACTTCGGTGGCCAGGCCGTCGAAGGCGCGCACGTCGCGGCGCTTGGCGTGGATCTCGAGCAGCTTGAGGTGGATCGCGGTGCGGTCCGGGTTCAGGCGCAGCGCTTCACGCAGGATTTCCTCGGCCTGCAGATCGCGGCCGTAGGCGAGGTACACGTCGGCTTCGGCGACCGGGTCGACATCGCCCGCGTCGAGCTGGCTCGGCGAGTACGACAGCGACGACACGGTGGAGTCGCCGCGGTTCTTGGTGTCGACCGATTCGCCGCCGCTGGCGCCGAAGAACGAGTCCTTGGGAATGCGGCTCTCGAGGAACACGCTTTCGCTCATCTCTTCGCGACGGCGGCCCAGCACGCGGTACAGCAGGAAGCCGATCAGCAGCGCGATCAGCGCGGCGCCCGCGAGCATCAGCGGGTTGTCGAGCAGTTCGTCGAGGAAGCTGCGCTCCGGCGGGGGCGGTGGCGGCGAGGCCTTCACCACCGGCTTGGGCGCGACGATGGGGGCAGCGGCGGCCGCGGCGCTGGCAGCGGCCGCCACGGGGAGGGCGGCTGCGTCGGTGGCGGACGGTGCGGCTGCTGCGGCGGGTGCAGCAGCAGAGGCCGCGGCGACAGGGGGCGTTGCAGCGGGAGCGGCTGGTGCAGCGACCGGAGCTGGCGTTGCCGGTGCGGTGGCAGCGGCTGCGGGGGCAGCGACAGGAGCAGGAGCAGCCGGGGCCGCCGGCGTCGTGGCGCCGGTCAACGGCGCGGGAACGGCGATGCCGGGCGTGGTGGCCGGCGCTGCAGGCGCGGTGGCGGCAGCGGACGATCCGGTGCCGGTGCCGGCACCGGCCTTGAGCTTGTTCAGCTCGTTGATGTTCTTCGAAAGCTCGGCGACGCGGTTGCTGCTGTCCTGCGCCTGGCGGGCCTGCGCGACCTTTTCGTCGGCGGCGCGTGCGGCGGCGTTGCCTTGCGACACCGTGAGCTTGTCGGGTGCGCTGGCGGCGGCGTTGCGGTCTTCCACGCTGGCCTGCAGCTTGCCCGAGGCCTGGCGGCTCGCGGCGGCCACGTTGGTGGTCGGGGCGTTTTCGGCGAGGCGCTGGCGGTAGCTGCCGAAGTCGCGGCTTTGCGCGGTGATCGTGCGGCGTGCGTCGGCGGCTGGCACGGCACTCGCTGCGGCAGCGTTCGGCAGGTCGAGCACGGCACCGGCCTTCATCCGGTTGACGTTGCCGCCGACGAAGGCGTCGGGGTTGGCGTTCAGCAGTGCGACCAGCATCTGGTCGAGCGACACATCGGCGGGCTTGTGAGCGGAGGCGATCTTGCCGGCGGTGTCGCCACGGCGCGTTGTGACTTGCTCGCCACTGCCGCCACTGGGCGCGGCGACGGCGGCACGTGCCGGCGCAGGAGCCGGTGCGGCAGCAGGGGCCGGCGCAGCCGCAGCGGGTGCGGGCGTTGCGGCAACTGCGGGCGCAGGCTCGCGGCGCACGCGCGGGGCCGGCGCGGGGCGCTCGACCGGCGTGGCGATCTGCGGTGCGATGGGCGCGACCGGTGCGGCTGCCGCCTGGCGCGTGGCCGGCGGATCGAGCAGCACGGTGTAGTCGCGCACGATGCGGCCCGAGGCGCCATTGGCTTCGAGCAGCAGGTCGATGAAGGGGTCGTTGAGCGGGCGGTTGCCGGCCAGGCGCACCACGTATTGGCCACCGGCGCGGCGTTGCAGCGTGGCTTTCACGTCGCCCAGGGCCGCGTTGTACGGGATGCCCGCGTTCTTGAAGGCTTCGGCCGTGGCGATGTTGATCTTCAGGCCTTCCGCTTCATTGGCAGCCATTTCGGTGACATCGATCTCGGCGCGCAAGGGTTCGCCCAGTGCCGACTGCACCCGCAGCGGCCCGAGCGCGAAAGCGCTGGCGTCAGGGCTGGCGAGCCCCAGCGTCAGGGCGGCGGCAGCGCCCAGGATGGAAAGGCGCCAGCCATTTGACGGCAGGGCGGGGCGGGCGGCCGAAGGGCGGGCCGCGGGCAACAGATGTCTTGTCATGCTGATAGGGGCGGCTCAGGCCCTGAATTTGTAAGAGGACGTTAGCATCATCAACATGCACTGACAAGGCAATGCGCCTGATCTACCCAGTGCGCGCATACTTCCGATGACATCCAGTGTTGCCTTTCGGCAACATTTTTGTATTCCAAGGCCCTGAGCTGCCCGCATCAGGCTTCGAGCAGGATGCGCAGCATGCGGCGCAGCGGTTCGGCGGCGCCCCACAGCAGCTGGTCGCCGATGGTGAAGGCGCCGACATACTCGGGGCCCATTGCCAGCTTGCGGATGCGGCCGACCGGGATGTCCATGGTGCCGGTCACGGCCACAGGCGTCAGGTCCTTGACCGTGGCTTCGCGCGTGTTCGGCACGACCTTGGCCCAGGGGTTGTCGGCGGAGATCATCGCTTCGATGTCGGCCACCGGCACGTCCTTCTTCAGCTTGAAGGTCAGCGCCTGGCTGTGGCAACGCATCGCGCCGATGCGCACGCAGAAGCCGTCCACCGGCGTGGCGGCGGTACCGAAGCCCGCGCCCTGGCCGAGGATCTTGTTGGTCTCGGCGCCGCCCTTCCACTCTTCCTTGGACATGCCGTCGCCCAGGTCCTTGTCGATCCAGGGGATCAGCGAGCCGCCCAGCGGCGCGCCGAAGTTGGCGATTTCGGAGGCGCTCAGGTTCTGCTGCTTGTGCAGCACCTTGCGGTCGATCTCGAGGATGGCCGACTTCGGGTCGTCGAGCAGCGCGCGCACTTCGGCGTTCAGGGTGCCGAACTGGGTCAGCAGCTCGCGCATGTGCTGCGCGCCGCCGCCCGAGGCTGCCTGGTAGGTCATGCTGGTCATCCACTCGACCAAGCCGGCCTTGTAGAGGGCGCCCACGCCCATGAGCATGCAGCTCACGGTGCAGTTGCCGCCGACCCAGTTCTTGCCGCCCTTGGCGAGCGCGTTCTGGATCACGGGCAGGTTGACGGGGTCGAGCACGATGATCGCGTCATCGTTCATGCGCAGCGTGGAGGCCGCGTCGATCCAGTGGCCGTTCCAGCCGGCGGCGCGCAGCTTGGGGAACACCTCGCTGGTGTAGTCGCCGCCCTGGCAGGTGATGACGATGTCGCACTTCTTCAGTGCCTCGATGTCGTTCGCATCCTTCAACGCGGTTTCGTTCTTGGCCATCGCCGGGGCCTTGCCGCCGGCGTTGGAGGTCGAGAAGAAGACCGGCTCGATGAGGCCGAAGTCGCCTTCGGCCTGCATGCGGTCCATGAGGACCGAGCCGACCATGCCACGCCAGCCTACAAGGCCGACCAGAGGTTGCTTGGATGCGTTCGCCATTTCAGTTTGCCCTTAGTGAAGAAAGAAAAAATCAGTCTTTTTTGCCCCCGACTCGTCGGCCGGGGGAGGGCGTGACGAAGCGGGCTGCGGTTAGCCGGTAATCGTCTTTTTGGTGATGGCTGCTACGACCGCGTCGCCCATTTCGCGGGTGCCGACGCGCTTCGTGCCTTCGGACCAGATGTCGCCCGTGCGCAGCCCGGAGGCAAGCACGTGCTTGACCGCCGACTCGATTCGGTCGGCAGCTTCGGGTTGGTTCAGGGAGAAGCGGAGCATCATGGCAGCGGACAGGATTGTAGCCAAAGGATTGGCAACCCCTTTGCCGGCAATGTCTGGCGCGCTGCCGTGGCTCGGTTCGTACAGGCCCTGGTTGCTCGCATTGAGCGAGGCCGAGGGCAGCATGCCGATGGAGCCGGTGAGCATCGCGGCCTCGTCCGAGAGGATGTCGCCGAACATGTTGCCGGTGACGACCACGTCGAACTTCTTGGGCGCCTTCACGAGCTGCATGGCCGCGTTGTCGACGTACATGTGGTCGAGTTCGACGTCCGGATATTCCTTGCCGACCTCGGTCACGATGTCCTTCCAGAACTGGAAGGTCTCGAGCACGTTGGCCTTGTCCACGCTGGTCACGCGCTTGCTGCGCTTGCGAGCGGCCTCGAAGGCCACGCGGGCGATGCGCTCGACCTCGGGGCGCGAGTAGCGCATCGTGTCGAAGGCTTCTTCAGCGCCCGGGAAGTGACCGTCGGTGGCGATGCGGCGGCCGCGCGGCTGGCCGAAGTAGATGTCGCCGGTCAGCTCGCGGATGATGAGGATGTCCAGGCCCGCGATCAGCTCGGGCTTCAGGCTCGAGGCGTCCACCAGCTGCTCGTAGCAGATGGCCGGACGGAAGTTCGCGAACAGGCCCAGGTTCTTGCGCAGCCCCAGGATGGCCTGCTCGGGACGCAGCGGGCGGTCGAGCTTGTCGTACTTCCAGTCGCCGACGGCGCCGAACAGCACCGCGTCGGATGCCTTCGCGAGCGCGAGCGTCGACTCCGGCAGCGGATGACCGTGCGCCTCGTAGGCCGCACCGCCGACGAGCGCCGACTCCATCTCGAACTTCAGGTCGAGGACTTCGAGCACCCTGACGGCTTCCGCCACGATTTCGGTGCCGATGCCGTCACCCGGGAGAACTGCGATTTTCATAAGTTGGTCTGAGGTTTTTTGAAAACGGAAATGCGGTGAACGCTCACGAGATCATCGTGTGCGCGAGCCAGGGCTTCTGCGCCAGGCGCTCGGTCTCGAAGGCCTTGATCTTGTCCTTGTGGCGCAGCGTCAGGCCGATGTCGTCCAGCCCGTTGATCAGGCAGTACTTGCGGAAGGCCTGCACGTCGAACGAGAGTTCGCCGCCGTCCGGCTTCACGACCACCTGGCGCTCCAGGTCGATGGTCAGCGCGTAGCCGGGGAAGGCCAACGCTTCGTCGAACAGCTGCGCAACCTGCGCTTCGCTCAGCACGATCGGCAGCAGGCCGTTCTTGAAGCTGTTGTTGAAGAAGATGTCGGCGTAGCTCGGCGCAATGATCGCGCGAAAGCCGTACTGGTCGAGCGCCCACGGCGCATGTTCGCGCGACGAGCCGCAGCCGAAGTTCTTGCGCGCCAGCAGCACCGAGGCGCCTGCGTAGCGCGGCTGGTTCAGCACGAAGTCGGGGTTCGGCTTGCGGCTGGCCGGGTCCTGGCCCGGAAAGCCGGCGTCCAGATAGCGCCACTCGTCGAACAGGTTCACGCCGAAGCCGGTCTTCTTGATCGACTTGAGGAACTGCTTGGGAATGATCGCGTCGGTGTCGACGTTCTCGCGGTCCATGGGGGCCACGAGGCCCTTGTGCACGGTGAATTTCTGCATGTGATGTCTCCAGATCAGGCGAAGGTGCGCACGTCGACGAAGTGGCCGTGCACGGCGGCAGCGGCGGCCATCGCCGGGCTCACGAGGTGGGTGCGGCCACCGGCGCCCTGGCGGCCTTCGAAGTTGCGGTTCGAGGTCGATGCGCAGCGCTCGCCGGGCTCCAGGCGGTCGGCGTTCATTGCCAGGCACATCGAGCAGCCGGGCTCGCGCCATTCGAAGCCCGCGGCCTTGAAGATCAGGTCGAGGCCTTCGCGTTCGGCCTGTTCCTTCACCACGCCCGAGCCGGGCACGACCATCGCGAGCTTCACGTTCTTTGCGACCTTCTGGCCGAGCTTCTTCACCACGGCGGCGGCTTCGCGCATGTCTTCGATGCGGCTGTTGGTGCACGAACCGATGAACACCTTGTCGATGAAGATGTCGTTCATCGCTTTGTTGGGCTCCAGGCCCATGTAGACCAGCGCGCGCTCGATGGCGCCGCGCTTGCTGGCGTCCTTTTCCTTGTCGGGATCGGGCACGCGGCCGTTGATGTCGACCACCATCTCGGGCGAGGTGCCCCAGGTCACCTGCGGCGGGATCTGCGCAGCGTCGAGCTCGACCACGGCGTCGAAGGCCGCGCCGGGGTCGGACTGCAGCGTGCGCCAGTAGCCCACGGCCTGGTCCCATTCAACGCCTGTGGGCGCGAGCGGGCGGCCCTTCACGTAGGTGATGGTCTTCTCGTCGACCGCCACCAGCCCGGCGCGCGCGCCGGCCTCGATGGCCATGTTGCAGACCGTCATGCGGCCTTCCATGCTCAGGTCGCGAATCGCCGAGCCGGCGAATTCGATGGTGTAGCCCGTGCCACCGGCGGTGCCGATCTTGCCGATGATGGCCAGCACGATGTCCTTGGCCGTGCAGCCCAAGGGCAGCTTGCCTTCGACCTTCACGAGCATGTTCTTGGCCTTCTTGCCCAACAGCGTCTGCGTGGCCATCACGTGCTCGACCTCGCTGGTGCCGATGCCGTGCGCGAGCGCGCCGAACGCGCCGTGCGTGGAGGTGTGCGAGTCGCCGCAGACGACCGTCATGCCCGGCAGCGTCGCGCCGCTTTCCGGGCCGATCACGTGCACGATGCCCTGGCGCTTGCTCAGGAACGGGAAGAACGCGGCGGCGCCGAATTCGGCGATGTTCTTGTCCAGCGTCGTGACCTGCTCCTTGCTGGTCGGATCGGCGATGCCTTCGTAGCCGCGCTCCCAGCCGGTGGTCGGCGTGTTGTGGTCGGCCGTGGCCACCACCGAGCTGATGCGCCACAGCTTGCGGCCGGCTTCGCGCAGGCCTTCGAAGGCCTGCGGGCTGGTCACTTCGTGCACCAGGTGGCGGTCGATGTAGAGGATCGCGGTGCCGTCTTCCTCGGTGTGGACGACGTGTTCGTCCCAGATCTTGTCGTAGAGCGTGCGTGCCATGTCGGTCTCTTCTTTCGTGGGAAAATGGATTGTCTGTCGACGCGGTCTAGGCCGCGAGTCGTTCGGTGGCGTTGGCCGAATCGGCCGCCGCGTGCAGGTGGTTCACCAGCGTGCGCGCTGCCACCGGCAGGGTGGAGAAGTCGCGCGCCACCAGCCGGATTTCGCGCGCCGCCCAGGTGTCGTTGAGCGTCACGCTCACGAGGCCGCGGCCGATGCCGTTGTGCATGAGTTCGAAGGCGCGCTGCGGCATCACGCCGATGCCCAGCCCGTTGTCGATCATCCGGCACATGGCGTCCAGGCCCGTGACGTGGATGCGCAGTTTCACGCTGCGGCCGGCGCTCAATGCGGCTTCGTGCATCGCCACGTAGATCGAGCTGTTGGTGTGCAGGCCCACGTGGTCGAAGGCCAGCGAGTCGATGAAATCGATCGCGTCCTGCGCGGCCAGCGCGTGTCCCTCGGGAACGATCAGCGCGAGGCGGTCGTGCCGGTAGGAAAGGCTCTGCAGTTCGCCCGCGCCGCCGGCCACGTGGCACACGCCGAGGTCGGCCGCGCCTTCCTGCACCGCGCGGATCACCTCGCTGCTCAGGTGCTCCTCGAGGTCGATCTTGATGGCCTCGTGCGCGCGCGAGAACACGCCCAGGTCTTCCGGCAGGAACTGCACGATGGCCGAGATGTTGGCGTGCACCCGCACATGGCCGCGCACGCCGTCGGCGTATTCGCTGAGCTCGCCCTGCATTTTCTCGAGGCTGTAGAGCACAGAGCGGGCGTGGTGCAGCAGGCTTTCGCCGGCCGGCGTGAGGTCGACGCCGCGCGCATGGCGGTAGAGCAGGGCGGTGCCGAGCGTGGCTTCCAGGTCGGACAACCGCTTGCTGACGGCCGAGGCCGCGATGAACTCGCGCTCCGCCGCGCGCCCGATGCTGCCCAGCTCGCACACGGCCACGAACAGCTGCAACGACGTGAGGTCGATGCGGCGGGCGAAGTTGCGTTCGGAGGTGCTCATGGGGGGCTTGGGCATCGCGTTTGGCGATGAGTTGGCTATTTTCTTCCTGTTTTAAAGCCATTGCCATCGCGATGCACGATGGCCTTGCTGCCGGCCTGCGAGGAGGGGCATGCCGAACGGGCAATAAAAAAGCTGCCCGGAGGCAGCTTTTCAGGGAGCGAAGGTTCCGCAGTCGATCAGCGGGCCGAGATCGGCTTCACGTCACGCTTGGGCGAGCCTTCGAACAGCTGGCGCGGGCGGCCGATCTTGTACTCGGGGTCGCCGATCATTTCGTTCAGCTGGGCGATCCAGCCGACCGTGCGGGCCAGCGCGAAGATCGCGGTGAACAGCGGCACGGGGATGCCGATGGCGCGTTGCACGATGCCCGAGTAGAAGTCGACGTTCGGGTAGAGCTTCCGCGACACGAAGTACTCGTCTTCCAGGGCGATCTTTTCGAGCTCCTTGGCGAGCTTGAACAGCGGGTCGTTTTCCAGGCCCAGCTCGGTCAGCACTTCGTTGCAGGTTTCCTGCATGAGCTTGGCGCGCGGGTCGTAGTTCTTGTACACGCGATGGCCGAAGCCCATCAGCTTGACGTTCGAGTTCTTGTCCTTGACCTTCTTGATGAACTCGCCGATCTTTTCCACGCCGCCTTCGCGCTGGATGTCGTACAGCATGTTCAGCGCCGCTTCGTTGGCGCCGCCGTGTGCCGGGCCCCACAGGCACGCCACGCCGGCTGCAATGGCCGCGAAGGGGTTGGTGCCCGACGAGCCGCACAGGCGCACGGTCGAGGTCGAGGCGTTCTGCTCGTGGTCTGCGTGCAGGATGAAGATGCGGTCGAGCGCGCGCTCGAGCACCGGGTTCACCTTGTACTCTTCGCACGGCGTGGCGAACATCATGTGCAGGAAGTTGCCTGCATAGCTGAGTTCGTTCTTCGGGTACATGTACGGCTGGCCGACGGTGTACTTGTAGGCCATGGCCACGAGCGTGGGCATCTTCGCGATCAGGCGGATCGCGGCGATCTCGCGGTGCTCGGGATTGTTGATGTCCGTGCTGTCGTGATAGAAGGCCGACAACGCGCCCACGAGGCCGGTCATGATGGCCATCGGGTGGGCATCACGGCGGAAGCCGCGCAGGAAGAATTGCATCTGCTCGTTGACCATCGTGTGGTTCGTCACGAGCTTGGTGAAGCTGGCCTTCTTGCCTGCGTCCGGCAGTTCACCGTACAGCAGCAGGTGGCAGGTCTCCATGAAGTCGCAGTTGGTCGCGAGCTGCTCGATGGGGTAGCCGCGGTACAGCAGCTCGCCCTTGTCACCGTCGATGTAGGTGATGGCCGACTGGCAGGCGGCGGTCGACATGAAGCCCGGGTCGTACGTGAACATGCCGGTCTGTGCATACAGCTTGCGGATGTCGATCACGTCAGGGCCGATGGTGCCCTTGTAGATCGGCAGTTCGACGTTGTCGCCGCCATTGCTGAACGACAGCGTGGCCTTGGTATCGGATGCTTTCATTTCGGTTTACTTTCAGAGGAGGATTCAGGACGAAGGAGAGATTGCGGGACGCTGCGCGCCATCGGTACGCATCAGATGCAGCAATGCGACCACCTCGGCGCCGGCCCATTCGGGCTCGGGCTCCTTTCTGCGCAGCAAAAGGTCCAGGAGGTCGTTGTCCGACAGGTCCATCAATGTCTCCATCGCTCCCGCCTGACCGTTGGTCATGTGGGATTCGTGCCGCTCGAAGAAGCGGGCGATGAACAGGTCGTTCTCGAGCAGGCCGCGCCGGCAACGCCATTTCAGTTTGCTCAGCGCACGTTCGCTGAGCGGCTGCTGGAGTTCGTCGGCGGTTTGCATGGTGGTGTCTTGAAAAAAGGTCAGATGGCGCGACGCACCATCAGTTCCTTGATCTTGCCGATGGCCTTGGTGGGGTTCAGGTTCTTCGGGCACACGTCGACGCAGTTCATGATCGTGTGGCAGCGGAACAGGCGGTACGGGTCTTCCAGGTTGTCCAGGCGTTCGGCGGTGGCTTCGTCGCGGCTGTCGGCGATGAAGCGGTAGGCCTGCAGCAAGCCGGCCGGGCCCACGAACTTGTCGGGGTTCCACCAGAAGCTCGGGCAGCTTGTGGAGCAGCTCGCGCACAGGATGCACTCGTACAGGCCGTCGAGCTCTTCACGCTCTTCGGGCGACTGCAGGCGTTCCTTTTCGGGCGGCACGGTGTCGTTCTGCAGGTACGGCTTGATCGAGTTGTACTGCTTGAAGAACTGGGTCATGTCGACGATCAGGTCGCGGATGACGGGCAGGCCCGGCAGCGGCTTGAGCACGACGGTGCCCTTGAGCGTGTTCATGTTGGTCAGGCAGGCCAGACCGTTCTTGCCGTTGATGTTCATCGCGTCGGAGCCGCAGACGCCTTCGCGGCACGAGCGGCGGAACGACAGCGTGGGATCCTGCGCCTTGAGCTTCATCAGGGCGTCCAGCAGCATGCGTTCGTGGCCGTCGAGTTCGACCTCGATCGTCTGCATGTAGGGCTTGGCGTCCTTGTCCGGGTCGTAGCGGTAGATCTGGAATGTGCGCTTCATCGTATGGACCTTGTAAATATTCTTAGAACGTGCGGACCTTGGGTGGCACGGATGCCACCGTCAGCGGCTGCAGCTTGACGGGCTTGTACGAGAGGCGGTTGTCCGCGCTGTACCAGAGCGTGTGCTTCATCCAGTTGGCGTCGTCGCGGCCCAGCGGTGCGACCGGGTCGTCCGCGGGACGCTCGTAGTCTTCCACCGTGTGGGCGCCGCGGCATTCCTTGCGGGCGGCGGCCGAGACCATGGTGGCCTGCGCCACTTCGATCAGGTTGTCGACTTCCAGCGCTTCGATGCGGGCGGTGTTGAACACCTTGGACTTGTCCTTCAGGCCGATGCTCTTGACGCGTTCGCGCACGGCGGCGATCTTGACCACGCCTTCGTCCATCGAGGCCTGCTTGCGGAACACGGCGGCATGCTGCTGCATGACGGCGCGGATCTCGCCAGCCACGTCTTGCGCGTACTCGCCGCCGGTGGCGGCTTCGAGTTCGTTCAGGCGCTGCAGCGTGCGGTCGGCCGCATCCTTGGGCAGTTCCTTGTGTTCCTTGAGCTTGTCGTTGAACTCGACGATGTGGTTGCCGGCCGCACGGCCGAACACCAGCAGGTCGAGCAGCGAGTTCGTGCCCAGGCGGTTCGCGCCGTGCACGCTCACGCAGGAGCATTCGCCCACGGCGTAGAGGCCGTTCACGATGGCGCTGTTGTCTTCACCCTTCTGGATGACGACCTGGCCGTTGATGTTCGTCGGAATGCCGCCCATCTGGTAGTGGATGGTGGGCACCACAGGAATCGGTTCCTTGGTGACGTCGACGTTGGCGAAGTTGATGCCGATCTCGTAGACCGACGGCAGCCGCTTGTGGATGGTGTCGGCGCCCAGGTGGTCCAGCTTCATGTGGATGTAGTCCTTGTTGGGACCACAGCCACGGCCTTCCTTGATTTCCTGGTCCATCGAGCGCGAGACAAAGTCGCGCGGTGCCAGGTCCTTCAGGGTGGGCGCATAGCGCTCCATGAAGCGTTCGCCGTTGCTGTTCAGCAAGATGGCGCCTTCACCGCGGCAGCCTTCGGTCAGCAGCACGCCCGCGCCGGCCACGCCGGTGGGGTGGAACTGCCAGAACTCCATGTCCTGCAGCGGGATGCCCGAACGCGCGGCCATGCCCAGGCCGTCGCCGGTGTTGATGAACGCGTTGGTGGACGCACCGAAGATGCGACCTGCGCCGCCGGTGGCCAGCAGCACGGTCTTGGCCTGCAGGATGTGCAGGTCGCCGGTTTCCATTTCGAGGGCCGTGACGCCGACCACGTCGCCTTCGTCGTCACGGATGAGGTCGAGCGCCATCCATTCGACGAAGAACTGGGTGCGGGCTTCCACGTTCTTCTGATAGAGCGTGTGCAGCATCGCGTGGCCGGTGCGGTCGGCCGCGGCGCAGGCGCGCTGCACGGCCTTCTCACCGTAGTTGGCCGTGTGGCCGCCGAACGGACGCTGGTAGATCGTGCCGTCGGGGTTGCGGTCGAAGGGCATGCCGAAGTGTTCGAGCTCGTACACGACCTTCGGGGCTTCACGGCACATGAACTCGATCGCGTCCTGGTCGCCGAGCCAGTCGGAACCCTTGATCGTGTCGTAGAAGTGGTAGTGCCAGTTGTCTTCGCTCATGTTGCCGAGCGAGGCGCCCACGCCGCCCTGGGCAGCGACGGTGTGCGAACGCGTCGGGAACACCTTGGAGAGCACGGCCACGTTGAGGCCGGCACGGGCGAGTTGCAGCGAGGCGCGCATGCCGGAGCCGCCGGCACCGACGATCACGACGTCGAACTTGCGCTTGGTGATGTTTTCTTTTGTGTAGGTCATGGTGGGTCAGATCTTCCAAAGCACTTGAATAGCCCAACCCGCACAACCGACAAGCCAGACGATGGTGAAAACTTGCAGCACGAGACGGATGGCGACGGGCTGGACATAGTCCATCCACACGTCGCGCATGCCGACCCACACGTGATAGAGCAGGGCAACGATCACGGAGAAGGTGAGCACCTTCATCCACTGTGCGGCGAAGATGCCGGCCCACAGGTCGTAGCCGATGGGGCCGCGCGAGAAGACCACCTGCGCGAGCAGGATGATCGTGAAGAGCGCCATCAGGGCGCCGGTGATGCGTTGGCTGAGCCAGTCGCGCAGACCGTAGTGCGCGCCGACGACGATGCGCTTGGAGCCGTAATTCACAGACATGGGGGGCTCCTTCTCAGTACAGGCCGAACAGCTTGGCGCCGAGCGCCAGCGTGAGGATGATGCTCGCGCCCAGCGTGAAGAGGGCGGAGGTGTGGCCGAACTCCTTGGTCACGGCGGCGTGGCTCACGTCCATCCAGAGGTGACGCAGGCCGGCGATGAAGTGGTGCAGGTAGGCCCAGATGAGCGCCAGTGCGATGAGCTTGAAGAACCATCCCGGAGCGAAGCCGACGCCGATGTTGAAAACAGACTTGAATTTCGCGAACGAATAGTCAGATGACAGCGAGGTGTCGAACATCCAGATGATGAAGGGCATCAGCAGGAACATGATCACGCCGCTCACGCGGTGCAGGATCGACACGATGCCGGCCGGCGGCAGCCGATAGGTCGTGAGATCGGTGAAGGCATTGATGTTCCGGAATTCGCGACGCGGCGGCCGGGGGGGAGTTGCAAGCTCTGTCATAGGGAGATGGCTTTCGTGGCTTTGTGACTTGTTGGCTTGTTCTGAGAGCGAACGCTTTTGTTTCTTCTGCGGAATGCAAACAACGCAAAATTCTATTGCAATGCACCATCGCGCATCGGACGCACAGGAGTCAACGCACTGCGGCAGTCGGATGCTCGGGGATTGAGCTTGCATTGCGCGGGCTGAGTGTGCGCGTTTGTGCCCGCGCGGGCGAGGTTCTTCGGCGCCATCGGGTCAGCCCAGCTGGTTGCGGTAATGGTGGGTGTCGGTGCGGTACAGGCCGCGTCGCAGTTCCATCGGCATGTCGTGGTACGTGTGCGCCACGCGCTCCACGCTCAAGAGCGGCATCTGCAGCGGCACGTCGAGCAGCTGGGCCTGTTCGGCATCGGGCAGCACGGCGCGGATCTTTTCTTCGGCGCGCACCATGCGCACGCCGAATTCGGTTTCGAACATGGCGTACATCGGGCCGGGCCAGGCGCGCAGCCGGTCGGCCGTGAGGCCCTTGAAGGGCGCGCCGGGCAGCCAGAGGTCTTCGAGGATGGTCGGCACGCCCGCGTAGGCGAGCACGCGGCGCACCTGCAGCACGGCGTCGCCGGTGCGCAGGCTCAGTGCGCGCGCCACGTCGGCCGAGGCGCGCAGGCGCTTGCAGTCGACGATGGTGCGCTCGGCCGGGCCTTCGGCGCTCGGGCTGCCGGCGTCGGGCACCAGCTTCAGAAATCGGTACTGCACATGCTGCTCGGCATGCGTGGCGACGAAGGTGCCCTTGCCCTGGCGGCGTACCACCAGGTTTTCGGCCGACAGCTCGTCGATCGCCTTGCGCACCGTGCCCTGGCTCACGCGGTAACGCACCGCCAGGTCCATCTCGCTGGGGATGGGTTCGCCCGGCTTCCACTCGCCGGCCTGCAGGCTCTGCAGGATCAGGGTCTTGATCTGCTGGTAGAGCGGACTGAAGGACGGCGTCGTGGGCTCGTCGAGGGTGGAGGGCGTGTTCATGGCAGCGGTGGGGTGCGCCGTGGCGGACCCCCAGAGGATATCTTATATAAGACATAAGACGGCCTTTGTCGATTCGGCTTAAAATGTGGCCCGGTCCCGCGCCGCGGGAAAGCTTCCCCCCGCAGGACCGCTGGCGCCCCACGAGAGCGCAGCCCCGTTTCACTACCTTCTGGAGTCTTCCCATGAGCAAAAAGCCTGTCCGCGTTGCCGTTACCGGTGCCGCCGGTCAAATCGGTTATGCCCTGTTGTTCCGTATCGCTTCCGGCGAAATGCTCGGCAAAGACCAGCCGGTCATCCTGCAACTGCTCGAAATCCCCGACGAGAAGGCCCAGAAGGCGCTCAAGGGCGTGATGATGGAGCTCGACGACTGCGCCTTCCCGCTGCTGGCCGGCATGGAAGCCCACGGCGACCCGATGACCGCCTTCAAGGACGCCGACTACGCCCTGCTGGTCGGTTCGCGCCCCCGCGGCCCCGGCATGGAACGTGCCGAGCTGCTGGCAGTCAACGGCGCCATCTTCACGGCACAAGGCAAGGCGCTGAACGCCGTCGCCTCGCGCAACGTGAAGGTGCTGGTCGTCGGCAACCCCGCCAACACCAACGCCTACATCGCCATGAAGTCGGCACCGGACCTGCCGCGCAAGAACTTCACCGCCATGCTGCGCCTGGACCACAACCGCGCTGCCAGCCAGATCGCCGCCAAGACCGGCAAGGCCGTGGCCGACATCGAGAAGCTCACCGTCTGGGGCAACCACTCGCCCACGATGTACGCCGACTACCGCTTTGCGACCATCAACGGCGAAAGCGTCGCCAAGATGATCAACGACCAGGAATGGAACGCCAACACCTTCCTGCCGACCGTCGGCAAGCGCGGCGCGGCCATCATCGAAGCACGCGGCCTGTCGTCGGCTGCTTCGGCCGCCAACGCCGCCATCGACCACATGCGCGACTGGGCCCTGGGCACCAACGGCAAGTGGGTCACGATGGGCATCCCGTCGGACGGCCAGTACGGCATTCCGAAGGACGTGATGTTCGGCTTCCCGGTCACCTGCGAAAACGGTGAATACAAGCTGGTCGAAGGCCTCGAGATCGACGCATTCAGCCAGGAACGCATCAACAAGACGCTCGAAGAGCTCGAAGGCGAACGCGCCGGCGTCGCCCACCTGCTGTAAGTCAAGCCAACCCGCCCGCATGCTCGACTGGAACCCCGCGCTCTATCGTCGCTACGAGGACGAGCGCACCCGGCCCGCACAGGAACTCCTGGCGCGGGTCCCGCTTGCCGAGGCCGCCCATGTGGTCGACCTCGGATGCGGACCGGGCAATTCCACCGAGCTGCTGGCACATCGGTTCCCCACGGCGCAAGTCACGGGCACCGACAACTCCGAAGCCATGCTGGTCAGCGCGCGCGAGCGCCTGCCGGCGGCGCGCTTCGAGCTGAGCGACATCGCGACCTGGGCGCCGCGTGAACAAGAAGCGCCCGATCTCATTTATGCCAACGCGTCCCTGCAATGGGTGCCGGATCACGAGACGCTGATCCCCCGCCTGTTCGACGCGCTGGCCCCGGGCGGCGTGCTCGCCGTCCAGATGCCCGACAACCGCCAGGAGCCCACGCACCGCCTGATGCGGGCGGTGGCGGCCGAAGCGCCCTGGGCCGAGCCCATCGGCGACGCCGACAAGCTGCGCACCCTGCTGCTGCCGCTCGGCGGTTACTACGACCTGCTGGCCGCACGTGCGGCCCATGTGGATGTCTGGCACACCATTTACCAGCACCCGATGGCAGATGCCGCGGCCATCGTCGAATGGGTGCGCAGCACCGGGCTGAAGCCTTTCGTCGACCGGCTGCCGCCCGACCTGCAGGCGAGCTATCTGGCCGAATACGAACGCCGGGTGGACGAGGCCTATCCGGTGCGCACCGACGGCAAGCGCCTGCTCGCTTTCCCGCGCATGTTCATCGTGGCGCACAAGAAAAAAGACGCATGACCACCCAGACCGCCACCGCCGCCCATCCCGCGGACGTGCTGCTCGGCGCACAGGCCGGCGCCGTGACCCTGCCGGTGTGCGACCACTACAGCGGCGTCGAAGCCCGCATGAAGAAGAGCCTCGCGCTCCAGGCCGAGATGGCCGACGAGTTCGGCGCCTGTGTGTTCGACGTCACCCTCGACTGCGAAGACGGCGCCCCGGTCGGCGGCGAGGCCGAGCATGCCGCGCTCGTCACCGAGCTCGCGCTGGCCGCGAAGCCCGGCATGCGCGTCGGTGTGCGCGTGCACCCGGTCGACCATCCCGCCTTTGCCGGCGACGTGATCACCATCGCCGGACGCGCCGGCCATCGGCTGAGCCACCTGATGGTGCCCAAGGTCGAATCCGTGGCCGATGTGTTTCAGGCTGTTGCCGCGCTCGACGCCGCCGATGCCGCCACGCTGCCGCTGCACGTGCTCATCGAATCGCCGCTGGCGGTGCACAACGCCTTCGAGATCGCCGCGCATCCGCGCGTGCAATCGCTGAGCTTCGGCCTCATGGATTTCGTGTCGGCGCATGCCGGCGCCATTCCCGCCGACGGCATGGGCGCGGCGGGGCAGTTCAGCCATCCGCTGGTCGTGCGTGCCAAGCTGGCACTGGCCTCGGCCGCGCATGCCTACGGCAAGGTGCCCTCGCATTGCGTGGTCACCGAGTTCAACGACATGGACGCAATGCGCACCGCGGCCCGCAAGGCGGCCACCGAATTCGGCTACACGCGCATGTGGAGCATCCACCCGAACCAGATCCGTCCGATCCTCGAGGCCTTCGCGCCCGACGAGGCGCAGATTCAAATTGCCACAAAAATCATTACAAAAGCCGCAGACGCGGATTGGGCACCGACACAAATTGATGGCACATTGCACGACCGCGCGAGCTACCGCCACTTCTGGCAGGTCCTGACGCGCGCCCACGCAACAGGGCGCGCGTTGCCCCCCGAGGCGAAAGCCTGGTTTGCATCGCGGTCTCCTGAAACCCACTGAATCAGCCTGAAGGAACCCCGCACATGAAGAAAATTGCACTGATCGCCGCCGTTGCACTGGCCCTGCCGTTGGCCGCCGTGGCGCAGAACGCCACTGCCACCAAGCCGGCCGCCGCCAAGGCCGAAGCCAAGAAGGCCCCGCCGAAGCGCCAGGTGACCCGCAAGGCCGCCAAGGCCGTGGAAGAAGTGACGCCGATCAACACCGACACCGATGTCGTTCTGAATGACGCCGACCTGGCTGTCGCACAGCGCGTGTCCACCGGCAAGGCCCAGTGCGAACTGGGCGCCGACGTCACCGTCACGCCCGACGAGAAGAAGCCCGGCTTCTTCAACGTGACCACCAAGGGCCTGAAGTACCGCATGCACCCGGTCGAAAGCCGCACCGGCGCCATCCGCCTCGAAGACCCGCGTGCCGGCGCCATGTGGCTCCAGCTCGGCAACAAGTCGATGCTGATGAACCAGAAGGCCGGCCTGCGCATCGCCGACGAATGCCAGACCGCTGCCCAGGTCGCCTTCGCCGACGAGATGAAGAAGAACCCCCGAAGGCCCTTTTCGAAGGTGCCGACGCAGCCAAGAAGTAAGAAGAGCACCGAACCCGGGGTGCGGCGCGGCTCTTGCTTGGCCGCTCGAGACCGTTCCGCACGCCCGATAGCCTAGTTTCCGGAGAAAAGAAGATGTTGCAAGCCTACGTTGATCATGTTGCCGAACGCGCCGCGCTCGGTATCCCGCCGCTGCCCCTGAGCGCGAAGCAGACCGCCGAAGCGATCGAGCTCCTGAAGAGCGCGAATGCCAAGGACGGCGCCTTCCTGCTGGACCTGCTCACCTACCGTGTGCCCGCCGGCGTCGATGACGCCGCCAAGGTCAAGGCGAGCTACCTCGCGGCCGTGGCCCACGGCACCGAGAAGAACGCGTTCATCACGCGCGCCCGCGCCACTGAACTGCTCGGCACCATGCTCGGCGGCTACAACATCAGCCCCATGATCGACCTGCTGGATGACGCCGAAGTCGGCGCCGTGGCGGCCGAAGGCCTGAAGAAAACCCTGCTGATGTTCGACCAGTTCCACGACGTCAAGGAAAAGGCCGACAAGGGCAACGCCCACGCCAAGGGCGTGCTGCAAAGCTGGGCCGATGCCGAGTGGTTCACCAGCCGCCCGGAAGTGCCGCAAAGCATCACCGTCAGCATCTTCAAGGTGGCTGGCGAAATCAACACCGACGACCTGTCGCCCGCACCCGATGCGACGACGCGTCCCGACATTCCGATGCACGCCCTGGCGATGCACAAGAACGCCCGCCCCGGCATCGTTCCTGAAGAGGACGGCAAGCGCGGCCCGGTGAAGTTCATCGAAGACCTGCGCGCGCGCGGCCACCTCGTGGCCTACGCCGGCGACGTGGTCGGCACGGGTTCGTCGCGCAAGAGCGCCACCAACTCGGTGCTGTGGTTCACCGGCGAAGACATTCCCTTCGTGCCGAACAAGCGTTTCGGCGGCGTCTGCCTCGGCGGCAAGATCGCTCCCATCTTCTACAACACGATGGAAGACTCGGGCGCACTGCCCATCGAGCTCGACGTGACGCAGATGAACATGGGCGACGTGGTCGAGCTGCGTCCCTACGAAGGCAAGGCGCTGAAGGACGGCAAGGTCATTGCCGAGTTCACCGTCAAGAGCGACGTGCTGTTCGACGAAGTGCGCGCCGGCGGCCGCATTCCGCTGATCATCGGCCGCGGCCTCACGACCAAGGCGCGCGAAGCACTGGGCCTGCCGGTCTCGACGCTGTTCCGCCTGCCGACCAGCCCGGTCGACACCAAGAAGGGCTTCTCGCTCGCACAGAAGATGGTCGGCCGCGCCTGCGGCCTGCCCGAAGGCACGGGCGTGCGCCCGGGCACGTACTGCGAACCCAAGATGACCTCGGTCGGCTCGCAGGACACCACCGGCCCGATGACCCGCGACGAGCTGAAGGACCTGGCCTGCCTGGGCTTCTCGGCCGACCTCGTCATGCAGTCGTTCTGCCACACAGCGGCGTACCCGAAGAAGGTCGACGTCAAGATGCACCACGAACTCCCCGAGTTCATGGCCAACCGCGGCGGCGTGTCGCTGCGTCCGGGCGACGGCGTGATCCACAGCTGGCTCAACCGCCTGTTGACGCCCGACACCGTGGGCACGGGCGGCGACAGCCACACCCGCTTCCCCATCGGCATCAGCTTCCCCGCGGGCTCCGGCCTCGTGGCCTTCGCAGCCGCCACCGGCGTGATGCCGCTGGACATGCCCGAGTCGGTGCTCGTGCGCTTCAAGGGCAAGATGCAGCCCGGCGTCACGCTGCGTGACCTGGTCAACGCCATTCCGCTGTACGCCATCAAGTCGGGCCTGCTGACCGTGGCCAAGCAAGGCAAGAAGAACATCTTCTCGGGCCGCATCCTCGAAATCGAAGGCCTGCCCGACCTGAAGGTGGAGCAAGCCTTCGAACTGAGCGACGCCTCGGCCGAACGCTCGGCCGCCGGCTGCACGGTGCACCTGAACAAGGAACCGATCCAGGAGTACATCAACAGCAACATCACGCTGATGAAGTGGATGATTGCCGAAGGCTACGCCGACGCCCGCACGCTGGCACGCCGCATCGCCGCGCAGGAAGCCTGGCTCAAGGACCCGCAATTGCTCAAGGGTGACGCCGACGCCGAATACGCCGCCGTGATCGAGATCGACCTGGCCGAGATCCACGAACCCATCGTGGCCTGCCCGAACGACCCCGACGACGTGAAGACGCTGAGCGACGTGGCCGGCGCCGTGATCGACGAAGTGTTCATCGGTTCGTGCATGACCAACATCGGTCACTTCCGCGCCGCATCGAAGCTGCTCGAAGGCAAGCGCGACATCCCGGTCAAGCTGTGGATCGCACCGCCGACCAAGATGGATGCGCAGCAACTCACCGAAGAAGGCCATTACGGTGTGTTCGGTAACGCCGGCGCTCGCACCGAAATGCCGGGCTGCTCGCTGTGCATGGGCAACCAGGCACAGGTGCGCGAAGGCGCGACGGTGATGTCGACCAGCACCCGCAACTTCCCGAACCGCCTGGGCAAGAACACGAACGTGTACCTGGGCTCGGCCGAACTGGCCGCCATCTGCTCGCGCCTGGGCCGCATCCCGACCCGCGAGGAGTACATGGCTGCGACGGGCGTGCTCGATGCATCGAGCAGCCAGATCTACCAGTACCTGAACTTCGACAAGATCGAAGACTACAAGGGCGTGGCGGACACGGTCGCGGCCTGAAGGTCGCAGCAGCCGGCAATCGATCGAACGATCGGTTCGCCGGGCTCATGAAAAAGCCCCGCTTCGGCGGGGCTTTTTCATGGGCGGTCGTTCGGTGGTGGTGTCAGCCGTGCGGCGGGTTGGACTTGAGGTGCTCCTGGCCCTTCAGCACCATCGTCATTCCAGCGGGAGCGCCGACCGCGTAGGGCAGCGACGCCTGCAGCGACTGCGCGAAGTCCCCCCGGTACAGCTTGGCGCCCTGGTGGGTCAGGTTCGAATTGACATCGATGTAGATCGACTCGCCCAGGCCCGACCACAGCCGGCAGAAACCGTAGTCTTCCGACAGGTAGCGCCGCGTGACCGGGTCGACCATCACATCGAAGAAGCGGTAGTGCAGCCCGCGGTCGGCCTCGCCGATGCTGTCGGGCACATACTGCAGGTCAGGGTAGGCAGCCATGAGCCGTTCGAATACGCCGCGCCGGATCACCATGAAGCCCGTGGGTGCCTCGGCCATCTTCATGAAGCCGTCGGGCTGCACCTCAAGCTCGATCTGCGTCGCGCCTTCTTCCGCCGTGGCATTGACCGTGTAGCGCGTGAAGGCGGCCTCGAACTGCTGCTGTGTGGTGCCTGCCGCCACACCATCTTGCGGCCAGTTCTCGCGCTTCAGTGGGTAGACGCCGGCGGCGATGTCGTAGCCCGACAGCAGCAACCGGAACGCCGCATCGGCCGAGAAGCCGATGTCCGCATCGATCCAGAACAGGTGGGTCCACTCCGTGTTGGCCAGGAACTGGGCCACGCAGTTGTTGCGCGCGCGCGTGACCAGGCTCTCGCCCTGGTGCATCAGCACTTGCACCTTCATGCCGGCGCGTTCGGCGCTGATGGTGAAGTTCAGCAGCGACGCCACGTAGTTCTGGAAGAACTTGCCGTCGTGGCTCGGTGTCACGATCACGGGATAGAACTGCCGGAGTTCGGACGGGTCGAGCATGCGAGAGGGCTCCGTGGGTCTAGCGGGCAGGGCGCTGCATCAGACCCTGCAGCAGCGTGTTGTAGGTCTGAGTGGCCGCCGCATCGCCGGGCAGGTAACGCGCGATGAGCGCGCGCTGCCGTTCGCGATAAGCCTGCGCCTGGGCGTCGTGCCCGTCGATGGCCTCGATCACACGCGCACTGCCTGCGGCCACGTCGTTTTCTGCGTAGTAGTAGCCCAGGTCCGCGCACAGGTGCGCGTTGTGTACCAGCGGATAGCCTTGCCAGCAGGTCTCGAGGTAGAAGTAGTTGAGCGGGTTCTCCCACTGGTGGGAGACCACGATGTCGGTGTTCTGCGCCAGGAACACCGGGGTTTCGTGCCGGCCCAGGAAGACCGCCTTGTGCTGGCGCACCAGGTCGAGCTGGTTCATCAGCGTGATGAACTCCATGCTGTCCTTGGCCATGCGCTCCACGTTCGTGACCTGCAGCAGTTCGATCGCCTCGGGCCGGGCGCGGTACGCCAGCTCGGCGATCAGGATGGGATAGACGCAGAACTTCACCACGTTGATGTTCGGCTCCATCACGCTGAGCCGCCGCGGGCCGCTGCGCGGCTGGTAGGCGCCGCCATCGGGCAGCGCTCGGGCGCGTTCTTCGAGGAACACCGGGCTCCAGACGAAGGGCACGGCGCGCGCCTCGGCGCGGCGCAGTACCTCGAAGTACGGCTGGCTGATGTGGGCCACCTGCGGAACCATCCAGATGTCGTCGTAGCGCTGGTTGATGAACAGGTTGCGCCCCCACAGCGGCTTGCCGAACAGCATCGACTCCATCGCGTGCACGTACTCGAAGCCGCAGCAATACGACACCAGCCGCGCGCCGCGGCGCTTCAGGTGCTCGGTCTGGTCGGCGTCGATCTGGCCGCCCAGCTCGATCAGCACATCCACGCTGTCCTTGGCCGCCTCGAAAGTCACGGTCGGCCAGCGGGCCCGGTCCCAGGGCAGGGCGGAAGTGATGGGGGTGGCGGTGGTGTTGACCAGCACCACGGAGGCGACGCTGGGGCAGTGCTTCAGCGCCTCCGCCAAGAACACGGCGTTCTGCTTGATCCCGTTGTTCCAGAGGGTCTCGGCCTCGTGGTGAAGGCCGATCGTGATGCCGATGCGCAGGCCGGCACCCGAGGCGGTGGTCATTGGTTTTCGCGGGGGATGTAGCCGGTCAGGCGCCAGCCTTGGGGTTCGAGGCGGAAGCTAACTTTTTCGAAGACGGTCTTGTTGTTCTCAAGGCGCGTGGCGAAGTCAACGTTGGCATACAGGCCGGCGGGAATGCCGGTGCTGTCATCAGGGTAGAGAAACCGTGTGACGCCCGCCCAGTCGCGTTTCGCCACGACGCCCACGTTCTGACGCGCTCGTTGTGTATTGGCCACAAAGTCGGCTCTTGGAAACCGGGTCTTCACGAATGCCGACGCGTCGTCCCAGATTTCACCTGATCGACCCTCATCGATCTGTTTGAGGCTGTTGAGGCCCGCCCGGATGAGTTCGTCGGCGGAAGTGCCGTCCTGTGCCAAGGCGCAAGAACTGGCGATGGCCAGCGTACATGCGGCCAGAAAACGGAAGGAAAACGCCTTCATTCGGAGAACCTTTGTGAAGAAAACCGCTATGGCAAACGGCGGCCGCGATTCTAGGCGGCGCGTTTGAACCAGCGTTTCACACCGCATCCGCCTCGAACCAAATTTGTCGCCAATCGTGAAAGTTTGTGAACTAAATCATCATTTGACGGTTTCCGGTAGTCCGAAATGGCTGCAAATGTAAACGGCTGCGTACATTACCGCGTCCATTGTGAACGTCAGGGTAACTACGCCCTGCATGGGGCGGCGACCACGGGCGGTCGTTGCTCTTCCTCCGCCGTTGATAGCGCGCCCGCCCTCTGTGAACCGAGCTCGAAGAATATGAACAAGTCTTACCGAAGTATCTGGAATGAAGCCCTGGGGGCCTGGGTTGCGGCGTCTGAACTGACTTCGGCGCGGGGAAAGAAAAGCAAATCGCGCGTGGCGAAGGTGGCAGCTCTGGTAGTGGCGGGGGCTGCGGTGGGCTACGGGGCCGGTGCATTGGCTCAATATGCGCCACCTGGTAATACGACATCCACCAATTGGGGCGTTGCAACTGGCGAGTCGGTAGCCATTGGCAGCAGCAGCGGCACGGACAGGGCTTTTTCGTCTGGCAACGGATCTGTCGCGCTGGGTCAAGGTGCGAACGCGAATGGCAATGGCGGCTCAGCTATCGCCATTGGCGGCAGTGCAAACGCGGTAGGTGCGGCGGGCTCCACAGCCATTGCCATCGGGCAATCGGCGACTGCGGCAAGCGGTGGCATCGCCTTGGGATATGCCGCCTCCGCGCCGCAGAACGCAGCTGTCGCAATCGGATGGAGTGCGAATGCCACTGGATCGGCCTCGGGCATCGCCATCGGGGATCGTGCCAACGCGACGGGGACCAATGCGATTGCGATCGGAGGTAACGCCAACGAGACGGCCACCTCGGCGAATGGCGCCGGCGCCCTTGCGGTAGGTTCTGGTGCGCAGGCCAACGGTACGGGCTCGGTGGCGTTCGGCGGCTTGGGTGGTGCAGCCGGTGGCTCCCGCGCCACCAATACGTATGCCGTCGCCATCGGTGCCGCGGCCCAGGCGACGGGTTCCGGGGCTGTAGCGCTCGGCGGCGACGCCACCGGTGCCGCGGTCGCGGCCGGCACCAACTCCCTGGCTTTCGGCTCGGGCGCCAAGACGAATACAGGCACGACCGGCGCCGTAGCGATGGGCGCCAACGCCCAGGCCACGGCCTCCGACGCGTTCGCCATGGGTACGGGGGCCAAGGCCAATGTCGCTGGCGCAATGGCATTGGGCTTGAACGCGCAGGCGATCTCGGCCAACGCGGTTGCTATCGGTGCCAACGCGATTGCTGACACTGCGACTGCGACGTCCAGCGCGACGATCGGCTCGGTGACCTACTCGGGCTTCGCCGGCGCTGCGCCCATTGGCGTGGTCAGTGTGGGCTCGGCCGGTAACGAGCGGCAGATCACCAACGTGGCGGCTGGACGGATCACTGCGACCAGCACGGATGCCATCAATGGCAGCCAGCTGTACTCGACGCTGAGCACGACCAACAGCAGCATCGGCAGCCTGTCGACGTCGACATCGACGGGTCTGAGTACGGCGAACAGTCGCGTCAACAGCCTCTCGACGTCCACATCGAGCGGTTTGAGCACGGCGACGAGCGGCATCGCGAGCCTGTCCACGGGCCTGAGCACCACGAACAGCAATGTCAGCAGCCTGTCGACCTCCACGTCGTCGGGCCTGAGCACGGCCACGAGTGGCATCTCCAGTCTGTCCACTGGCTTGAGCACTGTGAACAGCGAACTGGACAGCCTGTCGACTTCCACGTCGAGTGGTTTGAGCACGGCGACCAGCGGCATTTCCAGCCTGTCGACCGGCCTGAGCACGACGAACAGCAACGTCGGTAGCCTGTCGACATCTACATCGTCGGGTCTGAGCACCGCGAGCAGCCGCATCAACAGCCTGTCGACGTCGACGTCGTCCGGTTTGAGCACGGCCACGAGCAGCATCTCGAGCCTGTCCACGGGACTGAGCACCACGAACAGCAACGTCGGCAGTCTTTCGACCTCCACGTCAACTGGCCTGAGCACGACCAACAGCAACGTCAGCAGCCTGTCGACTTCGACGTCGTCCGGTCTGAGCACAGCGACCAGCGGTATCTCCAGCCTGTCCACGGGGCTGAGCACGACGAACAGCAATGTGAGCAGCCTGTCGACCTCCACGTCGAGTGGCCTGAGCACGACCAATAGCCGCGTCGACAGCCTGTCGACTTCGACGTCGTCCGGTTTGAGCACGGCGACCAGCGGTATCTCGAGCCTGTCCACGGGCCTGAGCACCACGAACAGCAACGTCAGCAGTCTTTCGACCTCCACGTCGAGTGGCCTGAGCACGACCAACAGCCGCATCGACAGCCTGTCGACTTCGACGTCGTCCGGTCTGAGCACTGCGACCAGCGGTATCTCCAGCCTGTCCACGGGCCTGAGCACGACCAACAGCAATGTCAGCAGCCTGTCGACCTCCACGTCGAGCGGCCTGAGCACGGCTGCGAGCGGCATTTCGAGTCTGTCCACGGGCCTGAGCACCACGAACAGCAATGTCGGCAGCCTGTCGACCTCCATGTCGTCCGGGCTGAGCACCAGCAACAGCCGCATCGACAGTCTCTCGACGTCGACTTCAAGCGGTCTGAGCACGGCGGCCAGTGGCATTTCCAGCCTGTCGACCGGCCTGAGCACGACCAACAGCAACGTTGGCAGCCTGTCGACGTCCACGTCGTCGGGTCTGAGCACAGCAAGCAGCCGGATCAACAGCCTGTCGACTTCGACGTCGACTGGTCTGAGCACGACGAACAGCAACGTCAGCAGTCTTTCGACCTCCACGTCGTCGGGCTTGAGCACGGCCACCAGCGGTATCTCCAGTCTGTCGACGGGTCTCAGCACGACGAACAGCAACGTCGGCAGCCTGTCGACGTCGACTTCGTCCGGACTGAGCACGACCAACAGTCGCATCGATAGCCTTTCGACTTCGACGTCTTCGGGCCTTAGCACGGCTACGAGCAGCATCTCCAGCCTGTCGACGGGTCTGAGCACTACGAACAGCAACGTGAGCAGCCTGTCGACCTCGACGTCGTCGGGTCTGAGCACGACCAACAGCCGGGTCGACAGCCTTTCGACCTCCACATCGAGCGGCTTGAGCACCGCCACCAGCGGCATCAGCAGCCTGTCGACGGGTCTCAGCACCACGAACAGCAACGTCAGCAGCCTGTCGACCTCGACGTCGTCGGGTCTGAGCACGACCAACAGCCGCGTCGATAGCCTTTCGACCTCCACATCGAGCGGCTTGAGCACCGCCACCAGCGGCATCAGCAGCCTGTCGACGGGTCTCAGCACCACGAACAGCAACGTCAGCAGCCTGTCGACCTCGACGTCGTCGGGTCTGAGCACGGCCAACAGCCGCGTCGACAGCCTTTCGACGTCGACGTCCTCGGGCTTGAGCACGGCTACCAGCGGCATCAGCAGCCTGTCGACGGGTCTCAGCACCACGAACAGCAACGTGGGCAGCTTGTCGACGTCTACGTCGTCCGGTCTGAGCACGGCCAACAGCCGTGTCGATAGCCTTTCGACCTCCACATCGAGCGGCTTGAGCACCGCCACCAGCGGCATCAGCAGCCTGTCGACGGGTCTCAGCACCACGAACAGCAACGTGGGCAGCTTGTCGACGTCTACGTCGTCGGGTCTGAGCACGGCCAGCAGCCGCGTCGACAGCCTTTCGACCTCCACGTCGAGTGGCTTGAGCACCGCCACCAGCGGCATCAGCAGCCTGTCGACGGGTCTCAGCACCACGAACAGCAACGTGGGCAGCTTGTCGACGTCTACGTCGTCCGGTCTGAGCACGGCCAATAGCCGTGTCGACAGCCTTTCGACCTCCACATCGAGTGGCTTGAGCACCGCCACCAGCGGCATCAGCAGCCTGTCGACGGGTCTCAGCACCACGAACAGCAACGTCAGCAGCCTGTCGACGTCTACGTCGTCCGGTCTGAGCACGACCAACAGCCGCGTCGATAGCCTTTCGACCTCCACATCGAGCGGCTTGAGCACCGCCACCAGCGGCATCAGCAGCCTGTCGACGGGTCTCAGCACGACGAACAGCAACGTGGGCAGCTTGTCGACGTCTACGTCGTCCGGTCTGAGCACGGCCAATAGCCGTGTCGACAGCCTTTCGACCTCCACATCGAGCGGCTTGAGCACCGCCACCAGCGGCATCAGCAGCCTGTCGACGGGTCTCAGCACCACGAACAGCAACGTCAGCAGCCTGTCGACCTCGACGTCGTCGGGTCTGAGCACGACCAACAGCCGCGTCGATAGCCTTTCGACCTCCACATCGAGCGGCTTGAGCACCGCCACCAGCGGCATCAGCAGCCTGTCGACGGGTCTCAGCACCACGAACAGCAACGTCAGCAGCCTGTCGACTTCGACGTCGTCCGGTCTGAGCACGGCCAATAGCCGTGTCGACAGCCTTTCGACCTCCACGTCGAGCGGCTTGAGCACGGCTGCCAGCGGTATCGACAGTCTGTCGACGGGCTTGAGCACGACGAACAGCAACGTGGGCAGCTTGTCGACGTCTACGTCGTCCGGTCTGAGCACGGCCAATAGCCGTGTCGACAGCCTTTCGACGTCGACGTCCTCGGGCCTGAGCACGGCTACGAGCAGCATCTCCAGCCTGTCCACGGGTCTCAGCACGACGAACAGCAACGTCAGCAGCCTGTCGACCTCGACGTCGTCAGGTCTGAGCACAGCGACCAGCAGCATCGGCAGCCTGTCGACTGGCCTGAGCTCCGCAACGAGCGGGATCTCCAGCCTGTCGACGGGACTGAGTGCGACCAACAGCAGCCTGGACAGCCTCTCGACATCTACTTCGAGCGGGTTGAGTACAGCCGCAAGCAGTATCGGCAGCTTGTCGACGTCTGTGTCCTCGGGTCTGAGCACGACGAACAGCAACGTCAGCAGCCTCTCGACTTCGATGTCGTCGGGGTTGAGCACTGCCACGAGCAGCATTGGAAGCCTGTCGACATCCGTTTCGTCTGGCCTGAGCACCACGAACAGCAACGTGAGCAGCTTGTCGACCTCGACGTCGTCTGGCTTGAGCACGGCTACCAGCAGCATCAGCAGCCTGTCGACGTCTACGTCGTCGGGTCTCAGCACTGCTACCAGCAGCATCGGAAGCCTGTCGACGTCTGTCTCGTCCGGCCTGAGCACGGCGAACAGCAATGTGAGCAGTCTGTCGACTTCGACGTCGAGTGGGTTGAGCACGACAAACAGCCGCGTCGACAGCCTGTCGACGGGCCTGAGCACCACGAACAGCAACGTGAGCAGCTTGTCGACATCGACGTCGTCGGGCCTGAGTACGGCCACGAGCAGCATCGGAAGCCTGTCGACATCGGTGTCGTCTGGCCTTAGTACGACGAACAGCAATGTCAGCAGCCTCTCGACCTCGACGTCGTCTGGCTTGAGCACGGCCACCAGCAGCATCGATAGCCTGTCCACCGGCCTGAGCACGACAAACAGCAGCGTGAGCAGCCTGTCGACTTCGACGTCGAGTGGTCTGAGCACGGCCACGAGCAGCATCGACAGTCTGTCGACGGGCTTGAGCACGACGAACAGCAACGTCAGCAGCCTGTCGACGTCCACGTCGTCTGGCCTGAGTACGGCTACCAGCGGCATTGACAGCCTCTCGACGGGTCTGAGCACGACGAACAGCAACGTGAGCAGCTTGTCGACATCGACGTCGTCGGGCCTGAGCACCGCCACGAGCAGCATTGGCAGCTTGTCGACGTCTGTCTCGTCTGGGCTGAGCACCACGAACAGCAACGTGAGCAGCTTGTCGACATCGACGTCGTCGGGCCTGAGCACCGCCACGAGCAGCATCGGCAGCTTGTCGACGTCTGTCTCGTCTGGGCTGAGCACCACGAACAGCAACGTGAGCAGTCTGTCGACTTCGACGTCGTCTGGCTTGAGCACGGCCACCAGCAGCATTGAGAGTCTGTCGACGGGTCTGAGCACGACGAACAGCAATGTGAGCAGCTTGTCGACCTCGACGTCGTCTGGCTTGAGCACTGCCACGAGCAGCATCGGCAGCCTGTCGACATCCGTTTCGTCTGGCCTGAGCACGACCAACAGCCGCGTTGATAGCCTGTCGACGTCTACGTCGTCTGGCCTCAGCACGGCTACCAGCGGCATTGACAGCCTCTCGACGGGTCTGAGCACCACGAACAGCAATGTGAGCAGCTTGTCGACCTCGACGTCGTCGGGTCTCAGTACGGCGACCAGCAGCATCGACAGCCTGTCGACTGGCCTGAGCACCACGAACAGCAATGTGGGAAGCTTGTCGACCTCGACATCGTCGGGTCTGAGCACCACCAACAGCCGTGTCGACAGCCTCTCGACTTCCACGTCGTCGGGTCTGAGCACCACGAACAGCAACGTCAGCAGTCTGTCGACCTCGACGTCGTCTGGCCTGAGCACCGCCACGAGCAGCATCGGCAGTCTGTCGACATCTGTCTCGTCTGGCCTGAGCACGACGAACAGCAATGTCAGCAGCCTCTCGACCTCGACGTCGTCCGGGTTGAGCACGGCCACCAGCAGCATCAACAGCCTGTCGACATCCGTTTCGTCCGGTCTGAGCACCACGAACAGCAACGTGAGCAGCCTGTCGACCTCGACGTCGTCGGGTCTCAGTACGGCGACCAGCAGCATCGACAGCCTGTCGACTGGCCTGAGCACGACGAACAGCAACGTCAGCAGTTTGTCGACTTCGACGTCGTCTGGGTTGAGCACTGCCACGAGCAGCATCGGCAGCCTGTCGACGTCTGTTTCGTCCGGTCTGAGCACCACGAACAGCAACCTGGACCGCCTCTCGACGTCTACGTCGTCGGGTCTCAGCACCGCCGCCAGCAGCATCGGCAGCCTGTCGACTTCTGTCTCGTCTGGGCTGAGCACGACGAACAGCAATGTGAGCAGCCTGTCGACCTCGACGTCGTCCGGACTGAGCACTGCCACGAGCAGCATCGATAGTCTCTCAACGGGCCTGAGTACGACGAACAGCAACGTCAGCAGCCTGTCGACCTCGACGTCGTCCGGGTTGAGCACGGCCACCAGCAGCATCGATAGCCTGTCCACCGGCCTGAGCACGACCAACAGCAACCTGGACAGCCTTTCGACGTCCACGTCGAGTGGGCTGAGCACAGCTGCGAGCAGCATCGGCAGCCTGTCGACGTCCGTCTCGTCTGGCCTGAGCACGACCAACAGCAACGTCAACAGCCTCTCGACCTCGACGTCGTCCGGCCTGAGCACGGCCACGAGCAGCATTGACAGCCTGTCGACGGGTCTGAGCACGACGAACAGCAACGTGAGCAGCCTGTCGACTTCCACGTCCTCGGGTCTGAGCACGGCTGCCAGCGGTATCGACAGTCTGTCGACGGGCTTGAGTACGACGAACAGCAACGTCAGCAGCCTGTCGACCTCGACGTCATCCGGCCTGAGCACGGCCACGAGCGGCATCAACAGCCTGTCGACCGGCCTGAGCACGACCAACAGCAACCTGGACAGCCTCTCGACCTCGACATCGTCTGGCCTGAGCACGGCCACGAGCAGCATCGGCAGTCTGTCGACATCGGTCTCGTCCGGCCTGAGCACGACGAACAGCAACGTGAGCAGCCTGTCGACTTCGACGTCGAGCGGCCTGAGCACGGCCACGAGCAGCATCGACAGTCTGTCGACGGGTCTGAGCACCACGAACAGCAACGTCAGCAGCTTGTCGACTTCGACGTCGTCTGGGTTGAGCACAGCCACGAGCAGCATCGGCAGCCTGTCGACGTCTGTTTCGTCCGGTCTGAGCACCACGAACAGCAACCTGGACAGCCTCTCGACGTCTACGTCGTCGGGTCTCAGCACCGCCGCCAGCAGCATCGGCAGCCTGTCGACTTCTGTCTCGTCTGGGCTGAGCACGACGAACAGCAATGTCAGCAGTCTCTCGACCTCGACGTCGTCTGGCTTGAGCACTGCCACGAGCAGTATCGGCAGCCTGTCGACATCCGTCTCTTCTGGCCTGAGCACGACGAACAGCAACGTCAGCAGCCTCTCGACCTCGACGTCGTCTGGCTTGAGCACTGCGACCAGCAGCATCGACAGCCTCTCGACGGGTCTGAGCACGACGAACAGCAACGTCAGCAGCCTGTCGACCTCGACGTCGTCCGGCCTGAGCACCGCCACGAGCAGCATCGGCAGCTTGTCGACATCCGTTTCGTCTGGCCTGAGTACGACGAACAGCAATGTGAGCAGCCTCTCGACTTCCACATCGAGCGGGTTGAGTACAGCGACCAGCAGCATCGATAGTCTGTCGACGGGCTTGAGCACCACGAACAGCAATGTGAGCAGTCTGTCGACGTCGACGTCGTCGGGCTTGAGCACGGCCACGAGCAGCATCGGCAGCTTGTCGACATCCGTTTCGTCTGGCCTGAGTACGACGAACAGCAATGTGAGCAGCCTCTCGACTTCCACATCGAGCGGGTTGAGTACAGCGACCAGCAGCATCGATAGTCTGTCGACGGGCTTGAGCACCACGAACAGCAATGTGAGCAGTCTGTCGACGTCGACGTCGTCGGGCTTGAGCACGGCCACGAGCAGCATCGGCAGCTTGTCGACGTCCGTGTCGTCCGGCCTCAGCACCACGAACAGCAACCTGGACAGCCTCTCGACGTCGACGTCGTCGGGTCTCAGCACCGCCGCCAGCAGCATCGGCAGCCTGTCGACCTCTGTCTCGTCTGGGCTGAGCACGACGAACAGCAACGTCAGCAGCCTTTCGACCTCGACGTCATCCGGCCTGAGCACCGCCACGAGCAGCATTGGCAGCTTGTCGACGTCCGTTTCGTCTGGTCTGAGCACGACGAATAGCAACGTCAGCAGCCTCTCGACTTCCACATCGAGCGGGTTGAGTACGGCGACCAGCAGCATCGGCAGCCTGTCGACGTCTGTCTCGTCTGGGCTGAGCACCACGAACAGCAACGTCAGCAGTCTGTCGACCTCGACGTCGTCGGGTCTGAGCACAGCCACGAGCAGCATCGGCAGTCTGTCGACATCTGTCTCGTCCGGCCTGAGCACGACGAACAGCAACGTCAGCAGCCTGTCGACGTCCACGTCGTCTGGCCTGAGTACGGCTACCAGCAGCATTGACAGCCTCTCGACGGGCCTGAGCACCACGAACAGCAACGTCAGCAGCTTGTCGACTTCGACGTCGTCTGGGTTGAGCACTGCCACGAGCAGCATCGGCAGCCTGTCGACGTCTGTTTCGTCTGGTCTGAGCACTACGAACAGCAATGTGAGCAGTCTGTCGACATCGGTGTCGTCCGGCCTGAGCACGACGAACAGCAACCTGGACAGCCTCTCGACTTCCACATCGAGCGGGTTGAGTACGGCGACCAGCAGCATCGGCAGCCTGTCGACGTCTGTTTCGTCCGGTCTGAGCACCACGAACAGCAACGTGAGTAGCCTGTCGACCTCGACGTCGTCTGGCCTGAGCACGACCAATAGCCGTATCGACGGCCTCTCGACGGATCTGAGCACCACGAATAGCAACGTCAGCAGCCTCTCGACCTCGACGTCGTCCGGGTTGAGCACGGCCACCAGCAGCATCGATAGCCTGTCCACCGGCCTGAGCACGACGAACAGCAATGTGAGCAGCTTGTCGACCTCGACCTCGTCCGGTCTGAGCACGGCCAACAGCAACCTGGACAGCCTTTCGACGTCCACTTCGAGTGGGCTGAGCACAGCTGCGAGCAGCATCGGTAGCCTGTCGACCTCGACGTCGTCCGGCCTGAGCACGGCCACGAGCAGCATTGGCAGCTTGTCGACGTCCGTTTCGTCTGGTCTGAGCACTACGAACAGCAATGTGAGCAGTCTGTCGACATCGGTGTCGTCTGGCCTGAGCACGACGAACAGCAACGTGAGCAGTCTCTCGACTTCCACGTCCTCGGGTCTGAGCACGGCTGCCAGTGGTATCGACAGTCTGTCGACGGGCTTGAGCACGACGAACAGCAACGTGAGCAGCCTTTCGACTTCGACGTCGAGTGGTCTGAGTACGGCCACGAGCAGCATCGATAGCCTGTCGACGGGTCTGAGCACCACGAACAGCAACGTGAGCAGCCTGTCGACCTCGACGTCGAGCGGCCTGAGCACCGCTACCAGCAGCATTGATAGCCTGTCGACGTCCGTTTCGTCTGGTTTGAGCACGACGAATAGCAACGTGAGCAGTCTGTCGACTTCGACATCGTCTGGCTTGAGCACGGCCACCAGCAGCATTGAGAGCTTGTCGACGGGCCTGAGCACCACGAACAGCAACGTGAGCAGCCTGTCGACCTCGACGTCGTCCGGCCTGAGCACGGCCACGAGCAGCATTGGCAGCTTGTCGACGTCTGTCTCGTCTGGGCTGAGCACCACGAACAGCAACGTGAGCAGTCTGTCGACTTCGACGTCGTCTGGCTTGAGCACGGCCACCAGCAGCATTGAGAGTCTGTCGACGGGTCTGAGCACCACGAACAGCAACGTGAGCAGCCTGTCGACCTCGACGTCGAGCGGCCTGAGCACCGCCACGAGCAGCATTGGCAGC
The DNA here is from genome assembly GCF_002754375.1 of Variovorax sp. 54. Taxonomy (NCBI): domain Bacteria; kingdom Pseudomonadati; phylum Pseudomonadota; class Betaproteobacteria; order Burkholderiales; family Comamonadaceae; genus Variovorax; species Variovorax sp. 54. Next base: position 4,849,851 of record NZ_PEFF01000001.1, read on the forward strand.
TTGTCGACGTCCGTTTCGTCTGGTTTGAGCACAACGAACAGCAACGTGAGCAGTCTCTCGACTTCCACGTCGTCGGGTCTGAGCACGGCTGCCAGCGGTATCGACAGTCTGTCGACGGGCTTGAGCACGACGAACAGCAACGTGAGCAGCCTTTCGACGTCCACGTCGAGTGGTTTGAGTACGACCAACAGCCGCGTTGATAGCCTGTCGACGTCTACGTCGTCTGGCCTCAGCACGGCTACCAGCGGCATTGACAGCCTCTCGACGGGTCTGAGCACGACGAACAGCAACGTGAGCAGCTTGTCGACATCGACATCGTCGGGTCTGAGCACCACCAACAGCCGTGTCGACAGCCTCTCGACTTCCACGTCGTCGGGCTTGAGCACTGCGACCAGCAGCATTGACAGCCTCTCGACGGGTCTGAGCACCACGAACAGCAACGTGAGCAGCCTGTCGACCTCCACGTCGAGCGGCCTGAGCACCGCCACGAGCAGCATCAGCAGCTTGTCGACGTCCGTTTCGTCTGGTTTGAGCACCACGAACAGCAACGTCAGCAGCCTGTCGACGTCCACGTCGTCTGGCCTGAGTACGGCTACCAGCGGCATTGACAGCCTCTCGACCGGCCTGAGCACGACCAACAGCAACCTGGACAGCCTCTCGACCTCGACATCGTCTGGCCTGAGCACGGCCACGAGCAGCATCGGCAGTCTGTCGACATCTGTCTCGTCCGGCCTGAGCACGACGAATAGCAATGTCAGCAGCCTCTCGACCTCCACGTCGTCGGGTCTGAGCACGGCTGCCAGTGGTATCGACAGTCTGTCGACGGGGCTGAGTACGACGAACAGCAACGTGAGCAGCCTGTCGACGTCTACGTCGTCGGGCCTCAGCACGGCTGCCAGCAGCATTGACAGCCTTTCGACGGGTCTGAGCACGACGAACAGCAATGTGAGCAGCTTGTCGACCTCGACCTCGTCCGGTCTGAGCACTGCCACGAGCAGCATCGGCAGCCTGTCGACATCCGTCTCGTCTGGCCTGAGCACGACGAACAGCAACGTGAGCAGTCTCTCGACTTCCACGTCGTCCGGTCTGAGCACGGCTGCCAGCGGTATCGACAGTCTGTCGACGGGCTTGAGCACGACGAACAGCAACGTGAGCAGCCTTTCGACCTCCACGTCGAGCGGTCTGAGCACTGCTACGAGCAGCATTGACAGCTTGTCGACGGGGCTCAGCACCGCAACCAGCGGCATCTCCAGTCTGTCCACCGGCTTGAGCACCACCAACAGCAATGTGAGCAGCCTGTCGACCTCCACGTCGAGCGGTCTGAGCACTGCTACCAGCGGCATCTCCAGCCTGTCCACGGGCCTGAGCACGACGAACAGCAATGTCAGCAGCCTGTCGACCTCCACGTCGTCCGGACTGAGCACTGCTACGAGCGGCATCGACAGCCTGTCGACGGGTCTCAGCACTGCTACCAGCGGCATCTCCAGTCTGTCGACCGGTCTGAGCACGACCAACAGCAACGTCAACAGTCTGTCGACCTCCACGTCGTCGGGTCTCAGCACGGCAACGAGCGGCATCTCGAGCCTGTCGACGGGCCTGAGCACCGCCACCAGCGGCATCTCGAGCCTGTCCACAGGCCTGAGCACAACGAACAGCAACGTGAGCAGCCTGTCGACCTCGACGTCGTCGGGTCTCAGTACGGCGACTAGCAGCATCGACAGCCTGTCGACTGGCCTGAGCACGACGAACAGCAACGTGAGCAGCTTGTCGACTTCGACGTCGTCTGGGTTGAGCACCGCCACGAGCAGCATCGGCAGCCTGTCGACGTCTGTTTCGTCCGGTCTGAGCACAACGAACAGCAACGTGAGCAGCCTGTCGACCTCGACGTCGTCGGGTCTCAGTACGGCTACCAGCGGTATCGACAGTCTGTCGACTGGCCTGAGCACCACGAATAGCAACGTGAGCAGCTTGTCGACTTCGACGTCGTCTGGGTTGAGCACTGCCACGAGCAGCATCGGCAGCCTGTCGACGTCTGTTTCGTCCGGTCTGAGCACCGCGAACAGCAACGTGAGTAGCCTGTCGACCTCGACGTCGAGCGGCCTGAGCACCGCTACCAGCAGCATTGAGAGCTTGTCGACGGGCCTGAGCACAACGAACAGCAACGTCAGCAGCCTGTCGACGTCCACGTCGTCTGGCCTAAGTACGGCTACCAGCGGCATTGACAGCCTCTCGACGGGTCTGAGCACGACGAACAGCAATGTGAGCAGCTTGTCGACCTCGACCTCGTCCGGTCTGAGCACGGCCACGAGCGGCATCAACAGCCTGTCGACCGGCCTGAGCACGACCAACAGCAACCTGGACAGCCTCTCGACCTCGACATCGTCTGGCCTGAGCACGGCCACGAGCAGCATCGGCAGTCTGTCGACATCGGTCTCGTCCGGCCTGAGCACGACGAACAGCAACGTCAGCAGCCTGTCGACCTCCACGTCGAGCGGTCTGAGCACTGCTACGAGCAGCATCGACAGCCTGTCGGCCGGCCTGAGCACCACCAACAGCAACGTCAGCAGCCTGTCGACGTCCACGTCGTCTGGTTTGAGCACCGCCACGAGCAGCATTGACAGCTTGTCGACGGGGCTCAGCACTGCGACCAGCGGCATCTCCAGTCTGTCGACCGGTCTGAGCACGACGAACAGCAATGTGAGCAGCTTGTCGACGTCCACGTCGAGCGGCCTGAGCACGGCTACGAGCAGCATCGACAGTCTGTCGACCGGCTTGAGCACAGCGACCAGCGGCATCTCCAGTCTGTCCACAGGTCTGAGCACCACCAACAGCAACGTCAGCAGTCTGTCGACGTCCACGTCGAGTGGCCTGAGCACGGCGACGAGCAGCATCGACAGCTTGTCGACGGGTCTGAGCACTGCGACCAGTGGCATCTCCAGCCTGTCCTCGGGCCTGAGCACCACGAACAGCAATGTCAGCAGCTTGTCGACCTCGACGTCGTCGGGCTTGAGCACTGCCACGAGCAGCATCGGCAGCCTGTCGACGGGCCTGAGCACGGCGACCAGCGGCATCTCCAGTCTGTCCACAGGTCTGAGCACCACCAACAGCAACGTCAGCAGCCTGTCGACCTCGACGTCGTCCGGTCTGAGCACGGCCACGAGCGGCATCGACAGCCTGTCGACGGGGCTCAGCACGACGACCAGCGGCATCTCCAGTCTGTCCACGGGCCTGAGCACAACGAACAGCAACGTGAGCAGCCTGTCGACGTCCACGTCGTCTGGTCTGAGCACGGCCACGAGCAGCATCGACAGCCTGTCGACGGGGCTCAGCACGACGACCAGCGGCATCTCCAGTCTGTCCACAGGTCTGAGCACCACCAACAGCAACGTCAGCAGTCTGTCGACGTCCACGTCGAGTGGCCTGAGCACGGCGACGAGCAGCATCGACAGCTTGTCGACGGGTCTGAGCACTGCGACCAGTGGCATCTCCAGCCTGTCCTCGGGCCTGAGCACCACGAACAGCAATGTCAGCAGCTTGTCGACTTCGACGTCGTCGGGCTTGAGCACTGCCACGAGCGGCATCGACAGCCTGTCGACGGGGCTCAGCACGACGACCAGCGGCATCTCCAGTCTGTCCACGGGCCTGAGCACAACGAACAGCAACGTGAGCAGCCTGTCGACCTCGACGTCGTCCGGCCTGAGCACGGCGACCAGCAGCATCGACAGCCTGTCGACTGGCCTGAGCACCACGAACAGCAATGTGGGCAGCTTGTCGACCTCGACATCGTCGGGTCTGAGCACCACCAACAGCCGTGTCGACAGCCTCTCGACTTCCACGTCGTCGGGCTTGAGCACTGCGACCAGCAGCATTGACAGCCTCTCGACGGGTCTGAGCACCACGAACAGCAATGTGAGCAGCCTGTCGACCTCCACGTCGAGCGGTCTGAGCACCGCCACGAGCAGCATCAGCAGCTTGTCGACGTCCGTTTCGTCTGGTTTGAGCACCACGAACAGCAACGTGAGCAGTCTCTCGACTTCCACTTCGTCGGGTCTGAGCACGGCTGCCAGCGGTATCGACAGTCTGTCGACGGGCTTGAGCACGACGAACAGCAACGTCAGCAGCCTGTCGACGTCCACGTCGTCTGGCCTGAGTACGGCTACCAGCGGCATTGACAGCCTCTCGACGGGTCTGAGCACGACCAACAGCAATGTGAGCAGCCTGTCGACGTCCACGTCGAGCGGCTTGAGCACGGCGACCAGCGGCATCTCCAGTCTGTCCACAAGTCTGAGCACCACCAACAGCAACGTCAGCAGTCTGTCGACGTCCACGTCGAGCGGCCTGAGCACGGCCACGAGCAGCATCGACAGCCTGTCGACTGGCTTGAGCACGGCAACCAGCGGTATCTCCAGCCTGTCCACCGGCCTGAGCACGACGAACAGCAACGTCAGCAGCCTTTCGACCTCCACGTCGAGCGGTCTGAGCACTGCTACGAGCAGCATCGACAGCTTGTCGACTGGCTTGAGCACGGCAACCAGTGGTATCTCCAGCCTGTCCACGGGCCTGAGCACGACGAACAGCAACGTCAGCAGCCTCTCGACCTCGACGTCGTCCGGTCTGAGCACGGCGACCAGTGGCATCTCGAGCCTGTCCACTGGCTTGAGCACCACCAACAGCAACGTCAGCAGTCTGTCGACGTCCACGTCGAGTGGCCTGAGCACGGCCACGAGCAGCATCGACAGCTTGTCGACTGGTTTGAGCACCGCAACCAGCGGCATCTCCAGTCTGTCGACCGGTCTGAGCACGACCAACAGCAACGTCAGCAGCCTGTCGACTTCGACGTCGAGCGGCCTGAGCACGGCGACCAGTGGCATCTCGAGCCTGTCTACGGGCCTGAGCACGACGAACAGCAACGTCAGCAGCCTGTCGACCTCGACGTCGAGCGGTCTGAGCACGGCCACGAGCAGCATCGACAGCCTGTCGACGGGTCTCAGCACCGCAACCAGCGGCATCTCGAGCCTGTCCACTGGCTTGAGCACCACGAACAGCAATGTGAGCAGCCTGTCGACTTCGACGTCGAGTGGCTTGAGCACGGCCACGAGCAGCATCGACAGCTTGTCGACTGGTCTGAGCACCGCAACCAGCGGCATCTCCAGTCTGTCGACCGGTCTGAGCACGACCAACAGCAACGTCAGCAGCCTGTCGACTTCGACGTCGAGCGGCCTGAGCACGGCGACCAGTGGCATCTCGAGCCTGTCTACGGGCCTGAGCACGACGAACAGCAACGTCAGCAGCCTGTCGACCTCGACGTCGAGCGGTCTGAGCACGGCCACGAGCAGCATCGACAGCCTGTCGACGGGTCTCAGCACCGCAACCAGCGGCATCTCGAGCCTGTCCACTGGCTTGAGCACCACGAACAGCAATGTGAGCAGCCTGTCGACTTCGACGTCGAGTGGCTTGAGCACGGCTACCAGCAGCATTGACAGCTTGTCGACTGGTCTGAGCACTGCGACCAGCGGCATCTCCAGCCTGTCCACGGGCCTGAGCACGACGAACAGCAACGTGAGCAGCCTGTCGACCTCCACGTCGAGCGGTCTGAGCACTGCCACGAGCGGCATCTCCAGCCTGTCCACAGGCCTGAGCACGACGAACAGCAATGTCAGCAGCCTGTCGACCTCGACGTCGTCCGGTCTGAGCACGGCCACGAGCAGCATCGACAGCCTGTCGACGGGTCTGAGCACTGCGACCAGCGGCATCTCCAGTCTGTCCACCGGTTTGAGCACCACGAACAGCAATGTGAGCAGCCTGTCGACTTCGACGTCGAGTGGCTTGAGCACGGCTACCAGCAGCATTGACAGCTTGTCGACTGGTCTGAGCACTGCGACCAGTGGCATCTCCAGCCTGTCCACAGGCCTGAGCACCACGAACAGCAACGTGAGCAGCCTCTCGACGTCCACGTCGAGCGGCCTCAGCACCACCACGAGCAGCATCGGCAGCTTGTCGACCGGTTTGAGCACCGCCACCAGCGGCATCTCGAGCCTGTCCACTGGCCTGAGCACCGCCACCAGCGGCATCTCCAGCCTGTCGACCGGCCTGAGCACCACCAACAGCAACGTCGGCAGCCTCTCGACCTCCACGTCGTCCGGCCTCAGCACCGCCACGAGCAGCATCGACAGCCTGTCCACCGGCCTCAGCACCACGAACAGCAACGTCGACAGCCTCTCGACCTCGACCTCGTCGGGCCTGAGCACCGCCACCAGCAGCATCGACAGCCTGTCGACAGGCCTGAGCACGACGAACAGCAACGTCAACAGTCTGTCCACCTCGTTCTCGTCGGGACTGAGCACCGCCAACAGCGGCATCTTCAGCCTGTCGACGGGCCTGAGCACGACGAACAGCAACCTGGGCAGCCTGTCGTCCTCGACCTCGACCGGCCTGAGCACTGCGAACAGCGGCATCGGCAGCCTGTCGTCGGGCCTGAGCACCGCCAACAGCGGTATCGGCAGCCTGTCGACCGGCCTGAGCACCGCCAACAGCGGCATCGGCAGCCTGTCGTCCGGCCTGAGCACGACCAACAGCAACGTCGGCAGCCTGTCTTCGGGCCTGAGCACGACGAACAGCAACCTGAACAGCCTTTCGACCTCCACGTCGACCGGCCTGAGCACGGTCACGAGCAGCGTCAACAGCCTGTCCAGCTCGGTGTCCACGGGTCTGAGCACGGTGAACAGCAGCGTCGACAGCCTGTCGACCGGGCTGAGCACGACGAACAGCAACGTGGGCAGCCTGTCGTCGGGCTTGAGCACGACGAACAGCAACGTCAGCAGTCTGTCGACCGGCCTGAGCACGACGAACAGCAACGTGAGCAGCCTGTCCACGGGCCTGAGCACGACCAACAGCAACGTCAACAGCCTGTCGACCGGCCTGAGCAGCACCAACAGCAACCTGGACAGCCTGTCCACCAGCGTGGGCGGCGCGGCCAGCGGCATCGCCAGCCTGTCGACCTCGACGTCGACCGGCCTGAGCACCGCCACGAGCAGCATCAGCAGCCTGAGCACGACGGTCAACACGATCAACGACAAGGGCACGAAGTACTTCCACGCCAACTCGACCAACACCGACTCCAAGGCCAGCGGCCAGGAAGCGGTGGCGATCGGGCCGCGTTCCGAGGCCAGCGGCGCCAACTCCTTCGCCGCCGGCAACGGCGCGAAGGCCACGGCCGACGGTGCGGTGGCAGTGGGCTTCGGGGCGCAGGCCACGGGCACGAACGCCATCGCCATCGGCACCGGGGCACTGGCCACGGGCTCGCAGGCGATCGGCGCCAACTCCCGTGCGGGCGGCGGCGGTGTGGCCCTGGGCGACAAGGCCGATGCCGGCGGCACGCCGCTGAGCAAGGCGCAGAACGTGGCGCAAGGCACGGCCATCGGCTGGGGCGCGGTGGTGCAGCAGACCGGCGGCGTGGCATTGGGTGCGAACTCGGTGGCCTCGACGGCGGCGGGCGTGGCCGGCTACGTGCCGGGCAGCGCGAACGCGGAGCAGGCCGCGGCCATCCGGGCCACGACCGGCACGCAGGGCGCTGTGTCGGTGGGCGATGCAGCCAGCGGCCAGTTCCGCCAGATCACTGGGGTGGCAGCCGGTACGGCCGACAGCGACGCGACCAACGTGGCGCAGCTGAAGGCGGCCTCGGCGGCGTCGAAGGCCAGCAGCGTGCAGTACGCCACCAACCCCGACGGGTCGGTGAACTACAACCAGATCACGCTGGGCGCCGGCGAAGCGGCAGGCGGCACGCGCATCAGCAACGTGGCGCCAGGCGTGCTGCCAGGCGATGCGGTCAACCTGGGCCAGCTGCAGCAGGTGCAAAAGCAGGTGGGCGACGTGGCGCGCATCGCCTACTCGGGCTCGGCGATGGCCTTCGCGATGTCGGGCACGTACCTGCCTACGCTCTACCCGGGCGAGAAGACCGTCGGCATCGGCTTCGGTTCGTACCAGGGCTACAGCGCCGTGGCACTGACCTTCAAGGCCCTGTCGGACGACGGCAAGATCTCCTGGGGGGCGGGCCTGAGCACCACCGGCAAGGAGTGGGGCGTGAACGCGGGCATCGGCTGGAAGTGGAAGTAAAAAGCCGCTAGGCCGACGCCCCCGACCCCGGTGGCTCCCGCGCCCTGCGCGCGGGAGCCATTGTTTTTTTGGTACACACTTCGCCCATGCGCATCGGAATTTCAGTCCTCTCCCACGCGGGGCAGAACATCTGGGAAAACGGCATGGGACAGAACGTCCTGTTCCTGGCCCGGCTGCTGCAACGCATCGAATTTGTCGAGTCCGTCACGCTCATCGACGCGGGCGACCAGCAGGCCATGCCGCCGCAGGTCGACCTGTCGGCGATGGGCCTCACGCTGGGCCGCGCCCGCGAGCTGACCGACGCGCTCGACGTGGTCATCGAAATGGCCGGCGCCCTCGACCTGCAGTGGCTGTCGTACTTCCGCGCCTGCGGCGGTCGCGTGGCCTTCCACGGTGTGGGGCAGCCTTTCGTGGCGCTGGCCGAGCCGATCGTCTTTGCCGACAAGGGGCACTTCGGCGCCACCGACCGCTGCGACGAGATCTGGCTGCTGCCCAAGGACGCGGGCTTTGCGCCGATGATGCGCACGCTGCACCGCTGCCCGGTGCACGAGGTGCCGTACCTCTGGTCGCCGCAGTTCCTGGCGCAGCGCGTCGACGAGGTGCTGGCGCAGGGCTTCCGTTTCGGCTACCAGCCGCGCACGGCGGAGCAACCGGGTTTTCGGGTGGCGATCTTCGAGCCGAACATCTCGGTGGTGAAGTCGTGCAGCATCCCGATGCTGATCACCGACGAGGCCTACCGCGCCAACGCGGAGCACGTGGCGGCAATGCACGTGCTCAACACGCTGCACCTGAAAGACCACCCGACGATGCTCTACCTGGCGAACTCGCTGGACATCGTGCGCCAGCACAAGGCCACCTTCCACGGGCGACACGACTTCGCGGGCTTCATGGTGCAGCACGCCGACGCGGTGGTGTCGCACCAGTGGCAGAACGACCAGAACTACAGCTACCTCGACGCGCTGTACGGCAACTACCCGCTGGTGCACAACTCGCCCTGGCTGCGCGACGCCGGCTACTACTACCCCGACTTCGACATCGCCGTCGGCGCCGAGCAACTGGCCGCGGCCGTGCGCGGCCACGACGCGCAGCTCGATGACTACCGCGCGCGCAGCCAGCGCGTGTTCGACGCGATCGATCCGATGCACCCTGCCAACATCGACGGTTACGCGCAGCGGCTGCTGCACCTGGTCGGTGGTGACCCGGCGTTCCGTGCTGGCAACGCGAAGGTGGCGGCATGAGCGACGTGCAGAACCACACCGCAGGCCCGCGCGCGGCCGCTTCACCGACCCGCCTGAAGGTCGGCGTTTCCATCTTCATCCGCAAGGGCGAGCAGAGCCTGTGGGAGAACGGCGTCTACCAGAACTGCCTGTTCCTCGTGATGCTGCTGCTGCGCTCGCCCTGCGTCGAGCGCACGGTGCTGGTGGCGGGCGGCGGCGACGGCGGTCCGGCCGACGCCACCAACTTCCTGGCCGATTCGCCGGTGCCGATCATCGACATGGCCACCGCCGCGCAGGAGCTCGACCTCATGATCGAGATGAGCGCGCAGCTCGGGCGTGACTGGTCGGTGGCGTTCCGCGAGCGCGGCGGAAAAATCGTGTCGATGCGCGTGGGCAACGACTACGTGATCGACATCGAACGGATGATCTTCAACAAGCCGCATGGCATGCTGGTCAGCGGCGCGCCGTACGACGAGGTCTGGACGCTGCCCGAGTACGAAACCTCCTGCAAGCCGTACTTCGCGAGCACCTTCCGCGCACCCACCAAGCTCATGCCGCACCTGTGGAGCCCGATGGTGGTCGAGAAGGCGATGGCGCGCGGCGCCGAGGGCAAGCGCTTTGCCTACGAGCCGGGGCGCAAGCAATGGCGCGTGGCCATCTTCGAGCCCAACATCTGCATGGTGAAGACCAGCTTCATCCCGATGCTGGGCTGCGAGTCGGCGCACCGCGCGCAGCCGCGCCTCATCGAGAAGATGTGGGTCTACAACAGCTTCCACCTGAAGGACAAGCCGAACTTCGTCGCCTTCGCCCAGAGCCTCGATCTCGTGCGGCACGGCCTGGCGACTTTCGAAGGGCGCTTTCCGCTATACCAGGTGCTGCCGGGCGCGATCGACGCGGTCTTTGCGCACCATTGGGAGAACGCGCAGAACTACCTCTACTACGAGGCGCTGTACGGCGGCTGGCCGCTCATCCACAACTCGCACCTGATCGGCGACTGCGGCTACCGCTACCACGGCTTCGACTGCGAGGAGGGCGGGCAGGCGCTGCGGCGCGCGTTCGCCGAGCACGACGCCAACCTGCCGGCCTACCGCGAGCGCGCCCGCGCACTCATCGCCAAGCTCGACCCGGAAGGCGAGGAGAACGTGCGCCTCTACTCGGCGGCCATTGAGAGCCTCTACGCGTGAAGGCGACACCGATGAGGACCCTTGTCCGCTTCACCGCCGCAGCCTGCGTGCTCGCGATCGCCGGCAGCGCGCTTGCGCAAGGCGTGCTGGCCCCGCCCGCGCCGCCGCAAGACACGCTCACGCGCGCCGCCGCCAGCGTGGGCGTTCAGCGCTGCCTGCCGGCCATCACGCGGCTGGCGACGCTCACCGTGCAGGGCAGCCGTGCACACGATGTGCTGCTCGACTGGGACCGCAAGCGCCCCGACGCCGGCCCGGTGTTCTCGCTGATCGGCATCCAGTTCCCGAATGCCGGCGTGGCCGCGTCGATCACCGCCATTCCTGACGACAGCGGTGCCTGCACCGTGTCGGCCGAGCGCATCTCGGTCGCGCCCTTCACCTGTGCCAGCGTCGCCGAGCAGGAGCTGAAGAACTACAAGCGCACGCCGCTGCTGCCGATCTACACGGTCTACACCGACGACAAGGAGCCGACCTCGTCGGTCTCGCTGATCGATTCGCCGCCGGGCTGCCTCGTGATCCGTCGCTACGTCGAGTACGGATGGCGCGACCCGAACGCGCCCATGCCCGCCGCCGCGCCGGCGGGGCAGGCGCCCAAGCGCCGCTGATCCACGGGGCGCGCGGGCCCATCTCCGACACGCGCGAACGCCCTTGACCGGCCCGGCGTGGGCCGCGTTCGCCCAAGAATGGGCGGACGCCGCGCGCTCCGATGCGGCGCAAGGAGACCCCATGCCACTGGCGACCCTGATCGGCCGATGGGCGATGCAGCCTTTCTCCAAAGCCCTGCCACCGCTGGGCGACACCGAGCGCGCCGCGCTCGAGGCCGGCACGGTCGGGTTCGAGGGCCAGCTCTTCGCCGGGCGCCCCGATTTCGATGCGCTCACGGCCGTCGGCCCCAACCAGCTCAGCGCGCGCGAAGAAGCCTTCTTGTCGAACGAGGTGCCCACGCTGTGCCGCATGCTCGACGACCACGCCATCGACCAGGCGCGCGACCTGCCGCCCGAGGTGTGGCGCTTCCTGCGCGAGAAGCGCTTCTTCGGAATGATCATTCCCGAGGCCTTCGGCGGCCTGGGCTTCGGCCACTTCGCGCATGCCTCGGTGGTGGCGCGCATCGCGAGCGTCAACGTCGCCACGGCCGTCACGGTGATGGTGCCCAACTCGCTCGGGCCGGCCGAGCTGCTGCTGCGCTACGGCACCGACGCGCAGAAAGACCACTACCTGCCGCGCCTGGCCGACGGCCGCGAGCTGCCGTGCTTCGGCCTGACCTCGCCCTATGCGGGCTCCGACGCCGCCGCCATTCCGGACCGCGGCGTGCTGGTCGAGCGCGAGTTCCAGGGCCGGCGCACGCGCGGCTTCCTGGTCGATTTCGACAAGCGCTACATCACGCTGGCACCGGTCGCCACCGTGGTCGGCCTCGTGTTCCATGCCATTGACGAAAGCCGGCCCGAAGGCCAGCGCGAACTGGGCATCACCTGCGCGTTGATTCCGGTGCCGCACGAAGGCATGGAGATCGGCCGACGCCACCGCCCGATGGACAGCGCCTTCATGAACGGCCCGATCCGCGGCCGGCAGGTGTTCGTGCCGATGGACTGGGTCATCGGCGGCGAGCCGCAGGTGGGGCAGGGCTGGCGCATGCTGATGGAATGCCTGGCCGCGGGCCGTGCCATCTCGCTGCCCGCGCTGGGCTCGGCCATGCAGCAGACGGCGCTGTACGTGAGCAACGCCTACGGCCAGATCCGCGAGCAGTTCGGCCTGCCGGTCGGCAAGTTCCACGCGGTGGCGGGGCTGGTCGCGCAGATGTCGGCGCAGCTGTATGCGACCGATGCCGCGCGGCGCTTCACGGCCGCCGCGCTCGACAACGGCGAGCGGCCCAGCGTGGCCAGCGCGATCCTCAAGGTGCAGCTCACCGAGGCCGGGCGCCGCGCGGTCAACCATGGCATGGACATCCTCGGCGGCAAGGGGATCATCTCGGGCCCGTCGAACCTGCTCGGCGTCGCCTACCGGCAGGCGCCGATCGCGATCACGGTGGAGGGCGCGAACATCCTCACGCGCGCGCTCATCGTGTTCGGTCAGGGCGCGGTGCGCTGCCACCCGCACGTGCTCAATGAAATGGCGGCGGTGCAGGCGAAAGACGAAACGGCACTGGGCCAGGCGCTCATCGCGCATGGCAAGCACGTGGCCGTCAACCTGTGGCACAGCCTCTTCGGTGCGCCGGTGCTCGGCAATCCGCCCGAGGCGCTGGCGGGCGAAGCGCGGCTCATCGCGCGCATGAGCGCCAAGTACGCGCTCACCGCCGACCTGGCCATGGGGCTGCTCGGCGGCAAGCTCAAGCGCATGGAGCTGCTGTCGGCGCGGCTGGGCGACGTGCTGGCCCACCTGTACCTGGCGAGCGCCTGCGTCTGGCGCTACCGCGTCGATGCGGCGCCCGAGCTGTTGCCGTTTGCGCAGGCGGCGATCCGGCTGCAGCTGGACGAGGCCGGCAAGATCCTGCGCGACCTGTACGCCAACCTGCCGACGCCGGGGCGGCGCCTGCTCGGCGCGCTGGTGCTGCGCCGCACCGCGCACCTGGCGCCGTTGCGCGACGTGCAGCTGATGGCGCTGGCCGAGCTGTTGCGCACGCGGCCGGACGTGGTCGCGCGGCTCGTGCCCGATCTGGCCGAGCCCGGCCCGGGCGGCCTGCGCGACCTGATGCAGGCGATGGCACTCGGCGCGCGGCTGGGCGACGAAACCGCTGCGCTCAACAAGGTGCTGCGCCGCACGCGCTCGCTCGACGAGGCCGCGCGCTCGGCCACCGACCCCGCGCTGGCGCTGGCCTACCTGCAGGCGGCCGACAAGGTCATCCAGGTCGACGACTTCGACGGGCCGGCGCGCAATGCGGACGGCACCGCCGCAGACCTCAGCCGCGCGCCTGCTGCTGCGCAGCCGCCAGCGCCGTCAGGGCCGCTGCCGTCTGTTCGTCCGCCGGAAAGAACGACTCCACCGCGAGTTCCTGCAACGTGACGTCCACCGGCGTGCCGAAGATCGTGATGGTGCTGATGAAACTCAGCACGCCACTCGGCATGACCACCTGGAACGGCACGGCCACGGCCGACAGCGCGGTGTCGAGCAGCGGCGCGTCGTGGCTCACGGCGGGCGGCGGATAGCCTTCCAGCTCGTCGTGCAGCGCCTGCAGCACGGTGTCGCCGGTGGCGGCGATCTGCTGCAGCAGCCGTTCGAGCAGGTGCGTGCGCCACTGCGCCAGGTTCGCGATGCGCGGCGCCACGCCGTCGGGGTGCAGGCTCAGGCGCAGCACGTTGATCGGCGGCTTCAGCAACTCGGCCGAGCAGCCTTCCATGAGCAGCGGCACCAGCGCGTTGTGCGCGACCAGGTTCCAGTGGCGGTCCACGGCCAACGCGGGGAAGGGCTCGTGGCCCTTCAGCACCAGGTCGATGGCGCGGCGCGCCGAGGCCATGGCCGGGTCGTCGAGCGAGCGCTGGCGGTACATGGGCGCGAAGCCGGCGGCCACCAGCAGCGCATTGCGCTCGCGCAGCGGCACGTCGAGCCGCTCGGCCAGGCGCAGCACCATCTCGCGGCTGGGCGCGGCGCGGCCGGTTTCCACGTAGCTCAGGTGGCGGGTCGAGACCTCGGCCTCCTGCGCCAGGTCGAGCTGGCTCAGGCGGCGGTGGGTGCGCCAGTGCCGCAGGTGGGCGCCGAACGGATCGCGCGCGCCGGGAAGGCCGGCGGCGGCGGCCTTGGACGAATGGGGGCGGGGGGTGTTCATGGACCCGCATTCTGGCGCGACGGCGGCGCCGCGCCATGACCTCCCAGGTCATCGACGCAATCCACGCCCTGCGGAATCATCGACCCCAACGCAGCAGGACTGGCCTGCAGCGTAACCACCCAGGAGATTCACATGTCTGTTTTCGCTTCCCCCCGCTTCCTGTCGAACGTGATGTGGGCCGATGCCGCTTCGTGCGCCGCGACCGGCGCGCTGCAGGTGGCGTTCACCGACGTTCTTGCCAGCCTGACCGGCCTGCCGGCCTGGCTGCTCATGGGCACCGGCGTGTTCCTGCTGGCCTATGCGGCCGCCGCCGCCTTCATGGCCAGCCGCGCCACGCCGCCGCGCACGCTGATCGGCCTCGTGATCGTCGGCAACTTCGCCTGGGCCGTGGCCTGCGTGGCGCTGCTGGTGAGCGGCGTGTTCGCGGTCACCGCGCTCGGCATGGCCTGGGTGCTGGCCCAGGCGCTGTGCGTGGTCGTGCTGGCCGAGCTGCAATGGACGGGGCTGCGCCGCACGCGGGGCGCCTCCGGCATGGCGATGGCCTGAGCGCCTGACCATCCGCCCCAGGTTCGCTCCACGCCCGCCGCACCCCGTGCGGCGGGCGTTTTTGCTATGAGAACGATAGTTCCGGGAGAGCCCGACAAGGAAGACTGACTACAACGATTGACATTGATCCCCGCTATCCTTGAGAGGCTTCCACGAACACACAGGAGTCCTCTCATGGCCAAAGCCCCGGCGCACGCGTTTGCGTCCACCCTCAAGACCTTCAAGACCGCGTCGGGAAAGTCCGGCAAGTACTGGTCGCTGAAGGAACTGGCCAAGCAGTACCCGTCCGTGGAGCGCCTGCCGGTGTCGATCCGCATCGTGCTCGAGTCGGTGCTGCGCAACTGCGACGGCCAGAAGGTGTCGGCCAAGCACGTCGAAGAGCTGGCCCACTGGGCGCCCAATGCCGAGCGCACCGACGAAATTCCGTTTGTCGTCACCCGCGTGGTGCTGCAGGACTTCACCGGCGTGCCGCTGCTGGCCGACCTGGCCGCCATGCGCAGCGTGGCCGCCAAGCTGGGCAAGTCGCCCAAGACCATCGAACCGCTGGTGCCCGTCGACCTCGTGGTCGACCACTCGGTGATGGTCGACTATTACGGCACGCCCAAGGCGCTCGACCTGAACATGAAGCTGGAGTTCCAGCGCAACAACGAGCGCTACCAGTTCATGAAGTGGGGCATGCAGGCCTTCGACACCTTCGGCGTCGTGCCGCCGGGCTTCGGCATCGTGCACCAGGTCAACCTCGAGTACTTTGCGCGCGGCGTCTACAAGAGCCCGGCCGACAAGAGCGACACGCCGGTGTACTACCCCGACTCGCTGGTGGGCACCGACAGCCACACCACCATGATCAACGGCGTCGGCGTGGTCGGCTGGGGCGTGGGCGGCATCGAGGCCGAGGCCGCCATGCTGGGCCAGCCGGTCTACATGCTCACGCCCGATGTGGTGGGTTTCGAGCTCACCGGCAAGCTGCGCGAAGGCGTCACGGCCACCGACCTGGTGCTGTATGTCACGGCCATCCTGCGCGGTGAAAAAGTGGTGGGCAAGTTCGTCGAGTTCTTCGGCCCCGGTGCCGCGTCCATCGCCGTGCCCGACCGCGCCACCATCGGCAACATGGCGCCCGAGTACGGCGCCACCATGGGCTTCTTCCCGGTCGACGAGATGACCGTGGCGTACTTCGAAGGCACGGGCCGCACCAAGGAAGAGGTCGAGCGCTTCGCCGCCTACTACAAGGCGCAGGGCCTGTTCGGCATGCCCGCGCCGGGCGACATCGACTACACCAAGATCGTCAAGCTCGACCTGGGCACCGTGTCGCCGAGCCTGGCCGGCCCCAAGCGCCCGCAGGACCGCATCGACCTGGGCCACCTGTCCACCAAGTTCGCCGAGCTGTACAGCAAGCCCAACGACGCCAACGGCTTCAACCAGCCGGCCGAGAAGCTCAAGCAGCGCTACCCGCTGGTCAGCGCCGGCCAGGGCGGCGACGAAGAGGTGGCGCCGCCGCCCGCTGGTTCGCCGCGCGAGCTGGTCGAGATGGTCGCCAACCGCTCGACCAAGGCAGCGGCCCACACCAGCGCCACGGCACCGTCGGCGCCCAAGGGCGACATCACCATCGGCAACGGCGACGTGCTGATCGCGGCCATCACCTCGTGCACCAACACCTCCAACCCGAGCGTGATGCTCGCGGCTGGCCTGCTGGCCAAGAGGGCGGTGGAAGCGGGCCTGAAGGTGCAGCCGCACATCAAGACCTCGCTGGCCCCGGGCTCGCGTATCGTCACCGAATACCTCGAGAAGGCGGGCCTGCTGACGTACCTGGAGAAGCTGGGCTTCTACCTCGCGGGCTACGGCTGCACCACCTGCATCGGCAACGCCGGCGACCTCACGCCCGAGATCAACGAAGCGATCACCAAGAACGACCTCATCGGCGCGGCCGTGCTCTCGGGCAACCGTAATTTCGAGGCGCGCATCCACCCGAACCTGAAGGCCAACTTCCTGGCCTCGCCGCCGCTGGTGGTGGCCTTTGCCATCGCGGGCAACGTGCTGACCGACCTCATGACCCAGCCCGTGGGCAAGGGCAAGGGCGGCAAGGACGTGTACCTGGGCGACATCTGGCCCACGCCGAAGGAAATCGACGACAACCTGCGCTTCGCGATGAACGCCAAGTCGTTCCGCGCGAACTACGAGAAGGTCAAGAGCGATCCGGGCAAGTTCTGGACGAGCATCAAGGGCACGACCGGCCAGGTGTACGACTGGCCGAAGTCGACCTACATCGCCGAGCCGCCGTTCTTCGAAGGCTTCCAGATGCAGCCGCACGCGTCGGACGCGGGCATCCAGGGCGCGCGGATCATGGCGCTGTTCGGCGACTCGATCACCACCGACCACATCTCGCCGGCCGGCTCCATCAAGGAAAGCTCGCCCGCGGGCATCTGGCTCAAGGCGAACGGCGTGCCCAAGGCCGACTTCAACAGCTACGGCTCGCGCCGCGGCAACCACGACGTGATGGTGCGCGGCACCTTCGCCAACGTGCGCATCAAGAACCTGATGATTCCGCCGGACGCCAACGGCACGCAGGAAGAGGGCGGCGTCACGCTGTTCCAGCCGGGCGGCGAGAAGATGTTCATCTACGACGCCGCCATGAAGTACATGGAAGCGGGCACGCCCACCGTGGTGTTCGGTGGCGAGGAGTACGGCACTGGCTCGTCGCGCGACTGGGCCGCCAAGGGCACGCAGCTGCTGGGCATCAAGGCCGTGGTGGCGCGCAGCTTCGAGCGCATCCACCGCGCCAACCTCGTCGGCATGGGCGTGCTGCCGCTGCAGTTCCGCGGCGCCGATTCGTGGCAGACGCTGGGCCTCACGGGCGAGGAAAAGATCGACGTCGTGATCGGCGGCGAACTCAAGCCGCAGATGGACGTGAAGCTGGTCGTGCACCGCGCCGACGGCACGCACCAGGAGGTGACGGTGCGCCTGCGCATCGACACGCCGATCGAGGTCGATTACTACAAGCACGGCGGCATCCTGCCGTTCGTGCTGCGGCAGCTGCTGGCGGCCTGACGGGTTGGGCTTGATCCGCGTCGGGCTCATCTCCGACACCCACGGCCTGCTGCGTCCGCAGGCCGTGGCGGCCTTGCAGGGCAGCGACTTCATCGTGCACGGCGGGGACATCGGCGACGCCGGCATCCTCGACGCACTCGCCGCGATCGCGCCGCTGACGGTGGTGCGCGGCAACAACGACCGCGAGGCGTGGGCCGGGGCCATTCCAGAGACGGCATTCCTGAAGGTCGGCGACGTGTATGTCTACGCGATCCACGACCTCTCCCAGATCGACATCGACCCCGCCGGTGCCGGCGTGCGTGTCGTGATCTCCGGCCACTCGCACAAACCCAAGGTCGAAGAACGCGGCGGCGTGCTCTACGTCAACCCGGGCAGCGCCGGCCCGCGCCGATTCAAGCTGCCTATCGCCGTGGCCGAGCTGATCGTCGACGGCGACACGGTCAGCGCGCGCATCGTCGAACTGCCCCTGTGAGCGGGGCGGGGTCGAATACCCATAATTGAGAATAAATCTTATTTGATGGGGTATCCTCGGGCCGTTCTTTGAAAAATGCACCACATCGGGGCATTTTCAAAGGACATTCTTCTGCTCCGAGATGCTCATTCCCTTTCTCATCATGCTGCGCGAAGGCATCGAAGCCGCGCTCATCGTCGGCATCGTTGCCAGTTACCTGAAACAAAGCGGACGCGGCGTGCTGATGCCCGCGGTGTGGGTCGGCGTGCTGCTGGCCACCGCGCTGTCGCTGTTCGCCGGCGCCGGCCTGCAACTGCTGGCGGCCGAGTTTCCGCAGAAGCAGCAGGAACTGTTCGAAGGCGTGGTCGGGCTCATCGCCGTCGTCATGCTGACCACGATGGTGTTCTGGATGCGCAAGGCGGCCCGTTCCATCAAGGGCGAGCTGCATGCGTCGATCGACAAGGCGCTGGCGCAGCATGCCGACGGGCAGGGCTGGGCGCTCATCGGCATGGTGTTCCTCGCGGTCGCGCGCGAGGGGCTGGAGTCGGTCTTCTTCCTGCTGGCCGTGTTCCAGCAAAGCACCGGGTGGGAGGCGCCCGTGGGCGCGCTCGCGGGCATCGCCGTGTCGGTGGTGGTCGGCTGGGGCATCTATTCGGGCGGCGTGCGGCTCGACCTGCGCCGCTTCTTCCGCTTCACGGGCCTGTTCATCCTGCTGGTCGCGGCCGGGCTGCTGGCCGGCGTGCTGCGCAAGCTGCACGAGGCCGGCGTGTGGAACCAGCTGCAGACCGTGGTGTTCGACATGAGCGAAACCCTGCCGATGGACAGCCCCGTGGGCGCCGTGCTGTCGGGCCTGCTGGGCTACCAGGCTGCGCCCGTGGTGGGCGAGGTGATCGTCTACCTGGCCTTCCTGGCCGTGGCCCTGTTCTTCTTCCTGCGCCCGGCTGCTGCTGCGGCGCCGCGCACGGCCACTGCCGGCTGATCTCTTTCCCCGATGTCTTCTTCCTCTTCTTCTTCGTCATCGACGCTCATGCGCGTCGCCGTGGGTGCCTCGGCGCTGCTGGTCGTCGCCGGCCTCGCGGCCTTCTGGTACGCCTCGAACCAGGCGCGCAAGGCGCCGCCCAAGGCGGTCGACCACGCCGTCACCGTCACCATTCGCGGCAACGCCTGCGACCCCAACGAGATCACCGTGCCCGCAGGGCGCACGACCTTCACCATCGTCAACCAGTCGAACCGCGCGCTCGAGTGGGAAATTCTCGACGGCGTGATGGTGGTCGAAGAGCGCGAGAACATCGCGCCCGGCTTCTCGCAGACCCTGACGGTCAAGCTCTCGCCGGGCGATTTCGCCATCACCTGCGGCCTGCTGAGCAACCCGCGCGGCAAGCTGCACGTCACGCCGTCGGCGGCCTCGCTGGCCGAAGAGGCACGGCCGTCGCTCGTCAACTATGTGGGCGCACTGGCCGAGTACCAGGTGTTCCTGCGGCTGGAGGCCGCCACGCTCGACGACGCGGTGCGTGCGCTGGCCGATGCCGTCAAGGCGGGCGACCTGGCGCAGGCGCGCGCGCTCTACGCGCCGGCCCACCAGGCCTACAAGCGCATCGAGCCGATGGCCGAGCTGTTCGCCGACCTCGACGCGCGCATCAACGCCCGCGCCGACTACTTCGAGAAGCGCGAGGCCGACCCGGGCTTCAGCGGCTTCCACCGCATCGAGTACGCGCTGTACGGCCAGGGCGACGCGAAGGCGCTGGCACCGGTTCTCGACCAGCTGCTGGCCGACACCGAGACGCTGCAGACGCGCTTGCGCGCGTTGAGCGTGCCGCCCGAGCGGCTCGCGAGCGCCGCCTCGAAGCTGCTGCGCCGCGTGGCCGACAACCTGCCGGCTGGCGGCGAAGACCACTACGGCCATGCCGAGCTGGTGAACCTGCAGGGCAGCTACGAAGGCACGAAGAAGATCGCCGACCTGCTGCAGCCGCTGCTCGTGAAGGCCGCGCCCGCGCAGCAGAAGGCCGTGGACGAACGCTTTGCCGCCTTCGACGCCGCCTTGGCGCCGTACCGCGAGGGCGAAGGCTTCAAGCCCGCACCGCTGGACGACGCACAGCGCCAGGCGCTGGCTGTGTCGGTGCGTGCGCTGGCCGAGGAACTGGGCAAGGTGAACGCCGCGCTCGGTCTGGAATGAGTTGAGAACGAACCCCATGGAACCGACGAAGAAGAACGACCCCGTCGCGGGACATCCCGCCTCGCCGCACCGCCGCCGCATGCTCGGCGCCGCGGGCGTGGCCTTTGCCGGGCTCGCCGCCTCCGCGCGTGCCGGCGCGGCCACGCCGGGCACGCCCGACACCGGCGCACAGGTCACCGACGCCCCGCAGAGCACCCACACGCAAGACCGCGTGCCCTTCCGCGGCAAGCACCAGGCGGGCGTCGTCACGCCGCGCCCGACGGCCGGCATGATCGCTTCGTTCTACGTGCTGGCCGAGAACCGCGCCGACCTGGAGCGGCTGATGCGCACGCTCACCGAGCGCATCGCCTTTCTCACGCAGGGCGGCCCGCAGACCGACCCCGACCCGAAGCTGCCGCCCGCGGGCTCCGGCATCCTCGGCCCGGTGGTGCAGCCCGACGGGCTGACTGTGACCGTGTCGGTCGGTTCGTCGCTGTTCGACGAGCGCTTCGGCCTCGTCAAGAAAAAGCCGCTGCGCCTGAACCCGATGCAGCGCCACCCGAACGACGCGCTCGACGCCGCGCTGTGTCACGGCGACCTGTCGATCCAGTTCTGCGCCAACACGCCCGACACCAACATCCACGCGCTGCGCGACATCATCAAGAACACGCCCGACCTGCTGGTGCTGCACTGGAAGCAGGAAGGCTCCGTGCCGCCGATTCCGGCCGTGGCGGGCCAGCCCGCCGAGAGCGCGCGCAACTTCCTCGGCTTTCGCGACGGCTCGGCCAACCCCGACTCGGCGGACGACACGCTCATGAACAAGCACGTCTGGGTGCAGCCGAACGGTGACGAGCCGGCCTGGGCCGTGGGCGGCAGCTACCAGGCGGTGCGCATCATCCGCAACTTCGTCGAGCGCTGGGACCGCACGCCGCTGCAGGAGCAGGAGGCCATCATGGGTCGCCTGAAGCCCAGCGGCGCGCCGCTGGACGGCGGCAAGACCGAGCACGACGTGCCCGACTACACGAAGGACCCCGAAGGCAAGGCGACGCCGATGGACGCGCACATCCGCCTGGCGAACCCGCGCACCAAGGCCTCGGACGCCAACCTGATGCTGCGCCGGCCCTTCAACTATTCGAACGGCGTCACCAAGTCGGGCCAGCTCGAGATGGGGCTGCTGTTCATCTGCTACCAGGCCGACCTCGAGAAGGGCTTTGTCGCCGTGCAGACGCGCCTCGACGGCGAGCCGCTCGAGGAATACATCAAGCCCATCGGCGGCGGCTTCTTCTTCACGCTGCCCGGCGTGCAGGGCGCCGACGACTGGCTCGGGCGCAGCCTGCTGGCCGCCTGATCCTTGCTTTCCTTTTTCATCACCCTCACCGCATCGCACCCAAGGAGATCCATGACCGTGCAGTTCCGCCGCCGCTTCCTCGCCGCTTTCGTCGCAGGCTTTGCCGGCCTTCATGCCGTGGGCGCGCAGGCCGCCGTGTCGCCGCTCGAGCTGGTCGGTCCGATCTCGGACTACAAGATCTACGTGACGCAGAACGTGCGCAAGCTGGCCGCCGACGTGCGCGTGTTCACCGCCGCCGTGAAGGCCGGCGACATCGAGAAGGCCAAGAAGCTCTACGCGCCCACGCGCACCAGCTACGAACGCGTCGAGCCCGTGGCCGAGCTGTTCACCGATCTCGACCAGTCGATCGACTCGCGCGCGGACGACCATGAAAAGGCCGAGAAAGACCCGGCCTTCATCGGCTTCCACCGCATCGAGTACGGCCTGTGGACGCTCAAGAGCACCAAGGACCTGAACCCCGTGGCCGACAAGCTGCTGGCCGACGTGCTCGAACTGCAAAAGCGCCTGGGCGCGCTGACCTTTCCGCCCGAGAAGGTCGTGGGCGGCGCCGCCGTGCTGATGGAAGAGGTGGCCGCCACCAAGATTTCCGGCGAAGAAAACCGCTACAGCCACACCGACCTGTGGGATTTCCAGTCGAACTTCGAGGGCGCCTACAAGATCGTCGAGCTGCTGCGCCCGCTGGTCGTGAAGCAGGACAAGCCGTTCGCCGAGAAGGCCGACGCCAACTTCAAGGTGGTGTTCGACACACTGGCCAAGTACCGCACCGCCGACGGCGGCTTCGAAACCTATTCGAAGCTCACCGAGCGCGACCGCAAGATGCTGGCCGGGCGGGTCAACACGCTGGCCGAAGACCTGTCGAAGCTGCGCGGGATGCTCGGATTGAACTGAATCCGGCCCGGGGGGGGCGTCGTTTCCTGACTGACCCACGACTTTTTGGGGTTGGTCAGGTTTTCGCGAGTGAGAATTGCTAGCATCTGGCTTTTGCTTACTGGCGTGCCCCGGGGTTTCCGGGGGGCGCACCCCCACCGTGCGAAACAACGACCTCGGCGCAGCGCCGACCACCACCGCGCTGAGCCTCGACCAGCTTCCGTCCCATCAGTGGGCCACCGTGCTCGACGTGGCCCGCCCCGACAGCGCGGACGACCGCGAGCTGGTGCTGCGCCTGACCGAAATCGGCTTCGTGCCGGGCGAGGCCGTGCGCATCGTCGCCACGGGCTCCCCGGGCCGCGAGCCGCTGGCCGTGCGCCTGGGCCACACCACCTTCGCGCTGCGCCGCCACGAGGCCGCGCTGATCCACGTCATGCCGGGAGCCGCGAACCATGGTTGAAGCCGTCATCCAGGGGCCGGGCCGCCTCGGCGCCACCGCACAGCCCGGGCGCATCGCGCTGCTGGGCAACCCGAACTGCGGCAAGACCGCGCTCTTCAACCTGCTGACCGGCAGCCGCCAGAAGGTGGCCAACTACGCCGGCGTGACCGTCGAGCGCAAGGAAGGCACGCTGCGCACACCCACCGGCCGCCGCGTGTTCGTGCTCGACCTGCCGGGCGCCTACAGCCTGAATGCCCTGAGCGCCGACGAGGCCGTCACGCGCGACATCGTCACCGGCAAGAGCAAAGAGGCACTGCCCGACCTGCTCGTGTGCGTGACCGACGCCACCAACCTGCGCCTGAACCTGCGCCTGGTGCTCGAAGCGCGCCAGCTGGGCCTGCCGATGGTGGTGGCGCTCAACATGACCGACATGGCCAAGAAGCAGGGCATCACGGTCGACACGGCCGTGCTCTCGCGCGAACTCGGCGTGCCGGTGATCGAGACCGTGGGTGTCCACACCGGCGGCGCGAAGCACCTGCTCGAGGCGCTCGACGCACCGGTCGCCGCCGCCGCGCCGCAGCCTTGGCAGGCGCCCGGCCTGGACGACGTGCTCGCCACGCAGCGCGAAGTGCGCCGCATCCTCGGCCTGGCCGTGAAGGAGCCCGTGGGCAGCCTGGACACCAGCGACCGCATCGACCGCGTCGTGATGCACCCCGTGTGGGGCATGCTGGTGCTGGCCGTCACCATGTTCCTGATGTTCCAGGCCGTGTTCAGCTGGGCCAACGTGCCGATGGACGCCATCAAGGCCGGCACCGAAGGGCTGGGCAATCTCATCAAGACGCACATGCCCGAAGGCATGCTGCAGAGCCTGCTGGTCGACGGTGTCATTGCCGGTGTGGGCGGCGTGATCGTGTTCCTGCCGCAGATCCTGATCCTGTTCCTGTTCATCCTGGCGCTGGAAGACTCCGGCTACCTGCCGCGCGCGGCCTTTTTGCTCGATCGCGTGATGGGCACCGTGGGCCTGTCGGGCCGCTCGTTCATTCCGCTGCTGTCGAGCTTTGCCTGTGCCATTCCGGGCGTGATGGCCACGCGCACCATCAGCAACTGGCGCGACCGCATCACGACCATCATGATCGCGCCGCTCATGACCTGCTCGGCGCGGCTGCCGGTGTATGCGCTGCTGATCGCGGCCTTCATTCCGGCGCGCGAAGTGGGCGGCATCTTCAACCTGCAGGGTGTGGTGCTGTTCGCGCTGTATGTGTTCGGCATCGTCTCGGCGATGGCCGTGGCCTGGGTCATGAAGCGCTTCCGCGACAGCACGAAGCATTCGCCGCTCTTGATGGAACTGCCGGCCTACCGCTGGCCGAATCCGCGCAACCTGCTGCTGGGGCTGTACGAGCGGGCATGGATCTTCATTCAGCGCGTGGGCACGATCATCCTCACGCTGACCATCCTGCTGTGGTTTTTGTCGACCTTCCCGTCGCCGCCCGAAGGCGCGACCGGCCCCGCCATTCAATACAGCCTGGCCGGCATCATCGGGCGCGGGCTGGAGCACATCTTCGCGCCCATCGGTTTCAACTGGCAGATTTCCATCGCGCTGGTGCCGGGCATGGCCGCACGCGAAGTCGCGGTGGGCGCGCTGGGCACGGTGTACGCGCTCTCGGCCACCGGCGACGACGTGGCCACCGCGCTGGAGCCGCTCATCGCCGGCAGCTGGTCGCTCGCGACCGCGCTGTCGCTGCTGGTCTGGTACGTGTTCGCGCCGCAATGTTTGTCAACGTTGGCGGCCGTCAAGCGCGAAACCGGCTCGTGGAAATACGTGTGGATCATGGCGGGCTACTTATTCGCCCTGGCATACGTGGCATGCTTCTTGACCTATCGCATTGCACTCGCTTTCGGAGCGGGGTAAAACCACAGGGAAAGGGTTGAAGAAGACATGACACAGCAACTGATCGTCGGATTGATCGTCGCGGCCGCCGCGCTCTACGCGGTCTGGCGCTGGATGCCTGCCGGCTGGCGCCGCGGTGCCGCCCGCAAGCTCGCGGCCGGCACGCAGCGCACGGGCCTCATCGATCAGACCCGAGCCGATCAGCTCGCCGCCTCGCTGGCCAAGACCTCGGGCTGCGGCTCATGCGACAGCTGCGGCAGCTGCGCCCCCAAGAAACCCGTTGGCGCCGACCCCGTCGACAGCCACAGCCCCACGCCCAGCACCGGACGCTGAGTCCGATGCCCGCGCACATCCTCGTCGCCGGGGGCGGGATCGGAGGGCTGGCCACGGCGCTGGCGCTGTCCCGCGCCCATCACCGCGCCGACGTTTTCGAACAGGCCGCCGACTTCGGCGAAATCGGCGCCGGCGTGCAGCTCGGCCCCAACGCCACCCGCCGCCTTCACCAACTCGACCTCGGCCGCGGCCTCGCAGCCATCGCGGCGCGCCCCGATGCGCTGGTGGTCCACAGCGCCGGCAGCGGCGCCGAACTGGCCCGCATGCCGCTGGGCGACGCCATGCAGCAGCGCTACGGCGCGCCGTACTGCTGCGTGCACCGCGCCGACCTGCACACGCTGCTGCTCGATGCCGTGCGCGCGCAGGGCACGGGCTCGCTGGTCACGGCCGCGCGCATCCGGCAGGTCGAGACCAGCGACGACTTGGTCTGCGTATCGAGCACCGACGCGCGCGCGTGGGAAGGTGAGGCGCTGGTGGGCGCCGACGGTCTGTGGAGCCTGGTGCGCGCGCAGCTCGAATCCGAATCCGCCGAAGCACCGCCGCGCGTGACCGGCCACACGGCGTGGCGTGCGCTGGTGCGTCAGGCTGATCTGCCTGCGGCGCTGCGTCGTTCGCGTGTCGATGTGTGGCTCGGGCCGCGTTTGCATGCGGTCGCGTACCCGGTGCGTGCGGGCGATGCGCTCAACGTCGTTGTGATTGCCGAATCTGCTCCCGCTGGCGATGCGCGCGATTGGGATCAGGCCAGCAGCCTTGTGGCGCTGAAGCAGGCGATGGGTCGCAGTTGTGCGAGCCTTCAGTCATTGCTCGATGCGATGCCAAGCTGGCGCGCGTGGACGTTGAGCGATCGCGCGCCTGTGGCCGGTCCTGGCGACATGGCGCATGAGCGTGTGGCGCTGGTGGGCGATGCCGCGCATCCGATGGTGCCGTACCTTGCGCAGGGCGCGGGCATGGCGATTGAAGATGCAGTCGCATTGGCGGATGCTTTGGGCGACACCTCGGCGCTGGGCGTGCCGGCTGCGTTCGCGCGCTATGCCGAGGCGCGCTGGGAGCGCAATGCGCAGGTGCAGGCGCGGGCGCGTCGCAATGGCGAGATCTTTCATGCCACGGGTGCGGTGCGCTTCGGGCGCGATGTGGCGATGCGGGTGCTGGGGACTCGGCTGCTGGATCAGCCCTGGTTGTACGGCGGTTGATTCAGGGCGCGTGATCGTCGCCCTGAAAAAGCGTCAGAGCCGGAACGTCTGCAAGTGCTCGATGCGCTCAGCCAGACCTTCCTGCCCCAGGTAGTGCCCCTGCGTTCCATCGCGCATCTGCGCGAGCGTGGTTTCCAGTTCGACCAGCATCGCATCGCGATCGGCCACGAAGGCCGGTGGCACGTCGATGCCGATCTGCGTGCAGGCGTCGGCGATCAGATGCGCGCTGGCGGGCGCACCGCAGGCCGCGCATTTCACGATGGCCGCCACGGTCGGCTCGGCGCCGTTGTCCAGCAGGGCGCTCGTGAGTTCGGGCGAGATCTGACCGTCGATGTTGCGCAGCACGTCGGATGCCACCGGCGCGCCTGCACGCACCAGCGCTGCCGCAGCGGCGAAGGCGCTGTGTCCCACGGCCACGTCGGTGGCGAGCGCGCTGCCTTCATGCGGACCTTCGAAATTCAAGCCCGCGGCGGCGAGTTCGGCGACCAGCGTGGCGTCGTCGGCCGCAATGGCGTGGCGCAGCGCCGCGCGCGCGAGCGCCGGCTGATGGCGCAGCGTGCCGTCGGCGAGCGGCGTGCGCCAGTCGACGATGGCGCGGCAATAGAAGGTGACCAGCTTGTCCATCAGGTCCAGGTCGAGCCCGTACCCTTCGTGGCGGTCGTCGAGGTAGGCGAGCAACGTCTGCCCCGAGAAGTAGTCGCTCGTGGGGGCCAGCGGGTCTTCGTCGAGGTGCAGCGCCGCGAACGCGCCGTGCAGGTCGGCCGCGACGGGGCTCAGGCCGTCTTCGTGCAGCGCGTGGGTCCAGGCCGGCGGCAGGCCTTGCTTCCACGCAATGATCTGGCCGTGCGTGGCGCCGGGCTCGACCACCGCATAGACGCGGTCGCAGTACTCGAAGCCGCCGAAGGGCAGGTGCGTGAGCTTGCCGCTCCAGGGCGTGCCGCTGTCTTCGGCCGCTTCCCCGGCGAGTTCCTGTTCGTGTTCGATCCAGCCCTGCAGGTCGCGGTAGCCGTCGCTGCCATCCCAGAACAGCTCCGACCAACTGACGCTCTCGACGTTGCCGTTCATCGGTAGCGCGAGGTCGTAGTCGAGACGCCCGCCCGCGGTGTGCTGCCACAGCGCGACCAGCGCTTCGGGCAACGGGCCGGCGCACAGCGCCTGCACGGCATCGATCTGCTGCTGCGGCATCGGCGGCTGCGCGTCGAAGATCACGCGATCGGCAAAGAGCACGACGCCATGTTCGCGCAAGGTGGAAAGCTCTTCGATAGAGAACGAGGTGTTGTTGTTCATGGCAGCAGCCTCCGTGTTCTCCAAAATGTAGCGCTTTGCGCCGATGGAGCAACCCTCGTTCGCCCGGGGCTGCCGCGAGCCCCGCGCATCTCGCACTACAGATCGGTGCGCAACTTCCAGATCTCAGGGAACAGCACCACGTCGAGCATCTTGCGCAGGTAGCTCACGCCGCCCGTGCCGCCGGTGCCGCGCTTGAAGCCGATCACGCGTTCGACCGTGGTCACATGGCGGAAGCGCCAGAGGCGGAAGGCGTCTTCGAGGTCGGTGAGTTTTTCGCCGAGCTGGTACAGGTCCCAGTGGTCGTGCGGGTTGCGGTAGACGACGAGCCACGCCGCTTCGACGCCGTCGCTCGATTCGTAGGGCTGGGTCCAGTCGCGCTCCAGTCGGTCGGCGGGCACGGGCAGGCCGTGGCGTGCGAGCAGGCGCAGCGACTCGTCGTACAGCGAGGGCGCGCGGTAGGCGGCATCGACCTGCGCGAGCAGGTCGGCGCGGTGCGCGTGCGGCTTGAGCATGGCGGCGTTCTTGTTGCCGAGCAGGAACTCGATGCAGCGGTACTGCGCGCTTTGAAAACCGCTGGAGTTGGCGAGGTAGGGGCGCATCGCCGTGTACTCGGGCGGCGTCATGGTCGAGAGCACGGTCCACGCGCTCACCAGCTGTTCCATGATGCGACTCACGCGCGCGAGCATCTTGAAGGCGTCGGGCAGCCGCTCTTGTGCGATGCAGCGCACGGCGGCGTGCAGCTCGTGCAGCATGAGCTTCATCCAGAGTTCGCTGGTCTGGTGCTGCACGATGAACAGCATCTCGTCGTGCGCGGGCGACAGCGGGTGCTGCGCGTTCAGGATCTCGTCGAGGTGCAGGTAGTCGCCGTAGCTCATCGACGCGCTGAAATCCAGCTGCGCCTTTTCTTCGTGGACGATCGTCTCGGGGGTCTTGTTGTTGTCGTGGTCGGTGCTCATGTCACTGCGTTCTTGCGGTTGAATTCAGCGCGTCGCCACTCGCCGGTTTCGAGCACCTGCACGAGGTGTTCGACCGAGTGCCACACATCCTCGAAACCGACATACAGCGGCGTGAAGCCGAAGCGCAGGATGTCGGGCATCTGCGAATCGCCGGCGCGGTAGTCGCCGATCACGCCGCGTGCGATCAGCGCCTGCACGATGGCGTAGGCGCCTTCCTCGCGGCTGAGACACACCTGCGAGCCGCGCAGTGCATGGTCGCGCGGCGTGACGAGCGAGAGGCCTTGTCCTGCGCAGCGTTGTTCGACGAGCTGGATGAACAGGTCGGTGAGCGCGAGCGACTTGGTGCGCAGGGCGGCCATCGCACCGCCGGTGCCGTTGAAGGCTTCGGCGGCGAGCACGGTGTCGAGCCCGCATTCGAGGCCGGCCAGCGCAATGACCGGCTGTGTGCCGCACAGGTAGCGGCCGACGCCCGGGGCGGGGCGGTAGTGCGGCGTGAACTCGAAGGGCGCCGCATGGCCCCACCAGCCGGACAGCGGCTGCTCGAACTGGCCTGCGTGCTTGGTGTTCACCCAGGCGAAGGCCGGCGCGCCGGGGCCGCCGTTGAGGTATTTGTAGCCACAGCCGATGGCGTAGTCGGCGTTGCTGTCGTTGAGCGCCACGGGCACGGCGCCCGCGCTGTGCGCCAGGTCCCACACGGTGAGCGCGCCCACGGCGTGCGCGGCGGCGGTGACGGCCTTCATGTCGTGCATGGCGCCGGTGCGGTAGTTGACGTGCGTGAGCATCAGCACGGCGACTTCGTCGGTCAGCGCCGAATCCGGGCCTTGCAGTTCGCTCGCATCGATCAGCTTCAGTGTGAAGCC
The DNA here is from genome assembly GCF_002754375.1 of Variovorax sp. 54. Taxonomy (NCBI): domain Bacteria; kingdom Pseudomonadati; phylum Pseudomonadota; class Betaproteobacteria; order Burkholderiales; family Comamonadaceae; genus Variovorax; species Variovorax sp. 54. The sequence goes on from NZ_PEFF01000001.1 coordinate 4,879,477, forward strand.
GCGTTCACGGCACAGCGATTCGGCGATGTACAGGTCGGTGGGGAAGTTGCTGCGCTCGCTGACCACCAGCTTGCGTCCGCTCGCCTTCTGCTGCGAGAGCGCGGCGAACAGCACCTTGTAGAGATTGACGGAGGTGCTGTCGGTGCACACCACTTCGCCGGGCGCGGCACCGATCAGGCGGGCCACCTTGTCGCCCAGGCGCTGCGGCAGGTCGAACCAGCTCGCGGTGTTCCAGGAGCGGATCAGGCCTTCGCCCCATTCCTTGGCGACCACTTCGGCGATGCGCGCGGGTGCGGCCGTGGGCAGCACGCCGAGCGAGTTGCCGTCGAGGTAGAGCACGCCTTCGGGCAGGGTGAATTGGTCGCGCAGGGCGCGCAGCGGGTCTTGCGCGTCGAGGGCGCGGCAGTCGGCGAGGGTCGTCGTCATGGGCAGGAGGAGGGTGTCAGCGGGGAAGTTTGCGCAGCACGGCGCGCACGGGGGAGGCATCGGCGCTCGTCAGCTTCAACGGCAGCGCGATGAGTTCGTAGTCGCCCTCGGGCACGGTGTCGAGCACGAGGTTCTCGAGCACGCGCAGGTCGAGGTGGCGGATGCGCTGGTGGCTGTCGAGCGTCTTGCTGTCGGCCGGGTCGATGCTGGCGGTGTCGATGCCGATGAGCTTCACGCCCATGGCCGCCAGCCGCTCGACGGTGGCGGGTTCGTAGGCCGCGAGCTGCGGGTCCCAGCGGTCGACCGGCATGGTTGGGTAGGTGCGCACGAGCACGCGCGGGGGCAGCGTGTCGGTCACGGCATGCGCGATGTGCTCCCAGGTGATCAGCGGACCGCGGCCGATCGCGTGGATCACGCGGCAGGGGCCGAGAAAGGGCGAGAGGTCGATCTGGCCGATGGTCTGGCCTTCGGGGGCGTAGTGCAGCGGCGCGTCGGCATGGGTTCCCACGTGCGGCGACAGCGTGATCGCGCTCACGTTGACCGGGCAGTCGGGCCCGATGGTGGCGCACCACTGCTGCGAATACGGCGTGTCGCCCGGGAACACCGGGCTGCCGGCGTGCACGGGGGCGGAGATGTCCCAGAGTCGGAGCGGGGCGGTCATGGCGGGCGGCAAGGCGAAGGAAGGAAGAAAGAAAAAAGGGCAGTGTGGGCCGGTTGGAGGCGCTCCACAAGGGGCCGGCGGGTGCCGAATGCTATGCGCAGTGACTGCCTTGAGTCGAGAAGTTATCCATCAACCATTGAAAGATTGAATAATCTATTCAATCAACGGGAAATGGAGAACAGATCATGCAAGCCGACCTCGACCGAACCGACCTGCAGCTGCTGCGCGCGCTGCAGGACAACGCCCGCCTGACCTCGGGCGAGCTGGCGCAGATGGCGCACCTGTCGCAATCGCCGTGCTGGCGGCGGGTGAAGAAGCTGGAAGACGACGGCGTGATCGGCGGCTACCACGCGGGCCTGAACCGGCGTGCGCTGGGCTTCGGCGTGCTGGCCTTCGTGATGGTGGGCATCGACCACCAGACCGAGATTTCGTCGCGCGCTTTCGAGGACGCGGTGTGCGCCATTCCCGAGGTGGTGATGTTCCACGGCATCTCGGGGCCGGCGGATTTCATCCTCGTGGTGGTCGCGAAGGACCTCGACGCTTATTCCGACCTGCTGCAACGCAAGCTGCACCGCCTGCCGGGCGTGCGCCACATGCAGACGCATTTCTCGCTGCAGGAGTTCAAGGGGCAGTTGGGCGGGCTGCCGGTGCCCGTCGCTTGAATCGTCAGTGCAGGTCGTCGGACAGCATCGCCAGACCATGCCGCAGGCGCGCGCGCTGGCAGGCGTCGCTGCCGGCCTGCAGCTCGTGGCAAGGGTTCGGCCGCCATTCGTAGATGCCGCAGGCCACCGACTGGCCGATCTTGCCGGTGAGTGCGGCGCAGCGCGGCGGCGTGTGGTCGGTGCCGCGCATGCGGCACAGGGCGTCGTTCACGTCGACCGCCAGGCCCGAGGGCACGCGGCCCCCGTTGTCGTCGAGCTCGTGCACGCTGAAGTCGACGCGGTAGGCGGCGCAGCAGGCGCCGCAGGTCTGGCAGGGATTCATGAGGCGAGCAGCGCGGCGTCACGCACGCGCTGCAGCATGCGGCGGCGGATCAGCCCGCTCGCGGGGCGGATCAGCAGCCAGTAGGCGGTGAAGCGGCGTTGCGCGGCGGCATCGCCGCACCAGACCCGGGTGCGGGTGGTGAGGCGCGTGCCCGTGCCTTCGGGCTCGGCCGTGAAGTGGAGCACCAGCTTGGCGAGGCCCGTGGCATCGAGCGCGGCGAAGGCCGGGCCGTCGGCCAGCGGGACCAGCCCGTAGTCGAAGCGCCAGAAGCGGCCGGCCAACCCGAAGGCCAGTTCGCGCTCGCCGTCGCGTCCCAGCGGCGTGAAGTCGGAGAAGCCGAAGGCCTCACGCTGGCGCAGCGTGGGGGCGGCGAGGCCGAGCCGGCTGGCGAGCCGGTTCGGCAACTCGCGCAGCGCGATCAGTCGGCGCGCCACGGGGTCGTCGGTGATCTCGGGTCGGGCCGCCACGTCGAGCACGCGCGCGGGCGACGCGGGCACATGGAGGCTGTGCGTCTCCGCGAACTGGTAGCGCGGCAGGTAGCGGTTCATCAGCTCCATGCGGCGCCTGGGTGGTTCTGCGGTTCGGTGTCTGTCAGAGCCTGCCGAGCAGCAGGAACTCCATCAGCGCCTTCTGTGCGTGCAGGCGGTTCTCGGCCTCGTCCCACACGACCGACTGCGGACCGTCGATGACCTCGGCCTGCACTTCCTCGCCGCGGTGCGCGGGCAGGCAGTGCATGAAGAGGGCGTCGGGTTGGGCAATGCGCATCATGTCCTCGTCGACGCACCAGTCGGCGAAGGCCTTGCGGCGCGCCTCGTTCTCGGCTTCGTAGCCCATGCTGGTCCAGACGTCGGTGGTGACGAGGTCGGCGCCGCGGCAGGCTTCCATCGGGTCCTTGAAGACCTTGTAGCTGTCGCCCGATCGGATGCCGGCGATCGACTGGTCGACCTCGTAGCCGCTGGGCGTGCTCACGTGCACGGTGAAGCCAAGAATTTCAGCGGCCTGCAGCCAGGTGTTGGCCATGTTGTTGCCGTCGCCGACCCACGCCACGGTCTTCCCCTGGATCGATCCACGGTGCTCGATGTACGTGAAGATGTCCGCCAGGATCTGGCAGGGGTGGAACTCATTGGTCAGGCCGTTGATGACGGGCACGCGCGAGTGCGCGGCAAAGGTGTCGATCTTGGTCTGCTCGTAGGTGCGGATCATCACGAGGTCGACCATGCGGCTGATGACCTTGGCGCTGTCCTCGATGGGCTCGGCACGGCCCAACTGGCTGTCGCCCGTGGTCAGGTGCACCACGCTGCCGCCGAGCTGGTACATGCCGGCCTCGAAGCTCACGCGGGTGCGCGTGCTGGCCTTCTCGAAGATCATGGCCAGCGTGCGATCGGTCAGCGGCTGGTGCTTTTCATACGTCTTGAACTTCTTCTTGATGATCGCCATGCGATCGAAGAGGTAGACGTACTCGTCGGCCGTGAGGTCCGAGAACTGCAGGTAGTGGCGCAGGGCGTTCGGTGCGGCGGCGGTCGTCATTGCGCAACGGGCTCCGAGAGGAAGGTCTTGACGATCGGCGCGAGGATCGCAACGATCTCGTCGGCTTCGGCAATGCTCAGGATGAGCGGCGGCACGAGGCGGATCACCTTGTCGGCCGTGACGCTCAGCAGCAGGCCGGCGTCGCAGGCGCGGTTCAGGATCACGCCGCAGGGACGGTCGAGCTCGATACCCAGCATCAGGCCCTGGCCGCGGATTTCCTTCACGCCCGGCAGGCCGCCGATTTCGCGTTCCAGCGCGGCCTTCAGGTGCGCGCCCACGGTGGCGGCGTTCTCGAGCAGCTTGTGCTCTTCCATGATGCGGATGGTTTCCACACCGGCGCGCATCGCCAGCGGGTTGCCGCCGAAGGTGGTGCCGTGGTTGCCCGGGCCGAAGATGTTGGCGGCCTTGGGGCCGGCGACCACGGCGCCGATCGGCACGCCCGAGCCCAGGCCCTTGGCCAGCGGCATCACGTCGGGCTTGATACCGGCCCACTGGTGGGCGAACCACTTGCCGGTGCGGCCCATGCCGCATTGCACTTCGTCGATCATCATGAGCCAGTCGCGCTCGTCGCACAGCGCGCGCACCTGCTTCAGGTACTCGACGCGCATCGGGTGGATGCCGCCTTCGCCCTGGATGGTTTCGAAGAACACGGCGACCACGTTCGGGTTGCCTTCGGTGGCCTTCTTCAGCGCCTCGATGTCGTTCAGCGGCACGCGGATGAAGCCCTCGACCAGCGGGCCGAAACCGGCCTGCACCTTGGGGTTGCCGGTGGCCGACAGCGTGGCGATGCTGCGGCCGTGGAAGGCGGCTTCGTAGACGACGATCTCGGGGCGCTCGATGCCCTTGTCGTGGCCGAACTTGCGCGCCAGCTTCAGCGCGGCTTCGTTGGCTTCCAGGCCGGTGCAGCAGAAGAAGGCGTTGGTCAGGCCCGACAGCTCGGTGAGCTTGGTGGCGAGCTGTTCCTGGCCGGTCACGTGGTAGTAGTTGGAGCTGTGGATCAGCTTGGTCAGCTGGTCCTGCAGCGCGGGCACCAGCTCGGGGTGGTTGTGGCCCAGTGTGTTGACGGCAATGCCGCCCAGACCGTCGAGGTAGGCCTTGCCCGTGGTGTCCCAGACTCGGCAGCCCTGGCCGTGCGACAGCGCGATCGGCAGGCGACCGTAGGTGTTCATGACGTGGGGCGAGGTGGGTTGCTGGGCGGTGGCGCTCATTCGGTACTCCAGATAGGGAACACGAATTCTAGGCGTGCGATTTGACGGCTTCGTTGAGGATTCCGCATCACAGCAATGCCCCCCATTCAGGATGCAAAAAGGGCGCCGGATACAATCGCTTGCTGCACCGCAGCACCTGTTCCGGTCGCCTCACTTCACGATGATTTCCCCCAACGCCAAAGAAATCTTCATCCAGGGCATCACCCACGATGGCCGCACTTTTCGCCCCAGTGACTGGGCCGAACGCCTCGCCGGCGTCATGTGCTCCTTCCGCCCCGGCGGCGCCTACCCGGGCAGCCACCTGAGCTACTCGCCCTGGTGCATTCCCACGACCATCAACGGCGTGAAATGCGTGGTGGTGAACCGTGCCCTGCGCGACGCCGAACCCATGGCCTGGGACTTCTGCGTGAACTTCGCGAAAGACAACAACCTCCAGGTGGCCGAGGCCTGCCTGGTGCCCGATCCGGCGGACACGCCGCCCCCTCCCAAAAAGACCTGACTTCCAGGTCTTTTTTTTTGGGCTGCACGGGTTGCCCTTGCCTTGTCGGTTTTCGAACGCCCATGAAAAAACCGCCCGAAGGCGGTTTTTCACTTTTGCTTGCTGCAGCGCACCCCGATCAAACGGCGGACCGGAGAATTCCGGTCCGGGCTTGCCTGACAGGTGTCAGGCGGCGGCCTTTTCAGGCGCGAGGGCGAGGGCCTTGACCTTGGCCGACAGGCGGCTCTTGTCGCGGGCTGCCTTGTTCTTGTGGAAGATGCCCTTGTCGGCGACGGTGTCGACGATGCTCTGGGCCTTCGCGAACAGTTCGCTTGCCTTGGTCTTGTCGCCAGCCAGAACAGCCTTTTCGACGTTCTTGACAGCGGTACGGTATTTGGAGCGCAGCGAGGTGTTCGCAGCGTTGAGCTTGACGTCCTGGCGGACGCGCTTGCGGCCCGACGCGAGGCGGGGGTTCTTCTTCTTGGGCTTGGCGGATGCCATATTTAGTGTTCCTTAGGTGTCTGAGGATGATGCAGCAAAGCCCTCCATTATAGGCCGGGTTCCGGTTTTTGCCGAATTGCCTGCTTTTGTCACCTTTCGGAGCCCTACACTCGCCCCCGTGTCCCTGTTCAAATCCGCCTCCACCGTCTCCCTGCTGACCCTCGCTTCGCGGATCACGGGCCTCGTGCGCGACGTGCTTTTTGCCTCGGTCTTCGGTGTCAGCGCGCTCACCGACGCCTTCAACGTCGCCTTTCGCATCCCCAACCTGTTTCGCCGCGTGTTCGGCGAGGGCGCCTTCAGCCAGGCCTTCGTGCCGGTGCTGGCCGCGCGCAAGGCCGAGGCAGGACAAGAGGGCGCCCGGGAGCTGGTCGACCACGTCGCCACGCTGCTGACCTGGGCCCTGGTGGTGCTGTGCGTGGCGGGCGTGGCCGGCGCGCCGCTGCTGGTCTGGGCGATGGCCAGCGGCCTGCAGGGCTTCGACGCCGCCGTGGTCATGACGCGCTGGATGTTCCCCTACATCGGCTTCATGTCGCTGGTGGCGCTGGCGGGCGGCATTCTCAACACCTGGCGCAAGTTCGCGGTGCCGGCGGCGTCGCCGGTGCTGCTCAACATCGCGCTGATCCTGTCGATCTCGGTCGGCGCGCCGCTGTTCCGCCGCTACGGCATCGAGCCGATCTACGCCCAGTGCGTGGGCGTGATGGTCGGCGGCGTGCTGCAGCTGGCCCTGCAGATTCCGGCGCTGCGCGCGCTGGGGCTGATGCCGCGCATCGGCGCCAGCTTCAAGGCGCTGCGCACCACGTGGAACGATCCGACCACCCGCAAGGTCATGAAGCTCATGCTGCCCGCGCTGCTGGGCGTGAGCGTGGCGCAGATCTCGCTGCTCATCAACACGCAGATCGCCTCGCACCTGGCCACGGGCAGCGTGACCTGGGTCACCAATGCCGACCGCCTGATGGAATTCCCCACCGCCATGCTCGGCGTGGCGCTCGGCGTGGTGCTGATGCCGCAGCTCGCCGGCGCCCGCGCCGCCAAGGACGACGCGCGCTACTCGTCGCTGCTCGACTGGGGTCTGCGCCTCGTGGTGCTGCTGGCCGCGCCGTGCGCCGTGGCACTGCTGCTGTTCGCCAAGCCGCTCGTGGCCGTGCTGTTCCACAACGGCGCCTACACCGGCGAAGACGTCGGCCGCACCACCGTGGCGCTCATGGGCTACGGCGTGGGGCTGGTCGGCCTCGTGGCGGTGAAGGTGCTCGCGCCCGGCTACTACGCCAAGCACGACACGCGCACGCCCATGCTGATCGCCGTGTGCGTGCTGGTGCTCACGCAGGTGCTCAACTTCTTCCTGGTGCCGCTGCTGCAGCACGCGGCGCTGACGCTGACGATTGGCATTGGTGCATTGGTCAACGCGCTCTGGCTGCTGATCGGCCTGGTCCGCCGCGGCAGCTACACGCCCGAGCCCGGCTGGGGCAAGTTCGCGCTGCAGGTGCTGCTGGGCACCGTGGTGCTGGCGGTCTTGCTGGCCTGGGGCGCCCACTATTTCGACTGGGTCGGCCTGCGCGCGCAGCGCCTGCACCGCATCGGCCTTCTGGCCGCGCTCATCGCCGGCGCCGCGCTGCTTTATTTCGCCGTGCTCACCGCCGCAGGCGTGCGCCTGCGCAGTTTCATGCGCCGCTGAGGCGCCGTTGGCGAGCCGGAAAACACTGCCTTGACGCTCCCCGCGGGCTCCTCTACAAAGCCATATGACGTTCAGCTACCAGGTTCCCACGGCACTGGAATATTTCGAGTCGCTGGTCGGCAGCGATGACCACTTTCCGCTGCTCGAAGCGGCCGCCAGCATCGCGCAGGACGAATACCCCGAACTCGACGTGCAGCAGGTGCTGGGCGACGTCGACCAGTTGCTGGCGCGCCTCAAGCGCCGCCTGCCGGCCGACGCCGCGCCGCTGGCCCGGCTGCGCGCGCTGAATCAGTTCTTCTTCAGCGACCTGAATTTCGGCGGCAACGTCAACGACTACTACGACCCCGACAACAGCTACCTGAACGCCGTGCTGCGCACCCGCCGCGGCATTCCGATCTCGCTGGCCGTGCTGTGGATGGAACTGGCGCAGGGCCTGGGCCTGCAGACGCGCGGCATCGGTTTCCCGGGGCATTTCATGATGAAGGTGACGCTGCCCAAGGGGCAGGTCGTGATCGACCCGTTCACCGGCAAGTCGCTCTCGCGCGAGGATCTGAGCGAGCGGCTCGAACCCTACAAGCGCGGCAACGGGCTGGTCGGCGACTTCGACGTGCCGCTGGGCCTGTACCTGGAGCCCGCGAGCCCGCGCGAGATCATTGCGCGCATGCTGCGCAACCTGAAGGAAGTGCACCACGCGCAGGAAGACTGGCCGCGTTACATCGCGGTGCAGAACCGCCTCATTGCGCTGCTACCCAGCGCCTGGGGCGAGCACCGCGACCGCGGCGTGGCGCATGCCGAGCAGGGCCATGCGGCGCTGGCCGTGTTCGATCTCGAAACCTACCTCGCCAACGCCGAAGACGCGCTCGACATCGACGCGATCGCCGAGCGCGTGGCGCTGCTGCGGCGCCTGGCCAACTAGCAACAAGCCCATGACCGACACCCGCACCGGCGTGAGCGCGGCGCCTCCCGATCTGGGCACGCTGCACGAATTCCACGGCGTGCAGCCCGTGTTGCCGGTGTCCGACGTCTCGCGCGCCGCGCGCTGGTTTTCCGAAGTGCTGGGTTTCGAGATCGACTTCATCGCCGGCGAACCGCCCAGCTATGCGCGCGTGAAGAAGGGCGACCGCAGCTACGGCGACCCCGTGTACCTGCGCCTGTGGCAGTGCGGCAGCCGCGAAGCCCGGCCCTGGCGCGGCGAAATCGTGATCCACGTCGGCAAGGACATCGACGGGCTGCATGCCGCCTACGTGAAGCGCGGCGTGACCATCATCGAACCGCCGACGTCCCAGCCCTGGGGCCTGCGCGAGTTCGCGATCCGCGAACCCGACGGCCACGTGCTGCGGTTCTGCGGCTATCTCTGAAACACAAAATTACAAGCCGATCGATGCAGTCGTGTCGATCCGTTGTCCGCTCGTGCGACGTGTGAACAGGAGCGCGCAAATTTCGGCGCCTCCCGACCCTCATCAACCCACAGGAGAAACGACATGCGATTCATGGTTCTGGTCAAGGCGAGCCCCGATTCCGAAGCCGGCGTGATGCCGAGCACCGAGATACTGACCGAGATGGGCCAGTTCAACGAAGAACTGGTCAAGGCCGGCGTGCTGCTGGCGGGCGAGGGGCTGCACCCGTCGGTCAAGGGCGCGCGCGTGCGCTGCGAAGGCAAGAAGCGCACCGTCATCGACGGTCCCTTCACCGAGACCAAGGAGCTGCTCGCGGGCTTCTGGTTGCTGCAGGTCAAGTCGAAGGAAGAGGCCATCGAGTGGATCAAGCGCAGCCCGTTCCAGGAAGGCGAGATCGAGATCCGCCAGGTCTTCGAGGCCACCGATTTCGGCGAGGCCATGACGCCCGAGCTGCTGGCGCAGGAAGACCGCCTGCGCGCCGAGTCCGCTGCCAAGGCCGGCCGCTGAACTTCGTCAACCTCCTCAAGGAGAAACGACCATGCGATTCATGCTGCTGATGATTCCCCACGGCTACGAAAGCGCGGCGCCCGGCACCGTGCCCGACGACGTCGAACGCGTGGGGTCGATGATGGCCTTCAACGAGTCCCTGCAGAAGGCCGGCGTGCTGATCGGCTGCGAGGGCCTGCACCCGCCGTCGATGGGCGCGCGCGTGAGCTTTCCGGGCGGCAAGCCGAAGGTGGTCGACGGCCCCTTCGCCGAGGTCAAGGAAGTGCTGGGCGGCTACTGGCTGATCGATGTCGCCTCGCGCGCCGAAGCCATCGAATGGGCGAGCCGCTGCCCGGGCAGCGAGAACGAGGTCATCGAGATCCGCCAGGTGCAGGAGATGGAAGACTTCTCGCCCGCCGTGCAGGACGTTGCGAGCGAATTCACGTCGATGCAGCAGACCCTGAAGAAGTGAGCAGCACTTTCATCTAGTCAGTCTTCCCGCACCAGCCGGATGCCCACGAGCGTGTAGCGCGTGCCCGGCGCATTCCAGTTGCGGTAGGACGAGCGGGCGTAGAAAGCCCAGGTGTGCCAGGAGCCGCCGCGGCGCACCCGCACGGTGCCCGTGGCGGGGCCTTGGGGGTCGTCGACCGGTGTGCGCGCGTAGTATTCGTCGCCATGCCAGTCGGCCACCCATTCCCACGCATTGCCGTGCATGTCGTAGAGGCCCCAGGCGTTCGGCGCGAAGCTGCCGACCGGGGCGGTGAAGGCAAAACCGTCGTCGCCCGCGAGCGCCATCGCGCGCCAGCGCGGCCAATGGGCGGCGCTGCGCGTGTCGAACACATTGGCCCCGCGCAGCAGCGTGGCCGGCTCGTTCCCCGTGCTGTAGCGCGTGCGCGTGCCGGCGCGGCAGGCGTACTCCCACTCGGCCTCGGTCGGCAGGCGGTAGCGCCGGCCCTCCGTTTGGCTCAGCCATGCGGCCAGCGCCTGCGCGTCGTTCCAGCTCACGTTGACGACCGGGTGGTTGTCGTCCTGCGCGAAGCCCGGGTTGCGCCACGAGTAGCGCGGGTTGCGGCCTTCAAAAGCGTCGCCGCGCCGCGTGGTGGCGGGGTCGTAGTCGGCGCGCCAGCCGTAGCCGCCGGTGCCGTCGGCCACCGATTCGGGCACATGGCCCGAGGCCTCGAGAAAGCGGCGGAACTGGCCCACCGTCACCTCGTGCTGTCCCATCCAGAACGCCCGCGTGATGCGCACCTTGTGCACCGGCCCTTCGTCGGCCAGTTGGGTGAAGCGCTCCTTCGGCAACTCGGGGTAGTCGCGTGCCAACGCCTCGGGCGCCTCGTCGCTGCCCATGAGGAATTCGCCGGCCGGCAATCGCACGAAGGCCATGCCGAGGCTGTTGCGTTCCACCGTGAGCTCGCCGGCCCAGGCACCGCCGCAGGCGAGGCTGAATGCAAGGCCCAGGCTCCACAAGACGAGGCGTGGTGTCATGGCTGCATGCTATCCGGCGCATCGATCGGAGGGGTCGCATGAGCGACGCGCCGGGCCGCCCCAAGCAAGCTCGCACCGCAGTGCGAAGCACGAAGGTATGCCAATGAGCGACGGTCGGGACCCTGCCGCCATCCACCGCGCCATCGAGGCGGTCTGGCGCATCGAGTCCGCGAAGATCATCGCCACGCTCGCGCGCAAGGTGCGCGACGTGGGCCTGGCCGAAGAGCTGGCGCAGGACGCGCTGGTGGCCGCGCTCGAGCAATGGCCCGTCGAGGGCCTGCCCGACAACCCCGCCGCCTGGCTCACGCAGGTGGCCAAGCACCGCGCCCTCGACCGCCTGCGCCACGTGCAGCTGGCCGAGCGCAAGGCGCCCGAGATCGGCCGCGAACTCGACGCGCTGCACACCATGGCCCAGGCCGACTTTGCGCAGGCAGTCGATGCAGCACTCGATGACGACATCGGCGACGACCTGCTGCGCCTGGTGTTCACCGCCTGCCACCCCGTGCTCTCGACCGAGGCGCGCGTGGCGCTCACCTTGCGGCTGATGGGCGGCCTGACGACCGATGAGATCGCGCGCGCCTTTCTCGTGCCCGAAGCCACCGTCGCGCAGCGCATCGTGCGCGCCAAGCGCACGCTGGCCGAGGCGTGCGTGCCTTTCGAGGTGCCGCGTCGCCACGAGCTCGAAGCCCGGCTGGCCTCGGTGCTCGAGGTGGTCTACCTGATCTTCAACGAGGGCTACTCGGCCACCGCTGGCGACGACTGGATGCGCCCCACGCTGTGCGACGAGGCCCTGCGCCTGGGCCGCATCGTGGCCGAGCTGGTGCCCGGCGAAGCCGAGGTGCACGGGCTGGTCGCGCTGATGGAAATCCAGGCCTCGCGCACCGTCGCGCGCGTCGGCGCCTCGGGCGAGCCGGTGCTGCTGCTCGACCAGAACCGCGCGCGCTGGGACCCGCTGTTGATCCGCCGCGGTTTGGCGGCGCTGTCGCGTGCCGAATCGTTGGGCGGCGCGCTCGGCCCCTACGCATTGCAGGCCGCCATCGCCGCCTGCCACGCCCGCGCGCGTACCGCGGGCGAGACCGACTGGGCGCGCATCGCGTCGCTGTACGACGCGCTGGCCGCGCTGTCGCCGTCGCCCGTCGTCGAGCTGAACCGCGCGGTCGCGCTGTCGATGGCCTTCGGGCCGGCGGCCGGGCTGGAGGTGGTCAATGCGCTGAGGGACGAGCCTGCGCTGAAGGGCTACCACCTGCTGCCGACCGTGCGCGGCGACCTGCTCTTCAAGCTAGGCCGCCACGACGAGGCGCGCCGGGAGTTCGAGCGCGCCGCCTCGCTCACGCGCAACACGCGCGAGCAGGCGTTGCTGCGCGCGCGTGCCGACGCCTGCGGCGGCAACAAACCCTAGCGCGACTCCCAGAACCCCCGGTGGGTGGCGATCATCTCGTCGGCCACTTCGGGCACGGGGCCGATCACCTCGACGGGCTTCTGCCCGCGCGCGAAGACCTCGCGACAGGGCAGGCTCAGCGTCGGGTTCTCGGGGTGGTCGCCGGTGAGTGCGAGCAGCGCGGATTCTTCCGCGCCGTACACGATGCGTCCGATGTTGGCCCAGTAGCTCGTGCCCGCGCACATGGCGCAGGGCTCGAAGGTGGTCACCAGCGTGCACTGCCACAGGTACTCGGCCGGCCAGTTCTGCGCCGCATGGCGCGCGAGCGTGGCCTCCGCGTGATGCACCGTGTCGATGTTGCCCTGCTCGGCGAGGATGGTCTCGCCGTCGGGGGCGACGAGCACGGCGCCGAAGGGGTGGCGGCCCATGGCCATGACGCGTCGCGCCACGGCGTCGGCGCGACGCAGCGCGCGGGTGATCTGTTCGGGAGTCATGCCCCCATTATTTATGCGTTCTGCGAGCCGCGATGCGCCCAGCCGGTGGTGTGCTTCTCGATCAGGCTGAAGAGTTCGTACATGACCATCGCCATCGCGCCCACCACCATCAGGCCCGCGAAGGCCAGGCCCATCTGCATGGCCGAGCCGGCCGAGATCAGCAGGTAGCCGATGCCCTCGTTGGCCGCCGTCATCTCCGACACCGTGGTGCCGACAAACGCCAGCGTGATCGCCACCTTCAGCGAGCCGAAGAAGTAGGGCATGGAGCGCGGCAGGCCGATCTTGATGAGCACGTCCCAGCGCTTGGCGCCCAGCACGCGCAGCACGTCTTCCAGCTCAGGTTCGAGCGTGGCCAGGCCGGTCGCGATGTTCACCATGATCGGGAAGAAGCTGATCAAGAACGCCGTGAGAATCGCCGGCCCGATGCCGATGCCGAACCACACGACCAAAATCGGCACGAAGGCCGCCTTGGGCAGTGCGTTGAAGGCCGTCATGAGCGGGTAGATCGCCGCATAGGCCAGGCGCGAGCTGCCGATCACGAAGCCCATGAGCACGCCCACCACGATCGCCAGGCCGAAGCCCGCCATCGTGACCCAGTAGGTGCGCCACGCGTGGCCCGCGATGATGGCCTTGAACTCCCAGAACTGCTCCCAGATGCGCAGCGGGCTCGGAAAGATGAAGTCCGACACGCCGAAGCCCGCGCAGATCACCTGCCACAGCAGGAGCACCGCCACGAGCAGCAGCCAGGGCGACCAGCGTTCGAGTTGTTTGCTGTTGTTCATTTGCCGCCTCCTCAGTGCGTGGCCGCCGCAGCGGAGGTGGCGGCGTTGCCGCGGATCGCGCCGATGTGGCTGCGCAGTTCGAGCACGATGTCGGTGAACTCCTTGGTGTAGGTCAGCTCCAGCTCGCGCGGGCGCGGCAGGTCGATCTCGCGCTTCACCACGAAGCGCCCGGGGCTCTTGCTCATCACGTACACCGTGTCGGCCAGGAACACCGATTCACGCAGGTCGTGCGTGACCAGGATCACGTTGAACTGCTGCTCGGTCCAGAGGTCGCGCAGGATGCACCACAGCTCTTCGCGCGTGAACGCGTCGAGTGCGCCGAAGGGCTCGTCGAGCAGCAGCATCTTGGGTTCGTGGATGAGCGCGCGGCAGATGCTCGCGCGCTGCTGCATGCCGCCCGAAAGCTGCCACGGAAACTTGTCTTCGTAGCCGCCCAGGCCCACCTTTTGCAGCAGGCGGCGGGCGCGCTCGACGTACTCCTTGCGCTTGGCCTTGAAGTTCGAGCGGTAGGGCTCGACGATTTCCAGCGGCAGCAGCACGTTGTCGACCGTGGTGCGCCACGGCAGCAGCGAGGGCGCCTGGAAGGCCATGCCCGAGATCTTCAGCGGCCCGGTCACGGGCTGGCCGTCGATGCGGATCTTGCCCATCGAGGGCATCTTCAGCCCCGTGGTGAGCTTCATGAAGGTCGACTTGCCGCAGCCCGAGGGGCCGACGATGGCGATGAACTCGCCGCGCGTCACCTTCAGGTCGATGGCCTCGACCGCGAAGTGGTTGGCGCGCAGCAGCTCTTCGTTGTAGGCGAGCCAGACGTCCTGGAAATCGACGAAGGGGGCGGCTGCGTCGGGTGTCGTTGCGCCGGCCGCCATCACTTGCGCAGGATTCCGCTGAGCTCGGCCGCGGGCGGGAGCATGGCCGCGGTCCACACGGCGTCGGGGCTCACGCGCGTCTTGGTGTTGAAGGCGTCCGACACCTGCGAGGCCATGAGCGACATGCGGCCCGCATTGACGGCGCCGAAGCCTTCGCTGCGCGCGTCGGCGCTGTTGATGACGGTGTCGATGGCCAGCTGCAGGCGGCGCGTCTCGAGCTTGCTGTCGATGATGCCGTCGCGCGCCTTCACCGACTCGATGGCCACGGCCGGGTTGGCGATGACTTCCTTCGCGCCCTTGGCAAAGGCCGACAGGAACTTCTTCACTGCCGCCGGGTTGTCCTTGAGCAGCTTGGGCGACGCGATGATCACGTTGCCGTACAGCTTCACGCCGTAGTCGGGGTAGGGCAGGATCACCACGTCGGCCGCCTTGGCGCCGCGCGCTTCCAGGTTGAGCAGCGAGGTGAAGGTGAAGCCCGTGATGGCGTCGATGTCGCCGCGCACCAGCATGGTCTCGCGCAGCGTCGGGTCCATGGCGGTCCAGTTCACGGCGCCGATGTTGTTGGCCTTGGCAAAGATCGGGAACGCGCGGCGGCCCGCATCGAACACCGGCGCGCCGAGCTTCTTGCCGGCGAGGTCGGCCGGCTTGGTGATGCCGCTCTTCTTGAGCGCCATGACCGAGGCCGGCGTGTTGTTGTAGACCATCATCACGGCGACCGGCTTGTTCGGGCTGTCGGGGTTGTTGGCGTGGAACTCCATCAGCGCCGCGAGGTCGGCAAAGCCCATGTCGTAGGCGCCCGAGGCCACGCGCGTCACGGTGCCGCCCGAGCCGTTGCCGGCGTCGATGGTCACGTCCAGCCCAGCGGCCTTGAAGTAGCCCTTGGCCGCGGGGTGCAGGAACAGCGCGGCCGGTCCTTCGAAACGCCAGTCGAGCTGGAACTTGATCGGCGTCGGGCTCTGGGCAAAGGCCGAAGACAGGCCGAAGCTGAGGGCCGAGGCGGCGAGGAAGGACTGGAGCAGGTGACGCTTGTTCATGAAGGTTCCGAAATGTGAATGCTTCGGCATTCAAGCAAAAACGGTGCCCGCACGCGATTGGTGCGAACCCTTCCGGTGAATCACCGAGGTGCGCGGCCCGCCCAAGGCGTGTGCGGCGTGCACCGCACCTGGGAATTCGAGCCTTGGACTGTCGTCAGAGCGTCGCGCCGATCTTGCGCAGCTCGGCGATCTGCGGCGCCTTGGGCAGCCAGACCTTGTCGAACTCGGCGATGACCGGCGCGGGGTTGTAGTTGCTGGCGCTCTTGAACGCGATGCCGCTGGCCTTGAACTTGTCGATCAGGCCCAGCTCGGTGGTCACGATGTCCTTGATCTGCGCGTCGAGCTGCTGCTTCACGAGGTCGGTGATGAGCGCCTTGTCTTTCGCGTCGAGCGTCTGCCAGATGCGGCCCGACACCAGCGGTGCGAAGGGCATGAACAGCGCGTTCATCGGCAGCAGCGTTTTCGAGACGCGGTCGAAGCGCTGGTTCCACGAGAACTCGATGTCGGCTTCGAGCCCGTCGACCTGGCCGTTGGACATGGCGTCGAACACGCCCGGCGTGGGAATCGGCGTGGGCGCGGCGCCCAACAGTTGGTAGAAGTCGCGGTACACCGGCGTGGGGTTGATGCGCAGCTTCATGCCCTTCAGGTCGGTGGGCGAGGCGATGTCCTTGGTCGCGAACACCACGCGCATGCCGGTGATGCCCCAGCCCAGGCCGATGGTGCCGGTCTCGCGCGGCAGCACATCGAGCAGCTTGAGCGCCGCGGGCGTGCGCACGAGCGAGGCGACGTTGGTGGTCGAGCGCACGAGGTAGGGCGCGTTGATGGCCGCCACGCTCGCCACGCGCGAGCCGAGTTCCGCGGCTTGAATCCAGCCCATATCGAGCGCGCCCGACTGCAGCTGCTGCATCATGGCCGACTCGTTGCCGAGCTGGCCCGAGTGAAACACCGTGGCGCTCAGGCGGCCGTCGGTGGCCTTCTTCAGCGCCTCGCCGAAGCTCACTGCGGCGCGGTTCCACGAATGCCCCGCGGGCGTGATGAGGCCCAGGCGGAATTCCTTGGCGGCGGCGGCACGCGACACGGTGCCGAAGAGGGCGGTCGATGCGGCAGCGGTGCCGGCGGCGGCCTGGACGAACTGGCGGCGGGAGAGGGGCATGCGAAGCTCCGGTTGGGTGAGGTGAAGTGAAGGAACGGGAAAGAGAGCGGATCAGCGCTTACTTGATGAGCGCGAGAGAAAGACTCGGGAACAGCGACAGCAGCACCAGCGCCGCGCAGCAGATCAGGAAGAAGGGCAGCGTGACGATGAACATCTTTCCGGGCTTGGCGCCTGTCACCGCCGACGCCACGAAGAAGCTCAGCCCCACCGGCGGCGTCATCAGCCCGAGCACGAGGTTGATGACCACCACCACGCCGAAGTGGCGCGGGTCGATGCCGTAGATTTCCGTCGCAATGGGCAACAGGATCGGCACGGTCATGATCAGGCCGGGAATGCCGTCGATCACGGTGCCGATCACCAGCAGGATCACGTTCACCAGCAGCAGGAAGGCGATCGGGTCTTTTGCCACGGTCTGTATCCATGCGGCGGTGGCCTGCGGCACCTTGCCGTAGATGAGCAGCCACGAGAACACCGCGGCCGCCGCCACCAGGAACAGCACCACCGCCGAGTAGATCGCCGACTTCAGCAGGATCTGCGGAATCATCGCGAAGCGGAATTCCTTGGTCACGTAGCGGCCCACCAGCACCGCGGCCACCGCGCCCACCGCCGCCGATTCGGTGGGGTTGGCCAGCCCGCCGAGGATCGAGCCGACGATCACGATGGGAATGAGCAGCGTCGGGCAGGCCGTGAGGATCGTGTGCAGCCGCTGTTTGACGGTGCGCTTCTCGGTGCGCGGGTAGTTGTAGATCAGGCCCATGCAGGCGATGACGATGAAGAACAGCACCGTGAGGATCACGCCGGGGATGATCCCCGCGATGAGCATGTCGCCCACCGCCACCTGCGCGAGCACGCTGTACACCACGAACATCACCGAGGGCGGAATGATCGGGCCGAGCATGCCGCCGTACACCGTGATGCCGGCCGCGAAGGTCTTGTCGTAGCCCTGCTTCTCCATCTCGGGCACCATGATCTGGCTCATGATCGCCACCTGCGCGGTGGCCGAGCCGATGATCGACGACACCAGCATGTTCGCCAGGATGTTCACGTAGGCCAGGCCGCCTTTCACCGAGCCGATGAAGGCCAGCGCCAGGTCGACCAGCCGCTTCGTGATGCCGCCGCCGTTCATGATTTCGCCGATCAAAATGAACAGCGGAATCGCAATGAGGCTGTAGCTGTCGACGCCGCCGAACATCTGCACCGGGAACGACTGGAACAGCACCGTGTCGCCCGAGTTGAGGATGTAGACGATGCCCGACAGGCACAGGCAGGCACCGATCGGCACGCCGACCAGCATGATCAGCAGGAAAAAGGCAGAGGTCAGCATTTCAGTTCACGGCGTCCGCGTTGGCGACATGGAACTCGTCATGCGTGCGCTTGGGCTGCAGGCCGAGGTCTTCGAGGAGGTTGGCCAGCGCATGCACGCTGAGGGTGAGCGAGAAGATCGGCAGGATGAGCTGCACCAGCCACGTCGGCCAGTCGAGCGTCTGCGTGCGCTCGGTGTAGAGAAAGTTGAAGCTCTCGGCGGCGAACTCCTTCGCGTCGAAGCCGTGGCGCACGATGCCGGCCGGGTCCATCCACAGCCAGCACATCGCGAGCAGGGCCAGCCCGAGCAGCAGCACACCGCTCGAGGCGCTGGCCTTGGCGATGCGCGCGGCCCGGGTGCCGAGCTTGTCGGTGAGCAGCGTCACCGCAAAGTCCAGCCGCAGCCGCGTCATCGCCGACGCACCGATGAAGGTGAGCCAGACCACGCAGTACACCGAGGCCTCGTCCACCCAGTAGATCGGAAAGCCACCGTAGCGCGTGACCACGTTCAGCAGCACCAGCACGATGAGCAAGCCCATCAGGCTGCTGAGCAGGTGGCGCTCGCAGCGCAGGACAAAGTCCGACGCGTCGAGCACACGGCGGGACAGGCCGCCGCTTTCTTTCAAGGCGTTTTCTTGCATGGTGTTCTGGGCCTTGGGGTGCGTCGTATGCGGCGGCTCAGGCGACCGATTGGTATTGCGTGGGCCGCGTGGCCAGCGCCTTGCCGACGACCTTCTCGATGAAGGCGCGCTCTTCGCCGATGAGCGGCAGGCGCGGGCGGCGCATGTGCTCGGTGCCCACGCCGACCAGCAGGTCGATGAGCTTGAGGTTCTGCACCAGCTTGGTCGACACGTCCAGATGCAGCATCGGCGTCATCCACTGGTAGAGCTTGAGCGCTTCAGCGAACTTGCCGGCCTTCATCAGGTCGTACAGCGCCACCGTTTCGCGCGGGAAGGCACAACCGACACCGGCCAGCAGGCCATCGCAGCCCAGGGCGAGGCCTTCGTAGGCCAGGTCGTCCACGCCCAGGAACAGCTGGTAGCGGTCGCCCACGGTGTTGCGCAGGTCGGTGATGCGGCGGATGTTGTCGGTGCTTTCCTTGATGGCCGCGATCCACTCGCAGTCGGCCAGTTCGACCATGTGCTCGGGCTTCAGGTCCACGCGGTAGGCCACCGGGTTGTTGTAGACCATGATGGGTTTCTGGGCCGCGTTGGCGATGGTGCGCACGTTGAGCATCGCTTCGCGCGCATCGGCCACGTAGATCACCGAGGGCATGACCATGTAGCCGGCCACGCCCAGCTTGTTGGCGCCGTCCACGTAGCGAAGGGCTTCGCGGGTGCTGGTCTCCGACACGTTGGCCAGCACGGGGATGCGGCCGTCGGCGGCATCGAGCGCGATCTTGGCGACCTGCAGCTTTTCTTCCAGCGTCAGCGTGCTGGCTTCGCCCAGCGAGCCGCAGGTGACGAGGCCATGGATGCCGTTGCGGATCTGGAAGTCGATGTGGCGGGCGGTGCCCTCGGCGTCGATGCTTTCGTCGGCGTGGAACTTGGTGGTGATGGCGGGGAAGATGCCTTGCCAGCGGGGATTGCTCATGAGCGTGTACCTCGAAAAAGAAAAGAAAGGACGCTGCGGACAGCGGGTGGAACCAGGGTCTGAAGGCTTGGTTTCTAAATATATTAGTAAGATATGTGAAATATCCGCTCAGGGTATTAGCAGATTGCATGCCAACCGAAATGGTGGTTGGAGGCGCTTGAAAAGGGCGATCGGGCGTCGGGAAGCACCGCCTTGGCGCACCCTGCGCACCGGGGCGCCTCACGATGCAGCGGACGAAAAAAAGCCCCGCGGCGGTGAACGCGGCGGGGCGTGCGGCTGGCGCCGGCGCGGTGCTCAGGTCGGCGTCGTCGCCCCGAAGCCCAGCCAGTACGGATCGCCCACGCGCTTGCCCACGCTGCTGGCCGCGTCGCGCACCGTGGCGCCGAAGCGCGCCACCAGCGGTTCCGACAGCTGCTCCGCGGGCAGCGCGATGCCGAAGGCGTAGGTCTGCCGCGTGGCGGGGTCGAGCACCGCCGACGAGATGCCCGCCACGTTGGTCACGTACTCGCCGCGCGACAGGGCCCAGCCCGTGTCGCGGATCACGGCCAGGCGCGCGAGCAAATCCTTGCGGGTCTTCGGTGCGTGGCCGCGGCCCTGGTCGAGCCGTGCGCCGATCAGCGCGCCCACTTCGTCGTCGCCCAGGCGGGCCAGCAGCGCGCGGCCCATGGCGCTGGAGTAGGCGGGCGCGCGGCTGCCCGGCGGCGTGTAGATCTGCAGCGCGCCGGCGCCGGTGCGCATCTGGATCACCAGCGTGTCGGTGCCGTCGAGCACGTTGATGTAGCCCGTGTAGCCCGTCTCGCGCACCAGCGCATCGAGCGCTTCCTCGACCAGCGAGGCCGTGTTGCGCGAGGCGCGGAAGTGGTACGAGGCTTCCATGATCACGCCGCCCGGGCGGTAGGCGCGCGTGGCCGCGTCGCGGTCCAGGAAGCCGTAGCCGGCCATCATGCTCAGCGTGCGCGAGGCCGAGCTCTTGGGCAGGCCCAGCTCGGTCACGACGTCCGTCACCGTGATGTCGCGACGCAGCCGCGCGATCAGCTTCAGGACGTCCATGGCGTTGGCAAGGGTGCTCATCGTGTTCGGTAGGTTGGGGTGGGAATCATAGGTTCGGCGCCGGTGCGTCTTTTCGGCCGACCCGGGTGAACGCCCGCTTGACAGCCGAAAGTACGGTTTTATCATTCAGTCCAAGTTTATTGGACATGGTTCCAAAATATGGAACTAACAAGGAATGACCATGCACCATGAAGTGACGGCCGCCGCGCCGCTGGAAGACAAGGGCGACGCGCATGCCGGGCTGCACCCGAAGGCGCTGGCGCCCGCCAATCTGATCCTCACCGTGGTGCTCAGCGTGTTCGGCGCCATCGTCGGCATCCAGATGCTGGCGAGCCTGGGCATCACGCCGAGCACCTCGCTGATCGGCGCGCTCGCGGCGATGTCGCTGGCGCGCGTGCCGCTGGCCATGTTCCGGGGCTTTCGCTCGGTGCATGCGCAGAACCTCGCGCAGACGAGCATCTCGTCGGCCACCTTCGGTGCGGCCAACAGCCTGTTCCTGCCGATCGGCATTCCGTTCCTGTTCGGCCTGCCGCAGATGGTGGTGCCGATGCTCATCGGCGTGAGCCTTGCGATGCTGCTCGACGCCTGGCTGCTCTATCGCATGTTCGACACGCCGGCCTTCCCGGCCAAGAACCCGTGGCCGCTGGGCATCGCCGCGGCCGAGGCCATCAAGGCCGGCGACAGCGGCGGCAAGCAGGCCTGGCTGCTGCTGGGCGGGCTGGCCACCGGCGTGGCGGGCGCGGTGTTCAAGCTGCCGATGTCGGCCTTCGGCGTGGCGCTGATCGGCGGGCTCGGCGCCATGACCGCCTTCGGCATCGGGCTGCTGGTGCGCGGCTATTCGGCGCCGCTGTTCGGCGTCGACATCGGCACGCGCTACGTGCCGCACGGGATGATGATCGGCGCCGGCCTCGTCGCGCTGGTGCAGGTGGCGCGCGTGGTGCTCAAGAAGCACGAGCGCGCGGCCGACGGCCCCGGCGTGACGAAGGAAGCGCTGGCCGAGGCCCGCGGTGCCACGGTGCTCGGCCGCTCGTTCAAGCTGGGCGGCGCGGGCTACCTGGCGATCATGGTGCTGCTGTGCGCGGGCACCGGCATCTACACCGGCATGTCGCCGGGCATGCTCGCCTTGTTCATCGTGTACGGCACCTTCGCGGCCTTCGTGCACGAACTCATCGTGGGCATCGCGGCCATGCACTCGGGCTGGTTCCCGGCCTTCGCGGTGGCGCTGATCTCGCTGCTGCTGGGCATCCTGATCGGCTTTCCGCCCGAGGCGCTGGTGGTGCTGGCCGGCTTCTCGGCCGCCACCGGCCCGGCCTTTGCCGACATGGGCTACGACCTCAAGGCCGGCCACCTGCTGCGCGGCGAGGCCTCGGGCTCGGCCTTCGAACTCGAAGGCCGGCGCGAACAGATGATCGCCGGCATGGTCGGCTTCGGCGTGGCGATCGTGGTGGTCGCCTGCGCGTACCCGCTGTTCTTTGCCAACCACCAGACCGCACCGATCAACGCCGCCTACGTGGCGGCGATCAAGGCTGGCATCTCGGGAGAGACCGCGCGCAACCTCGCGCTGTGGGCCGTGCCCGGCGCGCTGCTGCAGTTGGCGGGCGGGCCGCGCCAGCAACTGGGCGTGCTGTTCGCCACCGGCCTGCTCATCGCCAGCCCGATGGCCGGCTGGATGGTCGCGGCGGGCATCGCCTGCCGGCTCGCGGTGCATGCCGTGCTCGGCGCCGCCGCGCGCGAACGGCTCGAGGTGTTCGCCGGCGGCGTGATCGCGGGCGATGCGCTCTACAGCTTCTTCTCGGGCGTGGTGAAGAGCGTGCGCAAGTAGCGCTGCTTCGCCTTCCTTCTTTCCTTCCTTTCATCACACACACAGGAATCGAATTCATGAAACGCAATCTGACCAGCGACGACGTCCGCGCGGCCATCTGGGGCGGCGCCATCCTCGGCGGCGGGGGCGGCGGGCTCATTGCTGCCGGCGAGCGCGCCGCGCGCCTGGCGCTGCAGGTCGGCACGCCGCAGCTGTGGAGCGTCGACGAGTTCGACGAAGCCGCGCTCACCGCCACCATGGCCCTGGTCGGTGCGCCGGCCGCGCCCGATCCGCACGTGCAGCCGGCGCACCTGCTGCGCACGCTCGACCTGCTGCGGCGCGAGCTGCCGGCGGGGCAGACGCTGGTCGCGCTGCATGCCAACGAGAACGGCGCCGAGACCACGGTCAACGGCTGGTTCCATGCTGCCATGACCGGCCTGCCCGTGATCGACCTCGCGTGCAACGGCCGCGCCCACCCCTCGAGCGTGATGGGCGCACTGGGCCTGCACACCGAGCCCGACTACCTCTCGGTGCAGGCCTACGCGGGCGGCGAGCCGCACCGCTACGTCGAAGGCGTGGTGTCGGGCCGGCTCGAACAGACCTCGGCCGTGGTGCGCCGCGCCTCGGTGGAGGCGGGCGGCCTCGTGGCGGTGGCGCGCAACCCCGTGACCGTGGGCTACGCGCGCCAGCACGGCGCGCCGGGCGCCATCAGCCACGCCATCGCGCTGGGCCAGACCTTCCTGGACGGCGGCGTCGACGCCGTGGCCCGATCGCTCGACGGCCGCCTCGTCGCCGAAGGCACCGTGCGCACCTACCGCTGCGAGCAGCAGGAAGGGCTGGACGTCGGCGTGGTCGAGCTCGACGACGCGGCCGGCACCACGCTGCGCTTCATCAACGAGTACATGCTGCTGGCGCAGGGTGGCGAGCGCATCGCGCGCTTCCCCGACCTGATCATGACCTTCTCGGACGACGGCCAGCCCGTGGTGTCGGCCCATGTGCGGCAGGGCGCGCGGCTGCGCGTGTTGGTGGCGCCGCGCGCGCGGCTGCTGTTGTCGCGCACCATGTTCATGCCCGAGCTGTACCGCCCGCTCGAGAAGTCGCTGGGCGAAGCCTTCGCGCCGGCCTGAACGGAGAAGCCACATGACACTGCGCATCCGCTGGATTCGGGCCGTCGGCAACGACACCTACAACGCGCGCTTCGCGCAAGAGTTTGCCGAGGTGAAGAACCCCGGCACCGAGGTCGAGGTGGTGTCGCTGCGCAACGCGTCGGTGCAGCACCACGTCGAGTACCAGAGCTACGAGGCGCTGCTGGGCGCCGACATCGTGCGCGCGGTGCGCGACACCGCGCAGCAGGGCTTCGACGCCGTGGTGGTCGGCTGCTTCTACGACCCGGTGCTGGTCGAGGCGCGGGAGATCTCCGGCCAGACCGTGGTGGTTGCGCCCTGCCAGGCCTCGTTCGAGATCGCGTCCAACCTGGCGCAGAAGGTGTCGGTGATCGTGGGGCGGCGCAAGTGGGTGCCGCGCATCGAGGCGCGCGTGCGCGAGTACGGCCACGCGCACCTGATCGCCTCGTTCCGCGCGCTCGAACTCGGCGTGGAAGACTTCCAGCGCGACCGCGACGAAACCGTGCGCCGCATGATCGCGCAGGGCCGCCGCGCCATCGACGAGGATGGCGCCGAGGCGCTCATCCTCGGCTGCACGCTCGAGTTCGGCTTCTACCGCCAGCTGCAAGATGCGCTGGGCGTGCCCGTCATCGATTCGGCGCTGGCCGCCTTCAAGCGCGCCGAGGCGCTGGCCGATACGAAACAGCGTTTCAACTGGACGCCCAGTCGCGTCGGCAGCGGCGAGCCGCCGCCCGAAGAGAGGGAGCTGCTGGCCTGGAACGTGTTCGACCCGGCGGACGTTCCCATCGCCTCGCCGGTCCACGCCTGAACACGGCCGCTCCATGAAAAACGCCCCGCCGCGGAGACCGCGACGGGGCGTTGTTGTTTCAGGGAAGAAACGTCGGCGTCAGCCTCAGTCCTGCGCCTTCACCTTCGCCACGGCCAGCGCCGTCATGTTGATGATGCGGCGCACCGTCGCCGAGGGCGTCAGCACGTGGGCCGAGCTCGCGGCGCCCAGCAGGATCGGGCCGACCGTGATGCCGTTCGCGCCGGTCATCTTCAGCACGTTGTAGAGGATGTGCGCCGAGTCGAGGTTCGGGCACACCAGCAGATTGGCCTCGCCGCTGAGCGTGGTCTCGGGCAGGGCGGTGCGGCGGATTTCGTCGGACAGCGCGGCGTCGCCGTGCATCTCGCCGTCGCACTCGATGTCGGGCGCCATCTGCGAGAACAGGTCGCGCGCCAGGCGCATCTTGCGCGCCGAACCGCGGCTGGAGGTGCCGTAGTTCGAGTGCGACAGGAAAGCCACCTTCGGCGGCAAGCCGAAGCGGCGCACTTCCTCGGCGGCCATCACGGCGATGCTGGCCAGCAGTTCGGCGCTCGGGTCTTCGTTCACGTTGGTGTCGGTGATGAACACCGTGCGCTTCTCGAGCGTGAGCGCATTCAGCGTGGCAAAGCCGGGCGCGCCGCGCTTCAGGCCGATCAGGTTGCGGATGTGCTCCAGGTGCACGTCGAAGCGCCCGACCAGGCCGCAGATCATCGCGTCGGCGTCGCCCAGATGCAGCATCAGCGCGGCGATGGTGGTGTTGGAGCGGCGCACCATCGTCTTGGCGGCCTCGGGCGTGACGCCGCGGCGGCCCATGAGCTTGTGGAAGCTCTCCCAGTAGGTGCGAAAGCGCGGATCGTCTTCGGGGTTCACGATCTCGAAGTCGACACCCGAGCGTATGTGCAGGCCGGCCTTCTGGATGCGTGCCTCGATCACGGCGGGGCGGCCCACCAGGATGGGCTGGGCCAGGCCTTCGTCGACCGCCCACTGCGCGGCGCGCAGCACGCGCTCGTCTTCGCCCTCGGCGTAGGCCACGCGCTTGGTGGTGGAGATTTTTGCGGCGCTGAACACCGGGCGCATGAACATGCCCGTCTGGTAGACGAAGCGCGTCAGGTGCTGGCGGTAGGCCTCCATGTCCTCGATGGGGCGTGCAGCCACGCCCGAGGCGGCAGCCGCCTTGGCCACGGCCGGCGCGATGCGCAGGATCAGGCGCGAATCGAAGGGCTTCGGAATGATGTAGTCGGGGCCGAAGGCCAGCTCCTGGCCGGCGTAGGCGGTGGCCACTTCTTCGCTGATGTCGGCCTTGGTGAGGTCGGCAATCTCGCGCACGCAGGCCAGTTTCATTTCTTCCGTGATCTTGCTCGCGCCGCAGTCGAGCGCGCCGCGGAAGATGTACGGGAAGCACAGCACGTTGTTGACCTGGTTCGGGTAGTCCGAACGGCCCGTGGCAATGATGCAGTCGGGCCGCACGGCCTTGGCCAGCTCGGGGCGGATTTCAGGCTCGGGGTTGGCCAGCGCCAGGATGATCGGCTGCGTGCCCATGGTCTTGACCATCTCGGCGCTCATGACGCCGGGGGCCGAGCAGCCCAGGAACACGTCGGCGTCCTTCACCACGTCGGCCAGGGTGCGGGCACCGGTGTCCTTCTGGGCGTAGCGTGCCTTCGATTCGTCGAAGCCGCCCGCGCGGCTCATGTAGATCAGGCCCTTGGAGTCGCAGGCGTAGATGTTGGCGGGCTTGGCGCCCAGGCCGACCATCACGTCCAGGCAGGCGATGGCGGCAGCGCCCGCGCCCGAGACGGCGATCTTGACGTCTTCGATCTTCTTGCCGACCAGTTCCAGGCCGTTGAGCAGCGCCGCGGCCGAGATGATGGCCGTGCCGTGCTGGTCGTCGTGGAACACCGGGATGTTCATGCGCTCGCGCAGCTTCTTCTCGATGTAGAAGCACTCGGGCGCCTTGATGTCCTCGAGGTTGATGCCGCCCAGCGTGGGCTCCAGCGCCGCAATGATGTCGACCAGCTTGTCGGGGTCGTTCTCGGCCAGCTCGATGTCGAACACGTCGATGCCGGCGAATTTCTTGAACAGGCAGCCTTTGCCTTCCATCACGGGCTTGGAGGCCAGCGGGCCGATGTTGCCCAGGCCCAGCACGGCGGTGCCGTTGGTGATGACGCCCACGAGGTTGCCGCGGGCGGTGTATTCGGCCGCGAGCGACGGGTCGGCCGCAATGTCGAGGCAGGGGTAGGCCACGCCCGGCGAGTACGCCAGCGACAGGTCGCGCTGGTTCAGCAGGGGCTTGGTGGGGGTGATCGAGATCTTGCCCTTGACGGGCGAGCGGTGGTATTCGCGCGCTGCTTCTCGAAGTGCTTCTTCAGCGGGGGACAGGGATGCAGCCATTTGAAAAGTCTCCTTGGTTCTGGCGGGCAATGAGGCTACCGCAAAAGCGCAGCCTCTTCTCTCGGGGGGAACGACGAGACCCTCTATCTTCCGCCTGATCGAGAGGGTCTGCCGACTCGCTAAACTTCAACACCCCTGTTTTTGAGGGGCAAAAATCCGTGCCGCACGGGCGGTGCGGCGAACCATCGTCCTGGAACGACAGAGCGACAGAACAACACGGAGGGACATCGAATGACACCCGGACCTTTCACTGGCACCGAACCGGACGTCGTGGTCATCGGCGGAGGCCCCTCGGGCTCCACGGTGGCCGCCTTGCTCGCAGACAAGGGCCACGACGTGGTGCTGCTCGAGAAGGCGCAGCACCCGCGCTTTCACATCGGCGAATCCCTGCTGCCGATGAACATGCCGCTGTTCGACCGGCTCGGCGTGCGCACCGAGGTCGAGGCCATCGGCCTGCGCAAGCACGGCGCCGAATTCGTCTCGCCCTGGCATGACCACACCAGCCACTTCGACTTCGGCCAGGCGATGGACAAGAGCTTTCCCTATGCGGTGCACGTGCGCCGTTCGGAGTTCGACGAGCTGCTGTTTCGCCATGCCGGCAAGCGCGGCGCGCGCACCTTCGAAGGCCGGCGCGTCACCGGCGTCGACATGGACGCAGGCAAGGGAACGCCCGACAACCGGCCGCTCGTGAAGGTCAAGGCCGACGACGGCACCGAGACCGAATGGCGCCCGCGCTTCGTGATCGACGCCAGCGGGCGCGACACGCTGCTGTCGAACCAGTTCGATGCCAAGCAGCGCAACCGCAAGCATGCGAGCGCGGCGCTGTACGGCCACTTTGCCAACGCCGAGCGCCGTCCGGGCCGCTTCGAGGGCAACATCTCGCTGTTCTGGTTCGACCATGGCTGGTTCTGGTACATCCCGCTGAAGGACGGCACCGTGAGCGTCGGCGCGGTGGCCTCGCCGGCCTACTTCAAGCGCCGCAAGGGCTCGCTCGAAGACTTCCTCATGGAAACCATTGCGCTTGCGCCCAAGCTGGCCGCGCGCCTGAAGAACGCCACGCTGATGGAAGGCGCCACCTCCACCGGCAACTACGCCTACGACTCGAAGTTCTGCCGCGGCGACCGTTTCATGATGGTGGGCGACGCCTATGCTTTTGTCGACCCGATGTTCTCGTCGGGCGTGTACCTGGCGATGAACAGCGGCTTCGAGGCCGCGGCCTGCGCAGACCACTGGCTCAAGGGCGAGGCGAAAGAGGCCGAGAAGGCCTTCCGCCATTACGAGAAGGTGATGAAGCACGGCCCGAAGATGTTCTCGTGGTTCATCTACCGCATCACCTCGCCCGCCATCCGCCGCCTGTTCATGGCGCCGCGCAACATCTGGCGCATGCAGGAGGCGCTGCTGTCCATCCTGGCCGGCGACCTGTTCCGCAACACGCCCATCGGGCCGCGTTTCTGGGGCTTCAAGGTGACGTACTACGCGTCGTGCATCGGCATCCTGCCGCAGGCCGTGAAGACCTGGGCATGGCGCCGACGCAACCTGAAAGAGTCTCTGGACGCCGCAAAGACCTAGTTTCAGTCTGGGGTGACCGTGTGCTGGGCGAGGGCTTCCAAAGCCTTCACCAGCGCCGAGTGGTCCAGCTGGCCGTAGCCCATTGCCGCGCAGGCGTTCATCAGCTGCGCCGCGTTCGCGGTCTGCGGCAGCGCCACACCCAGCGAACGCGCGCTCTGCATCGCGAGGTTCAAATCCTTCTGGTGCAGCGAAATGCGGAAGCCCGGCGCGAAGGTGCGCTTGATCATGCGTTCGCCGTGCACTTCGAGAATGCGGGAGCTGGCAAAGCCGCCCATCAGCGCCTGGCGCACCTTGGCGGGGTCGGCGCCGGCCTTCGAGGCGAACACCAGCGCTTCGCTCACGGCGGCGATGTTCAGCGCCACGATGATCTGGTTGGCCACCTTGCAGACCTGGCCGTCGCCCGCGCCGCCCACCAGCGTCACGTTCTTGCCCATCTTGTCGAGCAGCGGCTTCACGCGGCCGAAGGTGCCTTCGTCGCCGCCGCACATGATCGTCAGGCTCGCGGCCTTGGCGCCCACTTCGCCGCCCGAGACCGGCGCGTCGATGTAGCCGGCGCCCAGCGCGACGATGCGGCGTGCGAATTCCTTGGTGGCGATCGGGTCGATGGAGCTGCAGTCCACCACGATCTTGCCCTGCGAACCCTTCAGGCCGTCGGCCACGCCTTCCGCGCCCGGCACGCCGAACAGCACCTTTTCCACGTCTGGGGTGTCGGGCACCATGATGAAGATGATGTCGGCCTTGCGCGCCACTTCGGCGGCCGAGCCGCAGATGGTGGCCTTCGAGACGAAGGGCTCGGGCGTGTTGCCGTGCGTGTTCACGAAGAGCTCGTGGCCTGCGTCGAGCAGGTGGCCCGCCATGGGGGCGCCCATGATGCCCAGGCCGATGAATCCGATTTTTTGTGCGCTTGCTGCTGCAGTGGTCATGTCTCTGTTTCCTTCGTGAACGTTCATTGCTTCTTCGTGAGGGCTTCGCGCCAGCCGAGGCCTTCCACCGTGGTGGCGCGGGGCTTGTACTCGCAGCCGATCCATCCGTCGTAGCCCAGCGCATCGATGTGCTGGAACAGCCACGGGTAGTTGATCTCGCCCGTGCCCGGCTCGCCGCGGCCGGGGTTGTCGGCCAGCTGGATGTGGCCGATGCGTGCCAGCTGCTTCGTGAGCGTGTTGCCCAGCTCGCCTTCCATGCGCTGTGCGTGATAGATGTCGTACTGCACGCGCAGGTTGTCCGAACCCACCTCGTCGATCAGCGCCAGCGCCTGGTCGGTGCGCGTGAGAAAGAAGCCGGGGATGTCGAAGGTGTTGATCGGCTCGATCAGCAGGCGCAGGCCCGCGGCTTCCAGCTCGCGCGCGGCAAGGCGCAGGTTCTCGACCACGGTCTTGTGCGCGGCATCGGTGCTCACGCCCGCCGGTACCTTGCCGACCAGGCAATTGAGCTGCGGGCAGCCCAGCGCCGTGGCGTAGTCGATGGCCAGCGCGATGCCTTCGCGGAACTCGCCGGTGCGGTCCGGGTGGCAGGCGATGCCGCGCTCGCCCTTGTCCCAGTCGCCGGCCGGCAGGTTGTGCAGCACCTGCTGCAGGCCATTCGTGCGCAACGCGGCCGTGAGTTCCTTCTTGTCGAAGGGGTAGGGGAAGAGGTACTCCACCGCCTCGAAGCCGGCCTTGGCGGCCGCCTCGAAGCGCTGCATGAACGGCAGCTCGGTGAAGAGCATCGTGAGATTGGCGGCGAACTTGGGCATGTCTCTTGTCTCCTCGATCAGTCCAGCATCGCCACCGCGAGGGCGGTCGGTGCGTCGGCCATGCTTTCGGCCAGCGGTTCGAATTCGTTGATGGCGTCGATCTCGGTGCCCATCGCGATGTTGGTCACGCGCTCCAGCATCACTTCGATGACGACCGGCACCTGGAACTCGGCCATGAGCGCTTCGGCGCGGGCGATGGCGGGCGCCATCTCTTCCTGCTTGTGCACGCGGATCGCCTTGCAGCCCAGGCCCTCGACCACCTTGAGGTGATCGACGCCGTAGCTGCCTTCGATGCCGGCGTCGGCCGGTGCGTTGATGTTGTCGAACGCCAGCTGCACGCAGTAGTCCATCTCGAAGCCTCGCTGCGACTGGCGGATCAGGCCGAGGTAGGAGTTGTTGACCACGATGTGCAGGTAGGGCAGCTTGAACTGCGCGCCCACGGCCAGCTCTTCGATCATGAACTGGAAGTCGTAGTCGCCCGAGAGCGCGACGATCTTGCGCGTCGGGTCGGCGGCACGCACACCCAGCGCGGCAGGAATGGTCCAGCCCAGCGGGCCGGCCTGGCCGCAGTTGATCCAGTGGCGCGGGTTGTACACGTGCAGGAACTGCGCGGCCGCGATCTGCGACAGGCCGATGGTGCTCACGTAGCAGGTGTCGCGGTCCAGGTGGTTGTTCATGCACTGGTACACGCGCTGCGGCTTCATCGGCACGGTGTCGAAGTTGGTCTTGCGCAGCAAGGTCTTCTTGCGCTCGCGGCATTCGCCGGCCCAGGCGCCACGGTCGGTGAGCTTGCCCGCGGCCTTCATTTCCTCGGCCACTTCGACGAAGAGTTCGAGCGCGGCCTTGGCGTCGGAGACGATGCCGAAGTCGGGCGTGAACACGCGGCCGATCTGCGTGGGCTCGATGTCCACGTGCACGAAGGTGCGGCCCTTGGTGTAGACGTCGACCGAGCCGGTGTGGCGGTTGGCCCAGCGGTTGCCGATGCCGAGCACGAAGTCCGAAGCAAGCACGGTGGCGTTGCCGTAGCGGTGGCTGGTCTGCAGGCCGCACATGCCGGCCATCAGCGGGTGGTCATCGGGAATGGTGCCCCAGCCCATGAGCGTGGGGATCACCGGCACGCCGGTGGCTTCGGCAAAGCGCACGAGCAGGTCGGATGCGTCGGCGTTGATGATGCCGCCGCCGGCCACGATCAGCGGGCGCTCGGCCGCCTGCATCATGCCGATGGCCTTCTCGATCTGGGCGCGCGTGGCGGCCGGCTTGTAGGGCTTGAGGGGCTCGTAGGCGTCGATGTCGAACTCGATCTGCGCCATCTGCACGTCGAAGGGCAGGTCGATGAGCACGGGGCCGGGGCGGCCCGAGCGCATGAGGTGGAAGGCCTGCTGGAACACCTGCGGCACCTGGCCGGGTTCGCGCACGGTGACCGACCACTTGGTGACGGGCTTGGAGATCGACTCGATGTCGACCGCCTGGAAGTCTTCCTTGTAGAGGCGTGCGCGCGGTGCCTGGCCGGTGATGCAAAGAATGGGAATGGAGTCGGCCCAGGCCGAGTACAGGCCCGTGATCATGTCGGTGCCCGCCGGGCCCGAGGTGCCGATGCACACGCCGATGTTGCCGGCGATGGCGCGGGTGTAGCCCTCGGCCATGTGCGAGGCGCCCTCGACGTGGCGCGCCAGAATGTGCGCGATGCTGCCGCGCTGGCGCATCGCCGAGTACAGCGGGTTGATTGCTGCGCCCGGCACGCCGAAGGCCTGCGTCACGCCTTCTTTTTCCATCACCAGAACTGCGGCCTGGACCGCTGTCATCTTTGCCATTGAAAGTCTCCTTGAGGTGGCCTCACTGTAGGAAGCGGGGCGCATTCCAAGAAGACGGCTGGGGACCATAAAACCTATTCCGCCATGGAATAACTGGCTACCATGGTCGCCGCCGGGCCGCCCCAAGGCGACCGGCCCCCTCGGGGGGCAGCGATACACGAAGTGATGAGCGATGGGGGTAAGGAGTATTCATGGACCGACTACTGGCTATGGAAATGTTCGTGCGGGTCGTCGAGACTGGCAGCTTCTCGAAGGCGGCGCGCGAGTTCAACACCACGCAGCCCACCGTGACCAAGCAGGTCGCGGCCACGGAGGCGCGCCTCAAGGTGCGGCTGCTCAACCGCAACACGCGCGGCGTGAGCCTCACGGAGCCGGGCGCGCTCTACTACGAGAAGTGCAAGACCATCGTGCGCGACGCCGAGGAGGCCGACAGCATCGTGCAGCTGCGGCAGAACCAGGCGCAGGGCCTGCTGCGCGTGGGCACCTCGGTGGCTTTCGGGCGACGCGTGGTGGTGCCGCTGGCGCTGGAGTACATGCGCCGGCATCCGCAGGTGCAGCTCGACCTGAGCTTTGAAGACCGTTACGTCGACCTCATCGCGCAGGGCATCGACGTGGCGATCCGCATGGGCAAGCTGGCCGACTCGTCACTGGGTGCGCGCTACCTCGGCGCGAACCCGTGGGTCATGGTGGCGTCGCCGGCCTACCTGAAGAAGCACGGCACGCCCAAGCGCGCGCAAGACCTGAGTGCGCACGTGGCGCTGATCTACAGCAGCGTGGTGGGCGACGAGTTCTGGCGCATGCACACGCCGAAGGGCGATCCGGTGACGGTGCCTGTGTCGGGGCGCTTCCGTTCCAACAACCTGTCGGCGGTGCTGGCTGCGGCGCGTGATGGGTTGGGGATTGCGCTGATGCCTCGTTACGTGGCGAGTGAGTCGCTGGCTGCGGGGAAGGTGAACGCCGTCCTTGGGGACCATGCGTTGCCTGAGCAGGAGATTCACGCGGTGTTTCCTTCGCCCAAATTAGTGCCGGGGAAGGTGTCGGGGTTTGTGGCGTTTCTGCAGGGGCGGTTTGATGAGGGGTGGTGGGACGCCTGACGTGGTTTGTTCAGGGCGTGTGCACAGGACATCGGGTACTCCCCTCCGCGAATGTCCCCCGCTTCGCTCCTCCTTGATTTCGCTGCGGGGAGCACCCAATGCCCTGCGCACTTGGGCACGCGGCGAGTGATCTGCCCATCAACCACCGTCGGCGTGAGCGTCGCCCTGAACGACAACGCTCACGCCCTGTTCAGGCCTTCACGAAGGCACCGTGCAACCCCAGCGGCAGCGCATAAGGCAGCGTCGCCTGCGCCACAGGCCCAGCGGCCAAGTGGTCGGCTGCAAAGCACGACAGCACCGTCCGCTGCCGACCGAAGTCCAGCGCCGTGCCCAGCACCCAGCCGGGCTTCGCGCCATCCGGCACGAAGACATGCTCTTCCACGATGGCCTGCACGCCGTAGCTGAAGCGCTGGCTGCGCCCGGTCTCGATGTCGGTGCGCGCGACCGCGCCGAAGCCCGGCACGTCGGCGCGCGTCTGTGTGGCGTGGACCACCTGGCGGTGGCGCATGCCGACGCGGCGCGGATCGATGCGCGGGAACTCGGCTTCCATGGGCAATTCGCGCTGCGTGGCCTTGCCAGTGCCCAGGTCGAGCGTGGCGACAGTCAGGCGTGGTTCGTTGCGGCGCACGCGGCGCGCGCGCATCACCTCGCGGTTGCTGGTGAACACCGACTCGGCGTTCTGCGTGCGCACGTAGTCGACGTGGATGCGCGCACCGCGGGGCGTGTTTTCTTCCCAGGCATTGCCGACGTGGAACAGGAAGCCGGCCGGCAGCTCGAACAGCTGGCGCTTGTCCCAGTTCTGCTTGTCGACCACCAGCGCGCGCATGCCCAGTTCAGGCCGCCAGACGTGGGCGTCGAGGAAGCTTGCGCCGGCCTCCTTGCGCTTGCTGTCGTACACCAGCGGCGGCATGAGGAACACCAGGTGCCGCGCGGTCACGGCGAAGTCGTGGACCATCGGCAGCTCGGGCACCGGCACGACGGCCGCGCGACGCAGCGCGCCGCCGGGCGCGATCTCGTACAGCGCGAGCAGGCTTTGGCCCGAGCTCACGCCGAAGTTCCACACGGTGCCGTCCGGGTCGACCTTGGGGTGGGCCGAGAAGGGCATGCCCGCGAGGTCGGCGCGCCAGGTCTTCACGCCCAGCGTGTCGAGCGTGCGCGCATCGATGCGCGTGGCCGAGCCGCCTTCCCACAGCGCGAGCACCTCGCCCTGCATCGGCAGCACGCTGGTGTTGGCGACGTTGATGGCATCGGCCGAGGTGGGCGGCTCCACGCCCGGCGGCATGGTGCCGAAGGCCTCGGTGAGGCGGCGGCCGGCCTTCACTTCGGCCACGCGTTTGGGCGTGGCGACATAGCGGCCCTGGTGCCGCACGTCGGCGCCCTCGATGACGAAGCGGTGGACCATGCCGTCGCCGTCGAACCAGTGGTGGTAGCGCTCACCGCCCAGGTCGTGGCCGGCCGGGCCGATGCGGAACAGCGTGCCGGCCACGGCGTCGGGGAAGCGACCGCGCACGGTGGCGCGGGTCAGCGGCAGGTCGCCCGGGGGCGTGGCGAAGCCGATCTTCCACGGGGCGTCGGCGGCTTCGAACTGGGCTTGCCAGTTGTCGTCGGTGGTGCCGGCAGCACGCGCCAGCGGGCTGAAGAGGGGCAGGGCGCCGGCGGCGGCCAGCAGGCGCAGGAGTTCGCGTCGTTCCATGGCGGTGCTCCTCAGCGCAGATGGATGACGGCCTGCGCGTCGGCATCGACGCGGAAGGCCGCGGCCTCGAAGTCGGGCGCGCCACGGTTGCCCTTGGCGTCGTTCGAGAAGCCATAGCGTTCGATCGGCATGCCCACCAGGTTGGTGTCGAGCTTGCCGTTGCCGTTCTCGTCGGCGAACACGCGCAGCGCGTAGCGCCCCGGTGCCAGGTCGGTGAAGACGAAGCGGGCCTTGCCTTCGCGCATCGGCGCGGTCTGAGAGGCGACGGCCTTGCTCTCGGTATAGCCGGCGGCGTCGTTGTACAGCGCGACGTAGAGCGTGGCGCCGGCGGCCGGGCCGTCGGCGATGCTGAGGTTCAGGTCGGCGGCCAGGGCGCCGAGCGGGGCGAGCGCGGCGGCCGCGAGAAGAGCGCGCGCGGCGGGGCGGGAGAGCAAAGCGGGAAGGTGCATGGCAGGCCTCGTGGTGGATGGAGGGCCCGACGATCCCGCAGTCGCCGGGCGGTGCCCAGCGTCATGCGACGGAATGCGTGAATGCGCGCGCGAAATGCGCGCAGAAGGAGCGAACGCCGCGGCCTGAGTGAGGTCCGGCGCGCTGTCAGGTCTTGTCCCGCCCGTTCTTCGGGGCTTCTGCGGCCTCTTCGATCGCGTGCCCGGTGCCCACGTGGCCCGAGTCCGCAAAGAGGCTCCAGGCGGCCATGAACAGCGCCGCGATCACCGGCCCGATCACGAAGCCGTTGATGCCGAAGATCGCCATGCCGCCGATGGTCGACATCAGCACGATGTAGTCGGGCATCTGCGTGTCCTTGCCCACCAGCACGGGGCGCAGGATGTTGTCGACCAGGCCGATCACGAACACGCCGATGAAGATCAGCACGCCGCCCTGCCAGAAGTGTCCCGTGGCCAGGTAGTAGATGGCCACCGGCCCCCAGATGAGCGCCGCGCCCACGGCCGGCAGCAGCGACAGGAAGGCCATCAGCACGGCCCACAGCAGCGCGCCCTGCACACCGAGGAACCAGAACGCCAGCCCGCCGATGGTGCCCTGCGCAATGGCCACGGCCACGTTGCCCTTCACGGTGGCGCGGATCACGGTGGTGAATTTGTTCAGCAAGTAGTGCGTGTGCGGCTTGGCCAGCGGCACGGCGTCGCGCATCGTCTTGGACAGCGTCGCGCCGTCGCGCACCAGGAAATACAGCAGGTACAGCATCACGAAGAAGCTGATGACGAAGTCGAAGGTGTTCTGCCCGATGGCCAGCGCCTGGCTCGCAATGAGCTGGCTGGCCTGGCCCGCCATGGTCGAGATGCGTTCCTGCCAGGCTGCCATGTCGCCCAGGTTGAAGCGCTCCACGATGTTCATCAGCCACTGCGGCGTGGCGTCCAGGATCTGCTGGAAGTAGGCCGCGAAGTTGATCTGGCCCGAGCGGATGCTCTGCGTGATCAGCGACACCTCCTGCACCAGCGACACGCCCAGCATGGCCAGCGGCAGGATCACGATGAACAAGCAGATCGCCAGCGTCGAGAGCGCTGCGGCGTTGTGCCGGCCGGGCATCTTCTTGAGCAGCCACTTGAACAGCGGCGTGAACAGAATCGCCAGCGCCACCCCCCAGAGCACCGCGCCGAAGAACGGCATCAGCACCCACAGAAAGGCGACGGTGACAGCAGCAAGCAGGGCGAGGAAGACGCCGCGCTGAAGTTGGGGAGAGTTCATAAGTGTCTCGGACTGTAGCCGAGCCGGAACCCGTCGCCGTGTCAGCCGGCGCGCCCTTGTGCGGCGCAGCAGGCTTGCCCAGAAAAAACGCCGCAGGCGCAAGACCGGCGGCGAGTGTCAGCTATTCAATTGATAGCTGGCGGTGGCACAAATGCACGACAGGGCACAGCTTCAGCGCTTGGCCGCGCGCGGCAGCGCCACGGGCGCCAGCGTGGCGCGCAGCCGGCTCGGGGCATCGGGCTCGGCGGTCGCGTCGACCTCCAGCGCCCGTTCGACATTGCCGATGTGGTCGAGCATGAGCTGGCGCGCCTGCGCGATGTTGCCGGCCTCGAGCGCCTCGACGATGGCGCCGTGCTCCGCGCACGACTGCCCGGCCTCGTGCTTCGACTGGTAGAGCGTGGCGGCCAGCGTGGTGCGCGCCGTGAGGTCGCGCAGCACGTCGACCAACAACTGGTGGCCCATCTGCTCGGCCAGGCAGACATGGAAGTCGGCCAGCAGGAAGGCGCGCGTGGCGGCATCGGCGCCTTCGATGGCGCGCTGCTCGTCGGCGATGTGGTCGCGCAGCTTGCGGATCACTTGGCCCAGCGGCCGGCCTTCGCTGGCCGCGAGGATGCCGGCCTCGACGATGCGGCGCGCCGAGAAAGCGTCGCGCGCTTCCTCGGCCGAGGGCTCCACCACGTACCAGCCGCGGCGCGACTGCACCTCGACGAAACCGCGCGCCTGCAGCTGCATCAGCGCCTCGCGCACCATGGTGCGGCTGACCGAGAAGTTCTCGGCCAGCGCCTGCTCGCCGAGCCGGTCGCCGGGCGCGAGCTTCTGCGCGAGGATGGCCTCGACGACGCGTTCGGCGATGGCGGTGGGGCTGACGTCGGCGGGCATTTTTTTCAGTGGGCGGTGGAAGCGGCGGTGCCGGTGTTTACCACGGGCGCTTCGGTCAGCGGCTCGTCGTCGGGCGAGTAGGTGCCGTTGAGCACGGCATGCGCACGCTCGCGGTCGATGTCGCCTTCCCAGGCTGCGATGGCGACGGTGGCCACGCAGTTGCCGATCAGGTTGCCCAGCGCGCGGGCGATGCCCATGAACCAGTCGACCGACAGCACCAGCACCAGGCCGATGGCGGGAATCGCCGGAATCGCATGCAGCGTGGCGGCCAGCACCACGATGGCCGAGCCCGGCACGCCATGCGCGCCCTTCGAGGTGACCAGCGCAATCGCCAGAATGGTCAGCAGGTCGGCCATCGAGATCGGCGTGTTGGTCGCCTGCGCAATGAACACGGCCGCCAGCGTGATGTAGATCGAGAACGCGTCCAGGTTGAACGAGTAGCCCGTGGGAATCACCAGGCCCACCGTCGAATCGCGGATGCCCATGCGGCGCAGCTTGGCCATGATCTGCGGCAGCACGCTGTCCGACGAGGTGGTGGCGAACACGATGGCCAGCTCTTCGCGCAGGTAGCGCAGCAGCTTCCACAGGCTGAAGCCCGAGAAGCGCATCACCAGCCCCAGCACCACGAACACGAAGATCAGCACCGCGCCGTAGAAGAGCGCGACCAGCATGCCCAGCTGCTTGAGCGAGCCGATGCCGTACTTGCCGACAGTGAAGGCAATGGCACCCAGCACGCCCAGCGGCGCCAGCTTGATGATGATCCCCATGATCTTGAACAGCACCAGCGAGAGCGCGTCGACCACCGCCGCCACCGGCGCACCGCGGTCGCCCAGCAGCGAGAGCGCGCAGCCGAACAGCACCGCGAACAGCAGCACCTGCAGTACGTCGCCGGTGGCGAAGGCGGCCACCACCGTGGTGGGAATGAGCTTCATCAGGAACTCGACCGTGCCGCCGCTCGTGAGCTTGTCGGCGTTGGAGGCGTAGGCGCTCATGGCGCTGGCGTCGAGCGTCTTGGGGTCGACGTTCATGCCCACGCCCGGCTCGAACACGAAGGCCAGCACCAGGCCCATCGCCAGCGCGATGGTGGTCAGCACCTCGAAGTAGATCAGCGCCTTCACGCCGACCCGGCCCACGCGCTTGAGGTCGCCCGCGCCGGCGATGCCATGCACCACCACGCAGAACACCAGCACGGGAATGATCATCTTGATCAGCTTGATGAAGCCGTCGCCGAGTGGCTTGAGCTTGGCGGCGAACTCGGGCGCAAAGAGGCCGACGAGCACGCCGATCACCAGTGCGATGACCACCTGTCCGAAGAGCGATTTGGCAAAGCGAGGCATGGAAATCTCCTGTCGTTGTCGTGTCGAGGTTTTGCATGCAAGGATCGCTTTTTCTTGCATACAAGAACTGTAGGCAAGAAGACTTCAAGGGGTTCAGAGGGTATTCCCGGGGCTTTTTGAGGGGCTTCGAGGGCCGGGACGAAGCGCTCCCATGGATGGGGGAGGCGGCGTTTTGAAGCGGCTCCTAGCATCCGCCACCCACAACGAGGAGAGCCCCCGATGAAGATCGCCTTTACTTCCTGCTTCAGTGCCCAGACCTTCAAAGACCAGCCTGTCTGGACACAGGTTGGCGCTTCCGGCGCGACGCACCTGGTGCTGCTGGGCGACTCGGCCTACTACGACGCGGACGGTTCCGACATCGGCGCGATCAAGGCAATGGGGGCGAACGACTTCGCGATCCATGCCTTCGGTCGGCTGCGCGACCAGTTGAACCAGAAGGAGTTCGCCAAGCTGGTGAGCAAGACCGACCTGCAGATTCATCCGATCTGGGATGACCACGACTTTCTGTGGAATGGCGCCTGTGGTGCGCAAATCGAGGGGCAGCCGTCGTACCGGCACTTGCTGGACCCGACCCGCGCGGCGTTTCAGGAATACCGCAAGGCGCTTGACTCACACGATCCGAAGAAATTTCCCAAGGCCGGCGATCCCTGGGCCTCCGGCGTCCCCGAGCCGGGCTATCGGCCCCTCATGCTGAGCAACGCCGGCGACCCGGACGGGGCCGTGATGCTGCACCTCACGGACGGCCGCAGCTACAAGACCAAGGGCGGCGAGGACGCCGTGCTGGGCAGCGCGCAGATGAAGAAGCTGAAAAAGGCCATCGAAGACTCGGACGAGAAGACGGTGCACCTCATCGCCAGCGGCCTCACCTTCGAATCCCGCCACGGCGAGACCTGGATGGATTGCGCGGCCGAGCATGCCGCGATCCTCAAGCTCGCGGAAAAGCGCCGCATCCTCATCCTGAGCGGCGACGTTCACGAGAACCGCTTCGCCGTGCCGTGGCCGGCCGGTGCCTGGAGCCTGTTCGAAGCCACGTCTTCCGGCGCCGCGCTGCGCACCGGCGTCACCATCGGTGCGCTTCAGCGCAACTGGGGGCTGGTCGACATCACGAAGGACCAGGTGACCATCGAGCTGTCGCAGCTGAACATGGACACGCGCCGGCGCGTCATCGACCGCAAGAAGTGGAAGATGCTCTGAGGCACGCAATGAACGACAAGGGGCGGCACACGGCCGCCCCCGTCCCTCAAGCGACCACCGGCTCCGCGCGCGCAGTCCGCGCAGGCGCCACGGTATCGAGCTGCCCACGCAGCATCGCCCACCGCACGCGCGCCGACACGATGCTTTCTTCCTTCACATGCCCGAATCCGCGGATCTGCTCCGGCAGGCGCGCCAGCGACAGCGCGGTGTCGAAGTCGATGCGCTCGAAGCGCGCGAGCAGGTCTTCGACCATCGCGCGGTAGTCGGCAACGAGCTGGCGCTCCATGCGGCGCTCGGCAGTGCGGCCGAACGGATCGAGCGCCGTGCCGCGCAGGCCGCGCAGCTTCGCGAGCACGCGGAAGGCGCCGAGCATCCACGGGCCGAAGCTGGTCTTCAGCGCGCGGCCTTCGGCATCGCGACGGCCCAGCACCGGCGGCGCCAGGTGAAAGCGCAGCACGGGCTTGCCTTCGAACTGCTCGCCGAGTTTTTCCATGAAGCGCGGGTCGGCGTACAGGCGCGCCACCTCGTACTCGTCCTTGTAGGCCATGAGCTTGAAGAGGCCCGAGGCGACGGCCTTGGCGAGCACGGTGCTGCCGCGCGTGCGTTGCTCGGCGTCGCGCACGCGTTCGACGAGGTCCGCGTAGCTGCGTGCGTAGGCCGCGTTCTGGTACGACGTGAGGAACGCGGTGCGGTCGGCCACCAGCGCCTCGAAACTCTGCGGCTTCTGCAGCGACACCACCTGCGCCGGCGCAGCCTGGCGCGTGACGGCCGCGAGGTCGAGCGCGGCCTTGCGGCCCCAGCGGAACGCGGCCTGGTTGGCCTTCACGGCCACGCCGTTGATCTCGATGGCCTTGTCGAGCGCTTCGGCCGACAGCGGCACAAACCCCTTCTGGAACGCGAAGCCCAACAGGAACAGGTTGGCCGCGATGGCGTCGCCCATGAGGCGCGTGGCCAGTTGCGTCGCGTCGATGAAGTCGGCGCGGCCTTCGACCGATTCCTCGATGAGCGCACGCACCTGCGCGGCCGGAAACTCCCAGTCGGGCTGCTGCGCGAAGTGCCCCGTCGGCTGCTCGAAGGTGTTGACCAGCGCATAGGTGCGGCCCGGCCGCATGCGCGCGATGGCGTCGGGTGCGCCGGCCGTGAGCATGTCGCAGCCCAGGATCAGGTCGGCCTCGCCGGTGGGAATGCGTTGCGCCTTCAGCTGTGCCGCGTCGCGCGCGATGCGCACGTGCGACGTGACCGAGCCGTTCTTCTGCGACATGCCCGTCATGTCGAGCACGCTCACGCCCTTGCCTTCGAGGTGCGCCGCCATGCCGATCAGCGCGCCGATGGTGATCACGCCCGTGCCGCCGATGCCGGTGATCAGGATGTTGTGCATGCCGTCCAGCGCGAGCGGCACCGGCGCGGGCAGGGCAGGTTCTTCGGCGGCCTTCACGGCCACGGGCGCGTGCTTGCGCGGCTTCACGCCTTCGACCGTCACGAAGCTCGGGCAGAAGCCCTTGATGCACGACTCATCGGCGTTGCACGCGCTCTGGTCCACGCTGCGCTTCAGGCCCAGCTCGGTTTGCTTGGGCAGGAGGGCGGTGCAGTTCGACTGCTCGCCGCAGTCGCCGCAGCCTTCGCACACGGCGTCGTTGATGAACACGCGCCGCGCTGCGGGCGGGAACTCGCCCTTCTTGCGGCGGCGGCGCTTCTCGGCCGCGCACACCTGGTCGTAGATCAGCACCGACACGCCCTCGAAGCCGCGCAGCTCGCGCTGCACTGCATCCATGTCGTCGCGGTGGTGCACGCTCAGCGAAAAGAGCCCGTCGCGGTCGGGCGGCAGCAGGCTGCGATCGGCCCAGCGCGTCGGGTCTTCGGCCACCAGCGCGAGGCGCTTCACGCCTTCGGCGGCGACCTGGTGCGCGATGCGCGGCACGGTGATCGGCCCGTCGACCGGTTGGCCGCCCGTCATCGCGACCGCGTCGTTGTAGAGGATCTTGTAGGTGATGTTCACGCCTGCCGCCACGGCTGCGCGGATCGCCAGCGAGCCCGAGTGGTAGTAGGTGCCGTCGCCGAGGTTCGCGAACACGTGTTTGCGCTTCGAGAACCAGGCCTGCCCCAGCCACGGCGCGCCTTCGCCGCCCATGTGCGTGGTGGTGCGGTTGTGCTCGGGGTAGATGGCCGTGGCCATCACGTGGCAGCCGATGCCCGCGAGCGCCAGGCTGCCCTCGGGCACCTTGGTCGAGGTGTTGTGCGGGCAGCCCGCGCAGTACCAGGCCGGTCGCGAGGGCGTCGCCACGGCCTTGCCGAGCACCACGTCTTTCGCGTCGAGAATCGCCAGCCGCATGCGGATGCGGTCGCTGGTGTGAAAGCGCGCCACGCGCCCGGCAATGACACGCGCGATCTGCGCCACCGAGAAGTCGGCCGTGGCCGGCAGCAGCCACTGGCCGCGCGGGTGCGCGCCCCATTCGCCCTGCTCGTCGAACTTGCCGATCACGCGCGGGCGCACGTTCTCGCGCCAGTTGTACAGGTGCTCCTTGAGCTGGTACTCGACGATCTGGCGCTTCTCTTCGACCACCAGAATCTCTTCGAGCCCGTCCGCAAACTCGCGGATCGAGTCGGGCTCCAGCGGCCAGGGCATCGACACCTTGAACAGCCGAATGCCGATGCGCGCGGCCTCGTCGGCGTCGATGCCAAGCTCTTCGAGCGCTTCGAGCACGTCGCGGTACGACTTGCCCGAGGCTACGATGCCCAGCCGCGCCTGAGGCGAATCGATGGTCACGCGGTTCAGGCGGTTCTCGCGCGCGTAGGCGATGGCGGCGTAGATCTTGTAGTCCTGCATCAGCGCTTCCTGCTTGCGCGCCTGCACGCCGAGCGTGTCGGTCGACAGCCGCGCATGCACGCCGCCGGGCGGGAACGCGAAGTCCTTCGGCAGGCGCGTGTGCACGTCGAGCGCGCCGGCGGCAATGGAGCCCGACGACTCCACCGTGTCGGCCAGCGCCTTGAAGCCGACCGGCAGGCCGGCAAAGCGCGACATCGCAAAGCCGTGCAGGCCCAGCTCGATGTATTCCTCCACGCTCTGCGGATAGAGCATGGGAATCATCGAGGCCGCGAACAAGTGATCGCTCTGGTTGGGCAGGGTAGAGGACGACGCGCCGTGGTCGTCGCCCGCCACCAGCAGGATGCCGCCCTTCGGCGACGTGCCTGCGTGGCTCATGTGCTTGAACACGTCGCCGCAGCGGTCCACGCCGGGCGCCTTGCCGTACCACATGGCAAACACGCCATCGACCGCGCTTTCGCCGGTCAGGTGCACCTGCTGCGTGCCCCACACGGCGGTGGCGGCCAGCTCTTCGTTCACGCCGGGCAGGAACTTGACGGCGTTGGCTTCGAGCTGCGGCTGGGCTTTCCACAGCGCTTC
Organism: Variovorax sp. 54; assembly: GCF_002754375.1. Classification (NCBI taxonomy): domain Bacteria; kingdom Pseudomonadati; phylum Pseudomonadota; class Betaproteobacteria; order Burkholderiales; family Comamonadaceae; genus Variovorax; species Variovorax sp. 54. The sequence goes on from NZ_PEFF01000001.1 coordinate 4,922,485, forward strand.
GTCCAGGCCGCCGAGCGGCGAGCCGCGGTAGCCCGAGACAAAGCCCGCGGTGTTCAGGCCGACCTGCTGGTCGCGCCATTTCTGCACGAGCATGAGGCGCACCAGCGCCTGGATGCCGCTCAGGTAGATCCGGCCTTCGGTGGCCGTGTATTTGTCGTCCAGCGCAACGCTGGCGAGTTCGTGGGATGCCATGAGAGAGAAGACTCCGGGTAGGACTCGTGGAATGCGGGCGTGGCCCCGGTAGAGGGCCGGCCCGCGAAACGCCTCGCCGGGGTTGCCGCCGAGACAGCGACGATTCTTTCGCACCGCGAGCCGAAAGTGCTTCTTCGTTTCGAGGGGGAAACCCGCATTCCGGAAGAACCATCGCCGCGGAAGTCGATTCGCCGAAAGGCCTTCGGTCATGCAGGCGCCAGCGCGCAGGCCCGACAATGTCCGCCCGATCGACCGAGGACCCGATGAGACCCGACCTGGATTCGCTGGCGCTGTTCCTGCGCGCCATTGAGCACGGCAGCCTGTCGAAGGCCGCCGCCGAGAGCCACATGGTGCTGTCGGCCGCAAGCCGGCGCCTGGCCATCCTCGAGAGCCAGCTCGGGGTGGGGCTGCTCAACCGCACCTCGAAGGGCGTGACGCCCACGGGCGCGGGCGAGTCGCTGGCCATGCATGCGCGTCAGATCCTGCGCGACGTGGACCGCATGCGCGCCGACCTGTCCGACTACGCGCAGGGCGCCACCGGCCGTGTGCGGCTGCACGCCAACGCGTCGGCGATGGGGCAGTTCTTGCCCGACGACGTGGCGAGCTTTCGGCTGCGCTACCCCGAGATCCGCGTGAGCGTGGAAGAGCACCGCAGCGTCTACATCGTGCAGGCCATCCGCGACCGCCAGGCCGATGTGGGCGTGATCACCAGCGAGGCGGTCGAACCGGCGCTGCATTTCATTCCGTACCGCACCGACCGGCTCGTGGCCATCGTGCGCCAGAAGCATCCGTGGCGCGGGCGCGAGGTGTCGTTCGAAGAGCTGCTCGACTTCGACTTCGTGGGGCTCGAAGACGACTCGGCCATCTCCCGCACCATGGAAGACGCCGCGATGAGCGCGCGCAAGGTGCTGCGGCTGCGTGTGCGGGTGAAGAGCTTCGAGGCCGTGTGCCGGATGATCGAAGCAGGGATGGGCGTGGGCATCCTGCCCGAGGGGGCGGCGGTGACTTACCGCAAGGAGATGAAGCTGCGCTTCATCAACCTCACCGATGCGTGGGCTTCACGCCGGATGTACCTGTGCACGCGGCAGGAGGCGTTGAGTTTTCCACAGCGTCGGTTGGTGGACCATCTGCTGGCGCGCGGGATGCCCTAGTTTTTTGCGGGGTGCCTTTGCGCTGCGGTCGCTGTTGTTCGGGGCGACGCCCACGCCGACGGCGTACTCCCCTCCGCGAATGTCCCCCGGCCTGCGGCCTCCTCCTTGATTTCGCTGCGGGGAGCACACCATCGACGTGAGCGTGTTCGGCGCTGCTGCGGACTGGCATGGCGCCGTGAGGCCCGTGCGCGGCGCATGGCGGAAGCTGCATTTGTTGGCGCGCTTCGAGACTTCGTGCCGCACGAAATCGGCACTGCGCCGCGCTCTTCTCTAAAGTAGCTGCCCCTGCCACTCAAAACCCCACCAAGGGGACTCGGAAGACGCCACACACACAGCCATCGAAATGTTGGAAGGCTGCTTGCCTCGCGGCAGGTTGTCGGTGCGAAAGCAGCGATGCAAATGCGAGGTATCAAAAGGCGACGGCCGGGGTGTTAGAGCACCCCAGCCGTCTAACCAAAGACGTGCAATCACCTTGGAAGGAACGCACAAAAATGGCTACCAAGACTATAGCCCGGCCTCGCACGCCGGTACCTCCCGCCGGAATCGCCCACCAAGATCCGGCGAATCTCCTCGAAAACACACTCGCCCAACTCGAAGCCCTGCTGTGGGTCTGCCACGGGGAAGACATCGACTGGTGCAGCGGCGAAGGGCCTCGACAACTGGACAACCTGCTGTGGCTTGCGGCGGAGCTGGCGCGCAAGGCGGGGGAGTTGTTTCAGGCGAGTGAGAGGGCGCGGCGCGGAGCGGCTGAGGCCGGCGGTTAGCGGCGGGTCTGCGGGCTGCGGAGCTGAAAAACGCAGCGGCGAATCGCTCCGCCTATGATCAGAAACGTTCTTGTGGAGGAGGCCGTGACCGGAAGTTCCGCGCTGCTCAGCTTGTCTCTCAGGTCGTGCGTCATACATTGCATGAGTCACATGGAAGTCCTATGAGAAAAACCTTGCCTCTCTGCACCCTCGTGTTGCTGTTCGCCCTCTCGGGTCAGGCCGTCGCAGGTGCAAATACGGCGCAACTGAACTGCACCGGGAGTCACGCGGGACAGGCACTCACCTTGGCGGGTGATGTTCCCGCCTCCATTGTCGAGGTCGATCTGAAACTCTCCTACCGCGGGCAAACCATCCGCTTGGTTTCACCACAGGCAGAGACCTCTGAGTCCACTGATTTCCGTCGTGGCATCTACACGGTGGAGGCTGCGCTGTCCGGTTCAAACAGGCTCCAGCTTCAAGCCAAGCCCAAGAGCATCAAGTACAAAGGCAGCATGGGTGGCGGCAAACTCAACGCCAGCTTTGGCGCCGTCCTCAAGGATGCGCCTGAACCCTTTAGATCCGCACTGAAAGGGGCTGAGCTCAGTTGCACCTATGCATATGAAGTTTGAGCAAGGGCTCACAAATCGTTCGATCGGACAAATAGCTGCTGTGCAGTTGTTTGTCGGTTAACTCCAACGTTGGACCTTGGGTGCCGTCTGACGATGGTCTGCACGCGGCCAGGAGCCGTCATTCAATTGGACAAGCCAATAAAAAAATCGAAAACATGGACCGTATAGAGCGCGCCATCACCAAGATTCTTCGACCCAAACTCGCAGAGCATGGCTTCGAGCTCTCAAAAAAATGGGACTGCTTCGTTCGGAAGCAAAACAGCGGTGAGGATTCGTTCGTGGTCGTAAACCAGGGCACCGCAAAGGGGGCCGGGAAGTTCTACGAAATCAACTGCTTCGCCGACGTACGTCACGAACGGGTCGAACTCCCTTGGAACACGTTGGGGATGGTCTACGGCGAGGACCAGATGCACACCTGGACCTTGCAATACAAGCCCAGGGAGCGACATCTACCTCCCATGACTGTCTCGCTGACTTCGGTCGAAGCGGATGTCGAACACGTCGCTGGTCAGCTCGCGGGCCTCCTTGACCATTCGGAGAAGGTCTTTTACCCGCGCTTCGCTGACCTTAAGGAGGTCGAGGAATGGGTAAACAAGAACCCTTTGGCTGATACAAACCCGACCGCCGGCGGCCCCATTGAGCATCTAGCGATGAGAGCCTTGATACTTGCAAAACTCGTGAACCCTCCCCGATACGCTGCGGTGCGGGAAGCATTCTTGGCTTTGGACAAGGGCATGTTTCCGCGTGAAAGACGGATGGCGATGCTGCAAAGGGTAGACGAGATGAGTCTCTGAACGACCGCTCTCGAGCACTCGGCAAAGCCCGCTTTGGGCCCTTTCTGTCAACAGCCCGTACGGCTACAGCCGGCCACAAGCAGCCGCTCGGCGAGCTCATCGAATATGAAAACCGAAGATCGCTAGATCGAGTTCCGGCGCCGCCTCAAGGCTGCTGGCAAGAAGGTAACTGGCCTGATGCCTGGCACTAACGCAGGTTGGCGCAGGAGCAGAGACTATGCAGCCGGGCGATCACTTGACATGAATTCTGGGCGAGAACTTTGCCATCGGCGAGCTCGCCTCGCACGTCGGCATGCCAGCCAAATACCGCGCCATCGTGCCGATGTCCGTCTCTGAAAGGGTCGTGCCGTTAGTCGCACCGTATCCGAGCTATCGACCGAAAACTTCCAATCACTGCATGGCCAGGTCCAGACCCATCCAATTGCAAAATTCAAAGGTGAGGAAGAGCACGAGGAACGCAGAAGCGACAAACGCCCCGCCCACCTTGATGGATGTCAGTACCACTGCAGCTGTCTTTTGATTCTTGTCCTTCTGTCCTCGATCGTAGTGCCACTTGACGGCTAAATACATGCCCAAGCTGAGCACGAGAACCTTGAAAATAACAAAAGAGATAGGGATTGAATTCATGATTGAAGGGATATCAATGGTGACAGGCGGCGAAGTGCCCGAGTGCGGCGAGTAGCTCAATAGATCGATGAAGAAACGGAAATTCAATCAATCAATCAATCTAACGAAACGGTTGCGGTGAGCTAAATGGGCGTCCGCAAGGCGCGTCGAAAAGCACGCAATACATGGGTCGAAAGGCGGAGCAGTCTGCCTGCACCACAGAAGCACTCTCATCGTGCTGTCGAGTGTTCATCTTCTAGGCTGATACGTACAGAACCAGATCAGCTGAAAATTTCCGTATCAGATGCAAGGAGGCCGGTAGTCGCTCCGGGGCAGGCCGACATCTGATACGAAAATCTCGGGATCGGTCCAGAACGACCGTATCAGAAAGAGATGCCCATGAACCGCTACGAGAAGCTTGCCGACAACATCGCTCAGCGTATTCGCGCGGGTAGCCTGAAGGCGAACGATCGCCTTCCCTCCGTGCGCGAACTGAAGTCGCAAATGGGCATCAGTGCGTCCACCGTGTTCTCTGCTTACTACCTGCTGGAGGCGCAAGGGCTTGTCGAAGCTCGGCAGCGGTCGGGATACTTCGTTCGAGCGGGCGCGGAAATGCCGGCCAACGAACTCGCCGCCAGCGAGCCTGTCCTGCGGTCCATGTCGGTCGACGTCTCGTCGCTTGTCTTTCAGGTCCTTGCACAGGCTCGCGAGCGCGATATGGTCCCGCTCGGCTCGGCCTTTCCGTCGCCAGAGCTGTTTCCCTTCGAGCAACTTGCCGCCGGCCTGACGCGAGCGCTCAAGCGGATGGATCCTTGGCAGACCGTCGAGGATTTGTCACCAGGAAACGCCCTGTTGCGCCATCAGATTTCCCTCCGTTACGGCAGCGTCGGGATGGATGTTCCTGCGTCTGAACTGGTCATCACCAGCGGGGCGATGGAAGCCCTCAATCTTGCGCTCGAATCGGTGACGCAGCCAGGCGACCTCGTGGCGATCGAAACGCCAACCTTTTATGGTGCGTTGCAGGCACTGGAGCGGCGCGGTCTTCGCGCGGTCGAGGTTGAGACCCACCCGCGAACAGGCGTAGATCTCGACTCTCTTGCTCGCGTGATCGACCAGCATCCGGTGAAGGCCTGCTGGTTCATGCCGACCTTCCAGAATCCAATGGGCTGCACCATGAGCGACGCAGCCAAAGAGCAATTGGTCAGCATGCTCGCCACCCGCGCCATACCGCTGATCGAAGACGACGTGTACGGCGAGCTCGCGCATGGGGCTCGGAGACCGCCACCAGCCAAGGCCTGGGACCGGGACGGCTGGGTGCTGCACTGCAGTTCTTTCTCGAAATCCCTGGCACCCGGATATCGCATCGGTTGGGTAGCGGGCGGTCGCTTTGCAGCCACTTTGGGTCGCAACAAGTTGATGAGCTCGCTGGCGACGGCACTCCCCTCGCAACTGGCGTTGCAGGAGTACCTGCAACACAAGAGTTTCGATCGCCACCTGCGCGCCCTGCGGCATTCGCTCAGCCGCCAGCAGGCTGCATGCTTGCGACTTGTCGATCGATACTTTCCAACTGGAACGCGGGTCACGCGCCCCGAGGGTGGTTATTTCCTGTGGCTCGCGCTGCCAGAAGGTGTCGACTCGCTCGCACTGCACCAGGACGCTCTTCGGCTCGGCATAGGCGTAGCGCCGGGCCATTTGTTTTCAGCCGACCGCCGATACACCCGGCACCTGCGCATTAACTACGGGTATCTCGGCGACCCGCGCTTGGAAGGGGCTATCAGGAGTCTTGGAGATCTCGCCAACGCGCAGCTGAAATCTACAACTGGAAATTCGGGGCCAATCTTCGAGGAACGTTCGTCGAGACCCTAGTTAGCGTCAACGCAGGTCGAGGTCCGCCGCCTTCGACTGACTCTCAACGTCACGCGTGCCGCTTCTGCCCAGTCGTCGACGCTTCGCCGCAAGATGGCACGAAGGCCTAAAGTGGTAGCCCCGACTTCTTGGCGACAAGATTGAGGGCGTCGTGGACGACTGCGCTTTACACGTTGCCGAGTGGCCAGTTGAGAATTCCTTGACTCATTGAGACTCGTCCACCTTCGCTAGCAGCGAGTGCTTTTTTCAGACTTTGACGGCCTCCTCAGGGCCCATTCCATATCTTCGGTCGAGCGACCGCTTTCAGGAGGGCCCAATGTCTGCAATCGGCCCACTGCGCTCTTCCGACATTGTCCAAAGCTGCCGGTCGTCGCGCCAAAGCTAAGAGACATCTCCTTCCAGGCATTGTCCAGCCAGGCAGGCTGAATAAAATCCAGTCTTGTCCGCCGCTTTAGTCCCACGCCCCCAGTGCACCGCTTGCCTGCGCCCGCTCAGCGCCTGCATTTGCCGCTGGGTCGCACCCACCGCCCACGCGGTGGAGGTACTGGTGCTGCAGCACCCGCTGGAGGTACACCAGACCAAAGGCAGTGCCCGCCTGCTGCACCTCAGCTTGGCGCACTGCCGCTTGGTGGTGGGGGAGGCATTTGCCGTGCCCGTCTGGCCGGTGGACGGCAAGCACACGCTGCTGCTGTACCCGGACAGTCTGCAAGATACCGCCCCGGACCTGCGAGCTCCACCCCCGCTGCCGCCCGAGTGGCCGCAAGCCCCGTCGCGCCTGCGCCTGGTCGTGCTGGACGGCACCTGGCGCAAAAGCCGAAAGATGCTCTACCAAAGCCCGGCACTGCAACAGTTGCCCCGATTGGCCCTGCACAACATGCCGCCTTCGCACTACCGTATCCGCAAAGCCCATGGGCCCGACCAACTGTCCACGCTGGAGGCGACCTGCTACGCCTTGTGCCAACTGGAGGGCGGTGCGGCGCGGTTCCAGCCCTTGTTGAATGCCTTCGACGGGTTTGTAGAGTACTTGGAGCAGGCTGGCGGGCAGCGAAACGCGCAAACCGACAAGTCCTGCCCTCGACCAAGGGTTACGGGGGCATTTAAGTGACCCGCTAAATGGCTGGTTTTGGCCGACAGCTACCAGCGCTTCTGATTGGCCGCAAATGACGGCCCGCCAAATTACGTCGGACTTCCCGGCAACGCACCGAGCTGCTGCATGAGACCCAGCGTGTCCATGAGAATTCGCGTGGATTTGACCTTCGCTCCCTCGAAGCGGTCGATGACCATGCCCGAGACGCGGACCGACCTCTGCGTAGGAGGAATTCCAAAGAATGTGCCCTGATGCGTTCCGTGCCACACAAAGCGCGTCAGGACCCGGTTGTCTTCTGCTATCTGCTCTTCAACATCCCAGCGCATGTCGGGAAACGCCAGTCGCAGCGCAACCAAGGTTTCCTTGAGGCCGGCAAGGCCAGGACCTTGCCCTGGCAACGGAACCTCCTCCACCATGTCGGTGTGAAAGTAGTCGCCGGTCGCGGCAATGTCGCCGAGGGAGAGTACCCGGTACAGGAACTCTTTCACAATTGCCTTGTTCTGTTCGAGCACGATATTCCCCTGGGGGTACAGAGTCGAGGTTCCGCATGATATCGGTTGCGTTCAGCGGAGCGAAGTATCAAGAATGGAAGCGCGCACGACTTTCGCTATTCCTGCGAGACCAGCGACAGGGTCCCCTCATCCGAGGCACAACACGACGGGGCTGAAGCGCGACGCTGAACGGCCGGTTGTGGCCGACTGTCGTCGGTCGCACCGCCGTCATGAGCGGGCCCATAGCGGGTGCCGGGCGCTCCCCGGAAGCAGTCGTTCAACGCTCCCGTTCAGCCGCGGGCCGCGCAGCGGACCGTCCACCGCAACCGATGGTTAGCCGCGCGCGCGCCGGTAATGCATTGCGACCGCGCCGTTGCTGAGCGGCTTCGCCGAGACCAGCTCAAGCCGTCGCGTATTCGGCAGCCCGCTCTGGTACAGGGTCGGGCCGTGCCCGGCGATCCTGGGGTGAACGAGGAACTTGTATTCGTCGATCAGGTTCAGCCGGTCCAGCTCGGTCGCGAGCTTGCCGCTGCCGAGGAGCACGCCGGCCGGGGTCGCGTCCTTGAGCTTTTGCACGCCCGAGCGCAGGTCGCCGGCGATGTGGTGGCTGTGGGTCCACGGGAAGTCCGTTCGCGTCGACGACACGACGTACTTCGGCTTGGTCTCCAGCTTGAGCGCCCATTCACGCAACGCCGGCGGCGCCTCCACATCGCCGCGGGCGACCGCCGGCCAGTAGCTCTCCATCATCTCGTAGGTGGTGCGGCCCCACAGCATCGCGCCACCTTCGTCCATGAGACGGGTGAAGAAGGCGTGCGTTTCGTCGTCGGCGATGCCCTCCTGGTGGTCGACGCAGCCGTCCAGGGTGACGTTGAGGCTGAAGGTTAGAAGTCCCATGCGAGTCTCCTTCGGGTTGGGCGGTTCGCTGAACTGTCGCTTGTCTACGAGTACCTGCTCGGTCTGCTGGACCGGCTGCTTTCGGCACGCGGGCGGCACCGTGAATGACCGTTCGTGGCCGCATTCTGCCCGCCAGCTGATAGGCTGCGCACGCACGCCCAGCTCGCGGTTTTCCTGCGAGTGCGGGGCATCGGCATCGAGGACAAGTCAATGGGTACGGACAGCCGCATCATCGTTTCGCTCGACTTCCCTACCGCCGCATTGGCGGCGGACCTCGTGACGCAGCTGGGCGCAGCGACGACGTTCTACAAGGTAGGCCTGCAGCTGCTGACGGCGGCAGGACCTTCGGTCGTTCGCGAGCTCGTAGATGCGGGGAAAAGTGTTTTCCTCGACCTCAAGCTGCTGGAAATTCCAAGCTCGGTGGCTGGCGCGGTCACCGCGGCCGGACATCTGGGGGCTTCGATGGTGACGGTGCACGCCTGCGGCGGTTCCGCCGTGCTTCGCTCGGCCGTTCAGGCCGCGAGCCAGTTCCCTCAGCTGAAGATTCTTGCGCTCACGGTCATCACCAGCATGAGTGATCAGGATCTGGAAGAGGTCGGCGTCGCCTCGACGGTTCCGGAGCAGGTCGTGCGACTGGGCCGTCTTGCAGCCGCAGCTGGTTGCCATGGCGTTGTCTCGTCGCCGTTGGAGGCGAGGCTGCTTCGTGAGGTCCTGCCGCCCGGTGCGCTTGTCGTGACGCCAGGCACGCAGCTCTCAGGCGATGAGCAGAATGACCATGCGCGGGCTGCAACTCCCGCGCAGGCCATCGAGGCTGGCGCGACGCATGTGGTCATTGGTCGCCCCATATCGCGTGCCTCGAATCCCGCTGCCGTGTTCGCGGCCGTGCGCGCTGAGCTGGCTACCGCTATCCCGCAAAGCTGAAGCGGCCAGGAGCTTCATCCGAAACGCGGGTCAGGTCTGCGCGGAAATCAACAGGCGCATTTACAAGCGCCGTACGCACGACACAGCGCCATACAAGCCACCGCACAGATGCCTTCACAGTGCTCTTCCGCCGTCGCCGGCGCCGTTGCCACGGTGTTCGCGCAGGCCACCCCACAACGCCCTTCGGTCACCTTGCCGAGGGGTCTCGGAGCACAAGTCGTGTCGTCACAGAAAAAGAACGCCGCCTTCCGCGTCTGGATCTCGGGCCACCGCCTCCCGGCGTGGCTGTGGAGCGCAGGAAGAAGCAGGCCTCGTTCGCGTACACCGGCCGGATCTGGCGCGCAGGAAAGTAGCGCTTTTTAGTTAATGCCATGTAACGCCATCGGGCGTTACCGACAGGCCAACCCAGCGCTTGGACGCACGCGCACGGCTGAACGCATGCCGACCGCGCGACGTCAGAGGGGCATGTCATGTTCACCCGCTACGCCATCCGCACGCTGCTGTGCCTTGCCGTCGTGCCCGCCATCTCCGAGGAGCCCCCACCCATCCATGGCCGCGTGTTTCTGAGCAAAGCCGAGATCGAGACCACCTTGATCGGCAAGCCCATCGTTTCAAGCAATCTGTCGACCGGCATGGTCTCGCGCTGGCAGTTCCATTCGGATGGCCGCGTCGACTTCGTCAACCAAAGCGGGCCTGGCAAGGCGTCGGGCAAGTGGGTGCTCAACGCCGACGGCTCGATGTGCGTGACGATGATTTCTCGAACCGGGTGCCGCTACTGGTTCAGGAACGAAAAAGACGGCGCCATCGCGAATGCCAAGACCAGGGAGCCGAGTGCGCCGACTGTCGCCGAGATACGGTTCGAGTGAGGGTGCGAGAGGGGGCGGCTCAGTGCTGCGCACGCCCCCGAAGAACTTCAGCGCAGCGCTTCGACCAGATCCAGCACCATGCGATCCGGCCCGAAGACTTCAACCCCGTGGGCCAGCAAAGCATCGACAGCCTGCGCGATGCCATGGCTCGAAGAAGACTGCTCCGCCATGTCGTTGTAGTACCCCAGGTCCTTCTTCGCATTCGCCATCGAGAACTTCAGCGAATCGGTGCTGCCCGTCAGCAGCTTGGGCTTGAGGCGTTCCAGCGCCACGCCGTTGCCGCCGCCCTTGGCGAGCACGTCCACGAACACCTCGGGCTTCACGCCGGCGCGTTGCGCACAGGCCGCGGCCTCGCACAGCAGCGCCACGGTGCCCAGCGATACGAAGTTGTGCAGCAGCTTCATCGCATGGCCCGCGCCGACGTCGCCGACGTGCGTGACGTTCTCGGCAAAGCAACGCAGCAGTGGCAGGCACGAGGCCAGCACTTCGGCGTCGCCGCCCACCAGCAGGTTCAGGCGGCCTTCGGCGGCCTCCTTGGCGGTGCGGGTCATCGGCGTGTCGAGGAAGCGGCCGCCCTTGGCGTGCACAGCTTCGGCGACCTTGGCGGTGGAGGCGGGCACGGCGGTGGAGCAGTCGATCACCACGGTGCCGGGGCGCAGGGTCGTCAGCGCGCCGGCGTCGCCGAGCATCACGGCCTCGACCTGCGGCGTGCCGGTGACGCACAGGATCAGCACGTCGACCTGCGCGGCCAGCGAGGCCACGTCTTTCACCGACGTGGCGCCGGCCTTCAGCAGATCATCGATCGGCTGGTTGCCCGCGTGCTCCAGCACGGTGAGCTGGTGGCCGTGCTTGACGATGTTGCTGGCGATGCCGTGGCCCATGAGGCCGACGCCGACGAGGCCGACTTTGCGCGAGGTTTGTTGTTCAGTAGTCGTCATGGGTTGTCTTCATCCGTGCTTGATGGCGATGGTCTTGAGGGTCGTGAAGCCGAGCAGGGCCTCGAAGCCCTTCTCGCGGCCGAAGCCACTCGATTTCACGCCGCCGAACGGCAGTTCTACACCACCCGCCGCGCCGTAATTGTTGACGAAGACCTGGCCGCAATGCAGCTTGTGCGCCATGCGCAGCTGGCGCGCGCCGTCGCGCGTCCACACGCCGGCCACCAGGCCGAAGTCGGTGCCGTTGGCCAGGCGCACGGCCTCGGCCTCGTCGGCGAAGGGCATCACGGCGAGCACCGGGCCGAAGACCTCGCGCTGGGCCAGGTCGCTGTCGTGTGGCACATCGCGGAACAGCACGGCCTCCTGGTAGTAGCCGGTGGACGGCGCCTGCGGCGACACCGTGCCGCGCGCGGCCACCTTCATGCCGCTCGCTTCGGCGGTCGCGACCATGTCACGCACCTGGCGGAACTGCTTCTCGTTGATGAGCGGGCCCATGTCCAGGTCTTCGGCGGGCGTGCCCGCGCGCACGGCCGTGAAGCGCTTGGCGAGGCGCTGCACCACCTCTTCGTACACCGATTGTTCGACCAACACGCGGCTGCCCGCCGAGCAGGTCTGGCCGGCGTTCTGGATGATGGCGTTGAGCAGCACGGGCTCGGCCGCGTCGAGGTCGGCGTCGGCGAACACGATCTGCGGCGACTTGCCGCCCAGCTCCAGCGTCACGGGGCAGTGGCGCTCGGCCGCGGCCAGGCCCACGCTGCGGCCGGTCATGGTCGAGCCGGTGAACGAGATGTGGTCGATGCCCGGGTGCGCGCACAGCGCCGCGCCGGCTTCCTTGCCGTAGCCGGTCACCACGTTGAGCGCACCGGCCGGAAAGCCGACCTCGGTGGCGATCTCGGCCAGGCGCAGCAGCGACAGGCTCGCGTCTTCGGCCGGCTTGACCACGCAGGCGTTGCCCGCGGCAAGCGAGGCGCCCACGCTGCGGCCGGCGATCTGCATCGGGTAGTTCCAGGGAATGATGTGGCCCGTCACGCCGTGCGGGATGCGCACGGTCAGCACGGTGTAGCCACGCTCGTAGGGCAGGGTGTCGCCGTGCAGCTTGTCGCAGGCGCCGGCGTAGTACTCGAAGTAGCGCGCCAGCGCGGTCGCGTCGTTGCGCGCCACGCGCAGCGCCTTGCCGGTGTCGCGTGCCTCGAGCTGGGCCAGTTCTTCGTGGTGCTGCATCACGGCGGCGCCGAGCTTGGCGAGCAGCCGGCCGCGTTCGAGCGCGGTGGTGGCGCCCCAGGGGCCGTCGAAGTGCTCGCCCATGGCCTGGCGTGCGGCGCGCACGGCGGCGTCGATTTCGGCGGCGGTGCCGCGTGCGATCTCGCCGAATTTCTGGCCGTCGCTCGGGTCGATCACGTCGATGGTGGCGTCGGCTTCGGACGCCACGCGGCGGCCGTCGATGTAGTGGGTGGCGTTCATGGGATGTGTGTCTCCGTGTGGCGGATCAGGTCGGATCAAGTCGGTTCGGGCCAGGGTTTCTGCGCGTCGCGAATCTGCTCGAAGGCGCGGCTGAACTGCAGCACGCCCAGGTCGTCGAAGCGGCGACCGGCCACCTGCAGGCCGATGGGCAGGCCTTCGGCCGAGTAGCCGCAGTTGACCGACGCCGCGGGCTGCTCCGACATGTTGTAGGGCACCGTGAAGCCGATGTGCTCCAGCGGCCGCATCGGGTCGTTGGTGGGCGAGGCGTGGTCCGCGGGCGCGGGCATGTTCGGGGACACCGGCGAGATCACGAAGTCGTACGCCTTGGTGGCGGCGACCGTGGCCGCGCGCGTGGCGACGAACTGGCTGTAGCCGTCGAAGACGTGCGCGCCCGAGAAACCGGCCGCGCTCTCGGCCCATTCGCGGATGTACGGCAGGATCTTCGCGCGCTGCTCGGCGCTCATGGCCTGCATGTCGAGGCACGAGCGCATGCGCCAGAAGTGGTCCATGCCCTCCAGCATCTGCGGCGTCATGAAGGCCGGGATCTCTTCGACGTGCGCACCGGCGGCTTCGATGCGCTTTGCGGCAAGGCGAATGGCCTGCGCGATCTGCGGATCGAGCGGCAGGCCGCAGCCCGCGTCCATGTGCAGCGCCACGCGCTTGCCCTTGAGAAACGACGGATCGACTTCGAAGGCCGTCCAGTCGATGCCCGGTGCCGGCAGCTCGGAATAGTCGCGGTCGTCGGGCTGCGCGACCGAAGCCATCATCAGCGCCGCATCGGCCACGGTGCGCGTCATCGGGCCGGCGCAGCGGCCCATGTAGGGCGAGCTCAGCGGAATGCGGCCGAAGCTGGGCTTGAGCGTGAAGATGCCGCACCAGCTCGCCGGCAGGCGCAGCGAGCCGCCGATGTCGGTGCCCACGTGCAGCGGGCCGTAGCCTGCCGCAGCAGCCGCGCCGGCGCCGGCGCTGGAGCCGCCCGGCGTGCGCGAGGTGTCCCACGGATTGCGCGAGAGGTCGTGAAAGCTCGACAGGCCCGACGACAGCATGCCCAGGTCGGGCATCGTGGTCTTGGCCACCATCACCGTGCCGTCGGCCTTCAGGCGCGCGGCGGGCGGCGAGTCGTACGTCATCGGCACGAGCGCGTAGGCGGCGGTGCCCAGCGGCATCGGGTCGCCCTCGGTCGCGAGGTTTTCCTTGATGGTCACGGGCACGCCGTCGAGCGTGCCGCGCGGCGTGCCGGCGAGCCAGCGCGCCTCGGAAGCACGCGCCTGTTCGAGCGCGGCTTCGGGGCGGAACAGCCAGGTGGCGCGCAGCTGCGGCTCGCAGGCCGCGATGCGTTCATTGACCGCGCGCGTCACCTCGACCGGCGAGAGTTCCTTGGCGGCGTAGGCCGCGTGCAGTTCCTGCACGCCCAGGGCATACAAAGGCTTCGTCATGGCCGCATCAACCCCACGAGATCGCAGCCAGGTCGTTCGCGACGATCGGCATGTTCGGCCACAGGCCCTTCACTTCCTTGCGCGCGACCGTGGGGAACACGGCCTGGAACAGGAAGCCGTTGACGGCATCGTTCGCGAGCATCTTCTGCGCCTCGCCAAGCAGCGCGTTGCGCTTTTTCTCGTCGGGCTCGCTCTGCACCGAGGCGTACAGGTCGCGGAACTTCTTCGAGTCGTAGCCCCAGTAGTAGTCGGGCTCGGTGTACTTCACGAGGTCGAAGGGTTCGACGTGCGCAACGATGCTCAGGTCGAAGTCGTGCCCGCCGCCGAAGGTGCCGCTGAGCCACTGGGCCCATTCGACGTTCTGGATCTTCACGTTGATGCCGATGGCCGCGAGCTGGGCCGCAATCACCTCGCCGCCCTGGCGTGCGTACGAAGGCGGCGGCAGCGTCATGCGCAGTTCGAGCGGCGTCTTCACGCCCGCATCGGCCAGCAGCTTCTTCGCCTTGGCGATGTCGAAGGGGTTGATGCCGGTGGTGTCGACATAGCCCGGCGCGCCGATCGGGTAGTGGCTGCCGATGGCCTTGCCGAAACCGTCGGCCGCGCCCTGGATCACCACGTTGCGGTCCACCGCGGCCAGGATGGCGCGGCGCACGCGCACGTCGTCCAGCGGCTTGCGCTTGTTGTTGATCGCCAGGATCACCTTGCTGCGCGTGCCCACTTCCAGCACGCGAAAGCGCGGGTTGGCGCGGAACTGGCCCACGCTGCGCGTGCCGGCGCGCGGGAAGATGTCGATGTCGCCGGCCATCAGCGCCGCGGTCTGCGCGGCCGAGTCGGACATGAACTTGAAGACGAACTTGTTGACCTTGGCCAGCGCCGGGTTGCGGTACGTCGGCGACTTGACCAGCGCGCACGCCGAGCCGCGCTGCCAGCTGTCGAGCTTGTAGGGGCCGGTGCCCACGGGCTTGGTGGCGTTGGTGTCGGCGCTCTTGGGTTCGACGATGCAGGCGGTGGCCTGGCCGAGCATGAACAGCAGGTCGGGGTTGGGCTGTGCGGTGGTGATGACGACGGTGTCGGCGTCGGGTGTCTTCAGGCTGATCTCGCTGAAGAAGCGCTTGTCCTTGTTGGTGCTCTTCTCGCCGGCCGCGCGCTCGAAGCTGAACTTGACGGCGGCGGCATCGAAGGCCTCGCCGTTCTCGAACTTCACGCCCTTGCGCAGCTTGAAGGTGTGGGTCTTCAGGTCGGGCGACACGGTCCAGCTCTCGGCCAGCAGCGGCGTGACGCTGCCGTCGGCGTTGATCTTGGTCAGTGTTTCGAAGATGTTGTAGTGCGCGATCTCGGCAATGGCCGAGGCGGCAGCGGTCGTCGGGTCCAGGCCCGGCGGTTCCAGCGGCATGCCGATGGTCAGCATGTTCTTGCCGGTCTGGGCCTGCGCGAACAGCGGAAAGGCGCCGGGGATCGCGGCGGCGATGGCGGTGCCCATGAGGGTGCGACGCTTCAACATTCTGTGGTTCTCCTGGAAGACAAAAGCAGGGCGATCGGTTCAGACCGATCGGGCCTATCGGGACGGCGTGTGCAGCACGGCCGACAGCAAGGTGCGTGTGTATGGGTGTTGCGCATGGGCAAAAAGTTCGGCGGGCTCGCCACGTTCCACGATCTGGCCCTTGAACACCACGCACACGTCGTCGCACAGGTGGTTGACCACGGCGAGGTCGTGGCTGATGAGCAGGTAGCTGATGCCGAACTGCTGCTGCAGGTCCTGCATGAGGTTGAGCACCTGGGCCTGCACGGACACGTCGAGCGCGCTCACGGGCTCGTCGGCGACGATGAGCTTGGGGCGCGTGATGAGGGCGCGCGCAATCGCGATGCGCTGGCGCTGTCCGCCAGAGAACTCGTGCGGGTACTTGTCGAGGTCGGTGGTGCGCAGGCCGACGGCGGCGAGCGCTTCGGCGGCGCGTTCGCGCTGCTCGGCACGTCGCGTTTCGGCCAGTGCTTCGAGCGGTTCGGCGACGATGCGTGCGACGGTCTGGCGCGGATCGAGCGAGCCGTACGGGTCTTGAAAGACCATCTGGAAGTCGCGCCGCGCCGTGCGCAGGTCGGCCTTCGAGAGCGTGTGCAGGTTGCGGCCTTCGAGCGCGACGCTGCCCGAGGTCGGCGTGTCCAATGCCATCACAAGGCGCGCGATGGTCGACTTGCCAGAGCCCGATTCCCCGACGATGCCCAGGCTCTTGCCGGCCTGCACCTCGAAGCTCACGCCGTTGAGCGCTTTCACGGTGGGTGGCGGGCCGAAGAGCTTTTCGCGCGGCAAGGCGTAGTGCCGCACGAGGTCGGTCACCTGCAGCAGCGGGGTGGAAGAAGCGGGCGTCGAAGTCATCGGGGTGCTCATGCGGCGGCCAGCGTGGCGTGCGCGGCGACGGCGTCGAGATGCAGGCAGCTCACCGCATGGCCGTTGGGTTGGCGGGCCACCGGCGGCTTCGTGGTGTGGCAGGCGTCCGTGGTGAAGTCGCAGCGGCCCGCGAAGCCGCAGCCCCGGGGAATGTCGACCAGCTCGGGCACGCTGCCGCGGATGGTGGGCAGCCGGCCCGCGCGCACGGCGCCGAGCGCGGGGCGCGCCGCGAACAGGCCGCGCGTGTAGGGGTGGGCGCGGTCGGCAAAGACCGCGTCGGTCGGGCCGCTTTCCACCGCGCTGCCGCCGTACATCACGAGCATGCGCTGCACGCTGCTGGCGATCACGCCGAGGTCGTGCGAGATGAGGATCAAGGCCATGCCCATCTCCTTGACCAGGCTCTGGATCAGGTCGAGCACCTGCTTCTGGATCGTCACGTCGAGCGCGGTGGTGGGCTCGTCGGCAATCAGCAGGTCGGGCCCGCAGGCCAGTGCCATGGCGATGCCGATGCGCTGGCGTTGGCCGCCGGAGAACTGGTGCGGGTACGCATCGAGGCGCGAGGCGGCGTCGGGAATGCCGACGCGGTCGAGCAGGTTCAGTGCTTCCTTGCGCGCCTGCGCCTTGGTGAAGCCGCGGTGCAGCATCAGCGGCTCGCCGACCTGGCGTGCGATGGTGTGCACGGGGTTCAGGGCCGTCATCGGCTCCTGGAAGATCATGCCGATGCGGTTGCCGCGCAGCTGGCACAGCTGCTTCTCGGGCAGGCCGACGAGTTCCTGGCCGTCGAGCTTGATGCTGCCGGTGACCTTGGCGGTGGACGGCAGCAGGCCCATGAGCGACATCACGGTGATCGACTTGCCGCAGCCCGATTCGCCGACGATGCCCAGCGTTTCGCCGCGCTCCAGCGAGAAGGAAATACCGCGCACGGCTTCGGCCGGTCCGCGCTGCGTCTGCAGGCCGATGTGGAGGTCGTTGACTTCGAGGAGGGGCATGGCGGTCTACCTTGCGCGTGCCAGGCGCGGATCGAGCAGGTCGCGCAGACCGTCGCCCAGCAGGTTGAGGCCGAGCACCGCGAAGGCGATGGCCATGCCCGGGAAGACGGCCAGCAGGGGTTGCTGAAACATGAGGGTCTGGGCTTCGCTGAGCATGCGGCCCCATGACGGTTGAGGCGGCTGCGTGCCGAGGCCGAGATACGACAGCGCCGCTTCCGCCAGGATGGCGATGGCGAAGCGGATGGTGATCTGCACGATCAGCACGGCGGAGATGTTGGGCAGCACGTGCTGCATGGTGATCGCGAACGATCCCTTACCGCAGGCGCGTGCGGCGGCGACGTACTCGCGCGACCAGATGGCGTTGGCCGAGGCGCGCGTGATGCGCGCGAAGGTCGGGATGTTGTAGATGCCGATCGCGACGATGGCGTTGACGATACCGGCGCCGAACACGGCGGTCATCATGATGGCCGAGAGGATGGCGGGGAAGGCCAGCGTGAAGTCCGACAGGCGCATCACGGCTTCTTCGACCCAGCCGCGCCTCGCAGCAGCGAGCAGGCCCAGCGCCGTGCCGACCACGAGGCCGATGCCCACAGCGATCACGCCGACGAGGATGGACGCACGCGCACCCACCAGCAGCAGCGAGGCCACGTCGCGACCGAAGGCATCGGTGCCGAGCCAGTGCGTCGCTGAAGGGCCCTGCATCTTGTTCGCCATGTCCATCGCGTAGGGCGACCAGGGCGTCCAGACGAAGGAGATCAAGGCGGCCAGCAACAGCAGCAGCGCGAACACACCGCCGATGACGAAGCTGCGGTGCTTGACCGCGCGGCGCCAGAAGCCAGGCGCGAGGGGCGCAGCAGAAGCGGGTGCCACGGGAGAGAGGATGGCGCTCATATGTCGCTAGCCTTGATGCGTGGGTCGATCACGGCGTACAGCACGTCGACCACGAAGTTCACGATGACCACCATGGCTGCGAGCAGCATCACGCAGTTGCGCACCACGATCAGGTCGCGGTTGCTGATGGCCTGGAAGATGAGACGCCCCAGACCCGGCAGGTAGAACACGTTCTCCACCACGATGGTGCCGGCCAGCAGCTCCGAGAACTGCATGCCCATGACCGTGATCACCGGGATCATCGCGTTGCGCAGCACATGGGTCCACAGCACCATGCGCTGCGACACGCCCTTGGCGCGTGCTGTGCGAACGAAGTCTTCGCGCATGACCTCGAGCACAGCCGAACGTGTGATGCGCGCGAGGATGGCGGCCTGCACCACCGCGAGCGAAAGCGCTGGCAGCAGCAGCGACTTGAGCCCCGCAAAGATGCCTTCACCCCAGCCCTCGAAGCCGCCCGCGGAGAACCACTGCAGCTGCACAGAGAACACGAGGATCAACAGGATTGCGAACCAGAAGTTGGGAATGGCGATGCCGACTTGCGCCATGCTCATGAGGCCGACGTCGCCGAGCTTGTTGTGGCGCGCGGCGGCCGTCACGCCCACGAGCAATGCGATGACGACCGTCAGGCTCATCGCCATCACGGCCAGGGGCACGGTGAGGGCCAAACGTTCGAGGATCAGGTCGATGACGGGCGAGCTGTAGGCGTAGCTGTCACCGAGGTTGCCGGTGAGCATGCCGGCGATCCAGTGCCAGTAGCGGGTCCACGCGGGCTGGTCCAGGCCGAGCTTGGTGGCCAGGGCCGCGACGGCGTCGGGCGAGGCGTCGGGGCCCATGAGCATCTGCGCTGCGTTGCCCGGGAGAATTTCGAGCACCAGGAACACGATGACGGATGCGCCGATCAGCGTGCCGAGGAGCGTCAAGGTGCGCTTGAGCAGGAAGAGGCCCATGGTTCAGTGGCTCCGGTTGGCTTTGCGGTTCGGGGCGCGTGCACAGGACACCGGGTACTTCCCTCCGCGAATGTCCCCCGGCCTGCGGCCTCCTCCTTGATTTCGCTGCGGGAAGCACCCAGTGCCCTGAGCACGGGGACGCAGCGCGTTTCGTCTAACGCAACGAGGAAGGCCGGGCGGCGTCATGCCGAAGCGATGCACTCGGCAATCGCACGCCCCACGTCCACCGTGGTGGCGGTGCCGCCCATGTCGCGCGTGCGCGGACCTTCGCTCAGCACGGTCTCGATCGCCGAGATCACGGCGGCCGAGGCCTGTGCGTACACGGGGTCGTTGTCGCCCAGGTGGTCGAGCATCAGTGCGGCCGACCAGATCTGGCCGATGGGGTTGGCGATGCCCTTGCCTGCGATGTCGGGCGCCGAGCCGTGCACGGGTTCGAACAGCGAGGGGAACTTGCGTTCGGGGTTCAGGTTGGCGGAGGGCGCGATGCCGATGGTGCCGGTGCAGGCCGGGCCCAGGTCGGAGAGGATGTCGCCGAACAGGTTGGAGGCCACGACCACGTCGAACCAGTCGGGGTGCTGCACGAAGTGCGCGCACAAAATATCGATGTGGTACTTGCTCGTGGCCACGTCGGGGTAGCGCGTGGCGATCTCGGCCAGGCGCTCGTCCCAGTAGGGCATGGTGATGGAGATGCCGTTCGACTTGGTGGCGGCCACCAGGTTCTTGCGCTTGCGGCGGTTGGCCAGCTGGAACGCGTAATCGATGATGCGGTCGACGCCCACGCGGGTGAACACGGCTTCCTGGATCGCCATTTCGCGCGGCGTGCCTTCGAACAGGCGCCCGCCCACCGAGGTGTATTCGCCTTCGGTGTTCTCGCGCACGACGAGGAAGTCGATGTCGCCGGGCTTGCGGTGCGCCAGCGGGCCGGGCACGCCGGGCATCAGGCGCACGGGGCGCAGGTTGACGTACTGGTCGAAGTCGCGGCGGATCTTGATGAGCAGGCCCCACACGGCGATGTGGTCGGGCACCTTGGCGGGGTCGCCCACGGCGCCGAAGTAGATGGCGTCGTGGCCCTGGATCTTGTCGGCCCAGTCGGCCGGCATCATCAGGCCGGTGCGCACATAGTGGTCGGAACCCCAGTCGAAATGGTCGTACGCGAAATCGATGCCGAAGCGCCGACCGACCGCGTCGAGCACCCGAAGGCCCTCGGGCATGACTTCGACGCCGATGCCGTCTCCGGGAATGACGGCAATCCTGTGCTTTTGCTTCTGCTGCATTGACTCAACCTGTTCCTGAACCGTTTCGAAAAAAGCGCCGACGCTTGTGACACCGAGCCGTCAAAAAATTCTAGGAGCGGGTGGGGTGCGCGCGATGGGGGTTGGCACCCACGGGGTGTTGACAATATGCGAAGGCCAAAACATCGAATCACGGCGGAAGATCAGCAGTTGGTGGTCATCAAACTGACTTTATCTTCGAAAAATTAGAAGGCGTCGGGGCGGAAAACCCGCATCCGAACACCCGACATGGGCGCCTGCGTAGCATGGGCGCCATGCGAACACTTTCACTCCCCACCGGCGGCGAGATGCCGGTTCTTGGTCTCGGCACCTGGCGCATGGGCGAAGACGCCACCCGCCACGCGGCCGAGGTGGCGGCGGTGCGCGAGGCCATCGGCCTGGGCTACCGCCTCATCGACACGGCCGAGATGTACGGCGAGGGCGGCGCTGAAACGGTGGTCGGCCAGGCCGTGGCCGAAGCGCTGCGTGCGGGCGACGTGCGGCGCGACGAGCTCTTCGTCGTCAGCAAGGTCTACCCGCACAACGCCAGCCGCCGCGGCACGGGGCAGGCCTGCGAACGCAGCCTGGCGCGGCTGGGGCTGGAGCGCATCGACCTGTACCTGCTGCACTGGCGCGGCAACCACCCGCTGGCGCACACGGTCGAGGCCATGCACGAACTGGTGGCGGCAGGCCGCATCGCGCACTGGGGCGTGAGCAACTTCGACACCGACGACATGCAGGAACTGGCGCAGGTCGTCGGCACCGGCCCGGCCTGCGCGGCCAACCAGGTGTACCTGTCGCTCGGCGAGCGCGGCCCCGAGTTCGACCTGCTGCCCTGGCAGCGCGAACGCGGCATGCCGCTCATGGCCTACAGCCCGATCGACCAGGGCGCATTGGCGGGCGACGAGGCGCTGGGCGCGCTGGCGGCGGAGCTCGGCGTGAGCGCCGCGCAACTGGCGCTGGCCGCGGTCATCGCGCGGCCGGGCGTGGCGGCGATTCCGAAGGCGGTGCGCAGCGCCCACCTGAAAGAAAACAGGGCCGCCGCCGAGCTGCAGCTCGATGCGACGACCCTGGCGGCGCTGGACCGGATCTATCCGGTGCCGAAGCGCAAGACGCCGTTGGCGATGATCTAGTTAGCGCACGGTTCGGCTCAGTGCGCGTCGGCGTGCTTGGCCGCCGCGATCACCGCCTCTTCGTCGTGCTTCGCACCGTTGAGGAACAGGTTCAGCAGCACGGCGGTAATCGACGCCAGCAGAATGCCCGACTCGATCAGCGAGTGGATGGCATGCGGCATCCATTGCTTGAAGTTGGGGGCGATCAGCGGAATCATGCCGACGCCGATGGCCACGGCGACGATCATGGCGTTGTGGCGGTTGGTCTTGAAGTCCACGCCCGAGAGGATGCGGATGCCGGTGGCGGCCACCATGCCGAACATCACGAGGCCGGCGCCGCCGAGCACCACGGTGGGCAGCGACTCGATCAGCGCGGCCATCTTGGGCAGCATGCCCAGCACGATCAGGATCACGCCGCCGGCCACGCAGACGTACCGGCTCTTGATGCCGGTGACGGCCACGAGGCCGACGTTCTGCGAGAAGCTGGTGTACGGAAAGGTGTTGAAGATGCCGCCGATGAGCGTGCCCAGGCCGTCGGTGCGCAGGCCCTTGGCCAAATCTTTCTGGCTGATCTTGCGGTCGGTCATTTCGCCGAGCGCGAGGAACATGCCGGTCGATTCGATCATCACGACGATCATGATGAGCGTCATCGTGAGGATCAGGATGGGGTCGAACAGCGGCATGCCGAAGTGGAAGGGCAGCACGATGTCGACCCAGGCGGCCTTGCCGACCTTCTCGTAGGTCATGAGGCCGGTGATCGACGCCACCACCGCGCCGATCACGATGCCCAGCAGCACCGAGATGTTGGCGATGAAGCCCTTGGCGTACTTCACGATCAAGAGGATCGACACCAGCACCAGCGCGGCCACGCCGAAGCCCGACAGATCGGCGTACTTGGGGTTGGGCACGGTGGGCATGATCGCGAAGCCCTTGGGCACCGCGGGGATCGAGCTGCCCGGCGAGGTGACCTCGGCCAGCCACTTGGCGTACACCGGGTCGACCAGCGCGGGCGCCGTCGGGCCCACGGGATTGCCGAAGATCCAGTTGATGCCCACGCGCATCAGGCTGATGCCGATGACCGCGATGATCGTGCCCGTCACCACCGGGGGAAAGAACCGCAGCATGCGGCTCACCAGCGGTGCGATCAGTATCGATATGACCCCCGCGCCGATGATGGCGCCGAACAGCAGCTGCGCCCCGTTCTGCCCGGGGTTGGCGTTGGCGATGGCGACCATGGGCGCCACCGAGGCGAAGGTCACGCCCATCATCACGGGCAGCTTGATGCCGAACCACTGCGTGGCGCCCAGCGCCTGGATCAGCGTGGCGATGCCGCAGCAGAACAGGTCGGCCGAGATCAGCAGCGCGACCTCGTCGGGCGAGAGCTTGAGCGCACGGCCCACGATGAGCGGCACCGCGACGGCGCCTGCGTACATCACGAGCACGTGCTGCAGGCCGAGGGCCGCGAGCTTGCCAGAAGGCAGGCGCTGGTCCACGGGATGGACATTGCTGGAAAGGGAATCTGCCGTCATCGTTGTCTCCTGGCGCGGCGAGGGGAACGGGAGCAGTGATGCGCGCCGGAGATCCGTCGCGCACACCAGTTGTGTACGCGAAACTGTATACAATTTATGCGGCAATCCAGATTCAGGTAAACCCGAATCAGTCTCCCATCTTCAGTCGCCGCATGAGCCAGTTCGCCGTGAACTCGAAGTGCTCGCTCATGTTCGATTCCGCCGTGTGGCCGTCTTCCCCGAAGACCAGTTGCGTCACGTTGAAGCCCAGCGCCGCAAGCGCGGCGGGCTCGTCCTTGGAGACAAGGTCTTCGAGCGCGCCGTTCACCATGAGGATGGGTTTGCGCAGCTGCACCGCGGTGGGGTTCTTCAACTGGCGTGAGAGCTGGAAGGCTTCGTAGTAGGCGCACATCGCTTCGCGCGGCGTGGTTTGCGGATTCATGTTCGCGAACACGGTGTAGGGCGCGACGATCCAGGCAGGCGCCACCTTGCAATGCGCTTGTCCAAAGCTCACATCGCTGGGGCCGCCCACATTGACGACGGCCTTGTAGAAGTCGTTGCTCAAGCCGCCGAGCGTTCCCAGGTAGCCGCCCATGCTCCAGCCGTAGACGGCGACCCGGCTCGTGTCCAGGTCGCTGCGGGTCTTGATGTAGTCCGCCACGGCGTCGAACATCACGTGCGATTCCGGACGGAACGCCAGCGGGTTCTCGCCGGTGTCCGGGTTCTCCACGATGAAGGTGGCGAAGCCCCGACCCATGAAGTAATCGCTGTGCCGGATCATCTCGGTCTTCAGGTTGTCGAGGCCACCAAGAATCACCAGCACCGGCAGCTTCTCGTTGCGGCCCGGCCGTGCGGGCGGCGCACGGAAGTAGCCGGTGAACTCTTTCGCGCCGGCCTTGAATGCGATGCGTTGCAGCGGCTTTCCCAGCAGCGCATGGGCGCGTTCGGTCGCCTGCAGATCGGGCGTGGGCACACGCTTGGGAAGCCGGTTCATCCGCAGGTAGAAAGCGGCCTTCTTGTACTCGGCCGATGCGGCGGCGTTGTCGGCTTGTGCTTCGAATGCGCGGGCGCGTTCCAGGTGCAGTTGGGCGGGCGTGTTGAACGTCCCCTGCCAGACCGCCTGCGACGGCCCGGTGTGTTCCGGCAACGCTGCGGCGATGTCGTCGAAGGTGCGTGCTTCGATGCCGGCATCCTCGAGCCACCAGCAGATGTTGAATTTGAACGAAGGGTGCATGCGAGCGACGCCGTCCGGATACTCGGCCTGCCCCTTGTTGCAGAACTCGGCCATGCTGGGCGCGGCCTTGGCAGCCGGGAGGCTCCGGGCCGCGGATGCGTGCGGCGCTGCCGCGATGCAAAGAACAGTCGCGAAGGCCGCCGAGAGTTTCAGGATCAATCTGTTTGTCATGGTCTTTTTTCTTCGTTCAGGATTCGGTTCGGGTCGGCACACCGGGCAGCCAGCCATTGCCGCGGTACCAGGCGAGCGTGTCGGCCACGGTTTGCTCGACCGGGCGAAACTTCAGCTGAAGCTTCTGCTCGCTCTTCGTGTGATTGAAGTGGCTGCGTCCCGCCTCTTTGCGCATGAGCCGCACGGTGGCCAGGCTGAGCAAGATGGGCTTGCCGGTGGCCCGCGCATAGAGTTCCTGCACGGCTGCCAGCAGGTACAGGAGCGGAAAGGGCAGGTTGCGTGTCGGCGTGCGGATGCCCGCGATCTTTCCCACCAAGGGCACCAATTCCTGCATCGTCATGTGGCGACCGGCTGCCAGATAGCGCTCGCCGCGCTGGCCGTGTTCCGCGGCCGAAATTTGCGCCTGTGCCACGTCGCGGGCATCGACCACGGAAAAGCTGCCGGGCACCAGCCCGGGCAGTTTTCCGAGCACCACATCGTTGACGAACTGTCCTGACGAGGTGGGACCGATGTCGGCCGGTCCCCACATCCATCCGGGCAGGACAAAACTCGCATGCATGTCCGGGTGCGTGCCCAGAAAGGCGAGCACGACCTGGTCGGCCATGATCTTGCTTCGGTAGTAGTCGTCACTGGCATCCGCCAGGTCGCGCAGGCAGGTCTCGTCCATGGGCACACCCGGCTCGCCGTTCAGCACCGCGATGGACGAGGTCTGCACGAAGCGCCGGATGCCGGCACCGTAAGCCCGTTCGATGAGCTGCCGGGTGCCGTCCACGTTGATGCGCTTGAGCTCTGCCCAGTGGCTGCCTCCCTTGAAGTTGTCCCGGAAGAACGCGGCGGTGTGGAACACCACGTCGCATCCTTGCAGCGTGCTGGAGAACGCGCCCACATTGGCCATGTCGCCCTGCACCAGCTCGACGCCCTTCATCCCCGCAAACTGCTGCTGGCCCTTGGCCTTCGAGCGAACAAGGGCCTTGACGAAGACGCCGCGCGCGACGAGTTCGCGCACGAGGTTGTTGCCGAGAAGGCCGGTCGCGCCGGTGACGAACGCGGTTCTCAAGGCCTTGGATTTTTCCATATCAATCGAATTTCAAAAATCAAACGAGTTTTGAATGTAGCGTTGCCGTTCCTAAATATCAAGTGATATTCGAAAGCGAGTTCCGGGCTGCGCGCCGAGCGGGCGGGGGCACGCATCTGCTATCCAAAGTTCATGTGATATCTTTTCGGCATGACCCCTACGACAGCCAAAACGCGCCTGACCCGCGAGGAAAGCAGGGCGCAGACGCGCGAGCGCCTGATCGAAACCGCGCAGCAGCTGTTTGTGTCGAACGGCTATGGGGGCGCGTCGATCCGCGACATCGCGGACAAGGCGGGCTACTCCCAAGGCGCCTTCTATTCGAACTTTTCAAGCAAGGAAGACGTCTTGCTGGAGCTGCTGCGCCGGCACATGGAAGCGGAAGCGCTGCAGCTTTTCAAGGCCATGGGCGACGAGCGGCAAGAGCCCGAGCAGATGCTTGCAGAGCTGGAAGCCTGGGCTTCCACACTCAATCACGATGCCGACTGGTGCATGCTGTCCATCGAGCTTCAGCTGCATGCCAACCGCAGTCAAAGCTTCGCGCAGGAATACAAGAAGGTGTGGGACCGGCACCGGTCCGAAATCGGCGGCGTGATCGGTCAGTTGTTCGACAAGCTCGGGCGCACGCTGCCCGCCGCACCGGAAGAATTGGCCGCAGCCTTCATGGCCCTGTCGCACGGGCTGGCATTGCAGCGCATGAGCACGCGCCCCGATCCCTCGGGGCGGCTGATCATGGTGTTCCTGCGCGGACTGATTGCAAGTGCGGAACGCCTGAAAGAGGTCGTCGTCCCAACGGATGACCCCGCTGCGCGCGCCCCCAAGAAGCGCCCGGCGAAAGCCAAGCCCAAGCGCTGAGGCGGGGCAGGGGCCCTTTCAGGCCAGCAGCGCTTTCACCAGGTCGAGCTGGCGGTCGGGCTTCTCGGTGCCCAGTTCGAGGCTCGCTTCGATGCGCTCGAGGTGTTCGATCATGCAGGTCACGGCCGCTTCCACGTCGCCCTTGCGGCACAGGCGCAGGAAGTCGGAGTGCTCGTCGGACGAGCAGTGCGGGTCGTTCGACGAGTGATACAGCATGGCGATCAGCGAGCTGCGCGCCACCAGTTCGCGCACCATCTCGGCCAGCGTGTGGTTGCCGGTGGCCTCCGCCAGCGCCACGTGAAAGTCGCCCAGCAATTTCTCGCGCACCGTGCCCATGGTGCTCTGGCGCAGCGCGGTGCGTTCGAACTTGATGTGCTGCTCGAGCGTCTGGTAGTCGCGTGGCCGCGCATTGGCGATGAACAGGCGCACCACCTCGCGCTCGAGGATGCGGCGCACGGCGAACACCTCGCGTGCCTCGTCGACCGTGGGCTGGCAGACGAAGGCGCCCTTGTCGGGAATCATCTCGATGAGCTTGTCCTTCGACAGCATCAGCAGCGCCGCGCGCACCTTGGTGCGGCTCACCGAATAGACGCGGCCCAGCGCTTCTTCGCGCAGCCAGGTGCCGGGCGGCAGGCGCTTCTCGACGATCGCGGTGGCGATGTCGTTGGCGATGCTTTCGATGGAACTGTTCTTGTCGGCCGGCGCCGCGCCGTTCTCGGCCGGTGCGGCAACGGGGGCGGCGGAGGAGGCGGATGGTTTGGAACTGGCGCGGGGCATCCGTCGATTGTGGCTCAGCGCGTCAGCGTGAAGCCTTCGAGCGCGCCAATGATGGGCTTGGGCAAAGGCTTTGCGAGTTCGCCGCGCTTGCTGGTGCGCAGCTTCAGCGCCACCAGCGATTCGATGAGCTTGGTGCCCGCGGCCACGCCGTCGATCACCGGCACGCCGAGCACCTGCTCGATGTGCGCGCACAGGTCGGTCATGCCGGCGCAGCCGAGCACGATGCAGTCGGCGCCGTCTTCTTCGAGCGCGCGCCGGCACTCGTCGACGATGCGCTCGCGCGCGTTGGAGCCCGGCGCTTCCAGCTCGAGCACCGGCAGCTCGCAGGCGCGCACGTTGGCGCAGAAGCGCTCCATGCCGTAGATCTCGGCCAGGTGCCAGGCCTGGCCCATGGTGCGGCCCAGCGTGGTCACCACGCTGAAGCGGCTGCCGATCATGCTGGCCAGGTGCATCGCCGCCTCGGCGATGCCCACCACGGGACCGCTCGCCAGCTCGCGTGCGGCCTTCAGGCCCGGATCGCCGAAGCAGGCGATCACGTAGCCATCGATGCCGTCGCGCTCGCCCGCCGCAATCTCCTGCAGCAACCCCGGCACGGCCAGCGCCTCGTCGTAATGGCTCTCGATGGAGACCGGCCCCATGGCCGGGCTCACGGCCACGATCTCGGTGCCGGCGTGCGCCACCGCGCGGGCGCAGGCACCGATCTTCTCGGTCATGCGCCAGGTGGTGTTGGGGTTGATGATCTTGATGCGCACGGCGCGGTCCCTTCTTCAGTCAGTGTTTCAAGTCTTGTGGTTGCGGTTCAGCAGCACGTAGAGCACGAAGCCCAGGGCCATGCCGATGAACCACGCATAGTTGGCGGCGCCGCGCAGCGTCGGCACCATCACGCACAGGATGGGCACGAGGGCCGAGGGCACCAGTGCCTGGATCGCCTTCGGGTTGTAGCCGCCGCTGTACCAGTACTTGCCCTGCTTGCTCATCGTGTAGAGCGAGTCGACGTCGATCTGCTGCTTGCGCACGATGTAGTAGTCGGCAATCAGAATGCCGAACAGCGGCCCGATGAACGAGCCCAGCACGTCGAGCGTGTAGTGAATGACCTCGGGGCTGTTGTAAAGGTTCCAGGGCGTGAGGAAGATGGAACCGACCGCGGCGATCATGCCGCCCGTGCGCCAGCTGATGTGCTGCGGCGCCACGTTCGAGAAGTCGAAGGCCGGCGACACGAAGTTGGCCACGATGTTGATGCCGATGGTCGCAATCATGAAGGTCAGCGCGCCCAGCACGACGGCGGTGGTGCTGTCGATCTTGCCCACGGTGTGCACCGGGTCGGTGATCAGTTCACCAAAAACGGGCAACGTGGCGGCCGTGGTGATCACGGTCAGCAGCGAGAAGAACACGAAGTTGATCGGCAGGCCCCAGAAGTTGCCCTTCTTCACTGCGTCGAAGCTCTTGCCGTAGCGCGAGAAGTCGCCGAAGTTGAGCATCGGGCCGCTGAAGTAGCTCACCACCAGCGCAATGGCCGAGAGCATCACGGGCAGCGCGTCCCAGCCCTGGAACTTGATGCCGCCCAGGTTCAGGTCGATGTTGCTCCAGCCGGCCTTCCACACGAGCCAGCCGCACAGCACGGCCATCACCACGTACACCGCCGGGCCGGCCCAGTCGATGAACTTGCGAATCGCTTCCATGCCGTGCCAGAACACGAAGGCCTGCAGCACCCACATGACCATGAACGCCACCCAGCCCAGGGCCGAGAGGCCGACGAAGCCGTGCTGCGCGACATCGGCATACGGCGCCAGGCTCGGTGCCATGTGCAGCGCCAGCACCATGAAGGCCGCCGAGGCGAGGTAGGTCTGCACGCCGTACCACGCCACCGCGATCAGCCCGCGGATGATGGCCGGGATGTTGGCGCCCAGCACGCCGAACGAGGCGCGGCACACCACGGGGTAGGGCACGCCCGTCACCTGGCTGGGCTTGGCCACGAGGTTGCAGAAGAACTGCACGATGACGATACCCACCAGCAGCGACACCAGCACCTGCCAGCTCGACAGGCCCAACGCAAACAGGCTGCCGGCCGTGATGTAGCCGCCCACGCTGTGCACGTCGGACATCCAGAACGCAAAGATGTTGTATTGACCCCAGGTCTGCTTCTTGAGCGGTGCGAGGTCCTCGTTGGTCAGGCGCGGGTCGTAGCCCGGCTTGATGAGGGCGTTCGATTCCGCGTGCGGCGCGATGCCGGCTTCGCTGGCCCCGGCGGGGGCATGGCTGGCGACTGTGCTCATGGTCTTTCCTCGTGCATGGTTGGGATGAGGGACTTTTTGACGCAAATTTCGCGCCGTCTTTATGGGTGCGTTATTTGTATACAAAAATTGAACTCAATCAAGACCATGCGGGGAATCATATATCCGTAGATTCCCTGATGCGGGGGCGGGCCTGTGCGCTGGAATCAGGTGGGTCGGGAAGCAAGGTGCGCCGGAAAAAAGCGCCACCGGCGTTGCACCGGGGCGTGAGCGACCGTCCCCTGGGGGCCAATGAAGCTCTGCAAAGGTCAGAAGCCGGCGGAATCCAACCTCCCGGCCGTCCGGTTTTTCGTCCGCACCGGCACGAAATCCTCGCTCAACAGCACACGCCGTGTCCGGCGAGTTGGCCGGGACAGCGTCTCCTCAGGGCTGGATTTCCAGAAATGCCACTTCGCGATGGCTCTGGTCATCGCCGTGAAGGTGCAAGGGGTAGCGGCCCGCGTGCAGCGCCGCGATGTGGAGAGAGACCGTCTGGCCCGCCGCCACGGGCACCATCTCCTGCATATAGCCATGGACCATCAACTGCCCAGGCTGCGCCGAGGTCACGGCGATGGAGACCACATCGCCCCGGGCGATTCGCAGCAGCGGCAGTGGCGCACCTTCGGGGTCGGCGGTCGCAGCGATCTGAACAGCGAACCGCGAGCCGCTTCGTTTCTGCGCGCGGTCTTGCGCCGCCGGGTTGGGTGACGGGCGCGCCGCGAAATAGCCGCCCGCCATCAGCGCAGCGACAACGATGCCGATGGCGGCGCAGATCAGTGGAAATTTCATGTCGGGTCCTGAGCGTGCGAAGGGTGGGGCGGGCGGCGGCATGGCGATCGCCTATCTCGCCAGCGGCAACGAAAGAATCCAGAGCCCCACGGCCGTCAGTCCGACCATGAGCAGCAGCATCGGCACCTGGCTCGCGAGCGCGCGCCCCCTGTGGCGAAAGATCCGCAGCGCCTCGGCGTGCGCCAGCACCACGCTTGCGATGTGCCCGGCCAGGATCAATCCGACCTGGGTATGCCAGACGATGTCGAGGTCGATGATGCGTGGCGGCATCGCCTGCGAGGCCGCTGTGAAGAGGTGCCAGCTGCGCCCCAGCGGATCGGACAGCAGCGACGGCAACTGTGCGCCCTGGGACCACAACAGCGTGTAGTAGTGCGTGGCGTGGTAGACGAACGCGATCGGCACCAGCGTGAGCGCGAAGCGGCAGGCCAGTGCGCGTGTCGAAAGCGCCGTGGCCGTCACGCGCCGGGTGAGCGCCAGGAAGAACAGGTAGACGCCGTGATAGACCCAGGGAGAGAGGCACAGCGCGAGCCATTGCCAGCCTTGAAAGAGGCTGGCTGCCACCGCATAGGGTTGGGTGCTGCTGGCCTTCACGGTGGGCTCGATCCACGGATAGATGTGCTTCCAGAACAGCCGGCTCCAGGGCTGTGTCTCGTGCGCCCCGTCGTAGGCGGTGGACGAGAGCATGAAGAGGATGAAGAGCACCAGGCTGATGTGCTTCGGATACTTCCCGAGCAAGCCCGACAGCGGCGGGCGCCAGTGCACAGCGATGCCCAGCCGTCTTGTTCGCCGGTAGCCGATGGGCGCCATCCGGCCCACCAGCGACAGAACGAGGCCGAAGAATTCGCCGTGCCGAAACCAGGCCGCGATGCCGAAGAGCCAGGCCATCGCAACAGTCAGCAGCGTGTAGGCAACCAGCGCCACGGCCAGCCGCCACGGCGTGCTGTGGCCGAACAGCTCGATCCAGATGAAGCCGATGTACAGCGCCAGTGCCGGATACCACGCGAGCCAGGCCGGGTAGGCGAGGCGTCCGCGAAAGTCCATGCCGCAGCGATCCCGCAGCGCCTCGCAGACGAGGCGCCAGGGGTTGCAGAAGCTGAACACGTCGCCGACCACCGCGGTGGCGTAGGTGAGGCCCAGCACGAACACGATCCAGAACAGGGTCATGTTGAGGTTGCGGAACGGGTTGTCGGTGCCGAAGACGCCGCAGCCGATGGTCAGCGCGAGCAAAAACACCGACGTGGCCTGCAGTGTCCGCACGACCAGGGCGGGCAGGCGGGCCCGGGTGCGCGGATGCCGCCTGTGCGCCGTTGCTGCCCTGTCCTGTGCGGGCGGAACGGCGGCGAAGAATCCCACGATCACGAACGACAGCACCAGGGCTGCCGTGGCGCCGTAGGCATACATCCAGAACGGAACCG
Source organism: Variovorax sp. 54 (assembly GCF_002754375.1). Lineage (NCBI taxonomy): Bacteria > Pseudomonadati > Pseudomonadota > Betaproteobacteria > Burkholderiales > Comamonadaceae > Variovorax > Variovorax sp. 54. Next base: position 4,954,241 of record NZ_PEFF01000001.1, read on the forward strand.
GCAGCGTGTATTGCACGCCGAAGGAGTGTGCGAGGGCGGTTCCCGGCAAGCCGCCGATGGCAAGAACGCCGGCGCGCCAGCGCGCAGGTGCACGCATCACGGACGCGCCTTTCGCAACTCGGCCGTCGACGACGCCTGTGCGGACGGCAGCGCAGGCAGCGCGGGTGTATGACAGACCTGCGTCTCCATCAGATGGAAGAAGCGTGCGTTGCGGTCGGCCCGCGCCAGTTCGGTCGCGAGCAGTCCCGCCAGCCCAACCCAGGCTGTCGCCAGCACCAGCGCGACCGCGTGCCGCCCGATCCACCTGCGCAAGCCTTCCATGGTCGCGTGGCGAAAGGGCGTACTCAGGACGCGCGCATTCGCCATCAATGGTCCACCATGGTCAGCAGCGAATCCAGCGACCACCCGCTCGCGCTGCGCCGCGCGATCAGCACCAGTTCGTCGTAGGGCGCATGCCGCAGCTTGACTGTGGCCATCATCCGGGGCTCGCCATTCGCCAGCGGCGGCAGCGCTCGCACGACGTAGGGCAGCAGCGGCGATGCGTACGGTTCGATGGCCATCAGCGGAAAGAACGCATCGGCCAGGCGCGGGTAGTGCGCATAGGCCTGGCCGCCGCGCACGAGTTCGTCGGTGCGTCGCAGCTGCGCGCGCGTGAGTGGCGACGCTGCATGCGCCAGTGACGCGGCGGCGCCATGGTCCCGCATCCGCCAAAGCCTGAGCCGGGCCGCGAGTTCCCGCTGTGCCGGCGTGCGCTCGCCTTTCACCGGCCCCAGCGCCAGGGCCGGATCGCCATCGCCCAGCCAGGTCGCAAAGAAAGCCTCGAAGAAGCCGAGCACCTCGTGCGGCACGCCGTGCTGCGTCGAGACTGCTGCCTGCAGGCGGGGCAGCCGGCGGCCGGACCAGGTACCGCTCCATGGCGTCCGTCCGTCGGGCAGGCTGATGCCTTCGAGAAAGCCGACGTCCGCCATGCCGTGTTCGCGGAACCAGGCCGCCTTCGCTGCCTTGGTCGGCGCCGCGAGGAAGCCGTCGAGCTGCGCTTCGACGCGCGGCCATTCCGCCGCAACGCGTGGCGCGCTGGTGATCGGTGGATAGCGTTGCAGCCATCCGAAGGTGGCACGCGCCATGGCGAGGGCGGCGGTGGGGTGCGCCGCGGTGATGTCGGCGCGATGCGCCTTGTCGCCGTCGTTGCTTTCCGCCTGCAAGGGCATCAGCCCTGGATCGCAAGGAAGCCCCGCCAGGTTCGACGGGACGCTTGCGCCCGCCCCCTCGTGCGCCCAGGAATCCTGCAGCGGATGCAACGCCTCCCCCAGCTTCAGCAGCAGGGACGCCGCTTTCGGCACCGCGCCCGGCAGCAGCGCGCGCAAGGCATGCGTCGATGCCCCGCCGCCCGCCTGCACGGGGCGTTGCGCGGGCGGTGCCGGCACCGCCTGTTCGCTCGGGAAATGCAGCCGCTGTGCCGCCCGCGCCGTCTCGGCGTCCGGGCTGCTGCAGGCGTACTCGGTCGCGAGGTTCATGGTTTCCATTGCACCGAAGTCCGCGCGCTGGTTGCCTGTGGCGATCGCGTCGGCCTGCGGCCCGGTGAAGCCAGCCTGGGTCGCGAGCCAACGCGTCAGGCCGAAGTGCACGTCGGCCTCCCAGGCAGCCGACGTGGCGGGCAGGCAACTCGCCACGAAGGCAGCGAGCGCCATCGTCCGTGCGAACGCGCGCGGCATGGAGCCGTCCATCGGGTGCGCTGTTCTCAGTTCTGCAGCGTGGACGGGGTGCTCTGCGCGAAGGGCCACGTGCCCTTGGCGAACTTCAACACCAGCAAGCCGTTGTCCTGGCACATCGTCGTCAGCAGCCCGCGGTCGAAGTCGAAGTCCGCACGCGAGGCGCACCAGTCCGGCCCCCCGGAGACGGCCGCGCCCAGTTCGCTGTGCAGGGAGCCGGCGCGTGGCGTCGTTGCGCCGGCCGGGTTGTAGTAGGCGATCTCCTTGGGGCGTGCCGGATTGCGGATGTCGAAGACGCGCACCCCCGAGTTGAAGTACGAACAGGCCAGCGCGGTGCCGTTGTCGCGGTTGTCGACCGAGCAGTAGTGACTGCCGTAGGTGAAGATCGACAGGCCGGCGATGTCCGGGAGCACCTTGTCGCAGTTCGCCGGATCGTGCGTCTCGAGCATCAGCTTGGAAACCAGCACCGGCTTTTTCTCGTCGCTGATGTCGTAGATGCGCGCCATCGGATAAGCCACCTGCTTCGCATCGCAGGCCTGCTTGACGCTGGCCGTGCCGCTCAGTCCTGCAGACCCGGCCTCGTCGACCATCACCAGGTGCGGCTTGCCACCGATCGTCACCGGGATGGTGTGCTGCGCCACGCTGCCGTCCTTGAATGTCACCGAGGAGATCACCTTCATCTGCGCATCGGGCACGCGCGCCTGCACTTCGGAGGTGTCGAGGATGAGGAAGCCGTTGCGCGCGGGCGCGTCCGGGTCGAGCATTTCCGAGGGCGTGGCGACGTGGCTCGACACCACGTAGGCGCGCTTGCCGTCCTCGCTCACCGACAGCCCGTGTGGCCCTCCAAGACCGGTGGTCGCCATGTCGAAGGATGCGACCAGGCGTGGCTTGGTCGAGTGGGTGATGTCGACCGCGTGGTAGCGGCCCCCGAGGAAGTCGCCGATGTAGTAGGTCAGCCCGTCGGGCGATACGTTGCCCTCGTGCCCCGCGGGCCGCTGGGGTGGCTGGATGCCGCCATCCTTGCCGGTGCCGACCTCCATGCTCGCCAGCAGTTGCGGCGTGCGGCAATCCGCGGAGAGGTCGTAGACATCGATCTCCGGGCCGCCCATGTAGCCGACGTTGCCGCCGTTGTCCGCGATCAGCAGTTGGCGGCGCGCGTTCACGCGCAGCGACTCCCAAGGGTCGAGCATTGCGGGCGTGACCAGCGACTGGGTTCGCCAGGGCTTGGCGGGGTCCGTGATGTCGATGACCGGGACCCCGGGGTTCACGCGTCCGCGCGAGGTGCCGTTGAGGTCTTTCATTGGATGCGCGGTCGCGTGGTAGGCGCACGTGCGTCCGCCCGGATCGCGGAACGATGCCGACGACCAGGTGCCGCCTTCGCCCTCGTACTGGCCCACAAGCTGGAGATTGCAGGAGAACCCCTTGAAGCCGACCTGCCGCATCGCGGCCGGAACCTGGCCCTGAAGCGCCGATTCGGGCGTGCCTCCCTCAACGCAGACTGCTTTCGCGACGGTGAGCGGCGGCGGTTCTTCGGCGACCGGCGGCGTGTCCGGGGGGGCGTCAGGGGGCGGGGAGGGCACGACCGCTGCGGGTGTCGGCAAGAAGGGCACCGCCGAGTTGTCGTTGCTGCCACCGCATGCCGCGAGAAGTGCCGTCGCCGATGCGACGGCGCAGATGAGCCTTGCGCGTTTCATTCCGATGTCTCCGTTGTTGTGAGCCACGGCCTGGGCGCGCAGCGCACGCCGCCGCGGTCCGGCGCGTGTGGCCTGAAGTATTCGCGGCGAGGCGATCCGGCGCTTCCGGAGAATTGCAGGCTGTCGCGGGCGTGCCCGCCCGTTGCGCCACCGGTGCACCGCCATGCATCGCGGCGGGTTGGCTTCCGGAAAATTGCAGCGCGTCGCGCGTTTCGCGCCTGGCCACGAACCCGTCAGCGCGATGTAAGTCCGCTCGCAAACCATCGCCGGCCGGAGACATACAACCACAAGGACATGCCATGGGCGTTCGGCAACGCGTGCAGACCCGGCGTCAGCCGGCCGGCACCGACCACGGCTTCGGTCGGCTTCTCTTCGATGCCCGATGGGAAGGCATCCTCCTCGAACACGAAGCTGCCGATCCCATCGACCATGGCGAGGGCTGCCTGATCCGCCATTGCATCTCGCTCAATCTCGGCGGTCCCGCGCGCTTCGAGATGCGGATGCACGACGAGCGCTTCTGGTCCGAGGTCGCCCAGCCGCTCGGAGTCACCATCCTTCCGGCAGGCGGGCAGATCAAAGGCCGCACCTGGGACCCGTGCGAATCGCTCACGCTGAGCATCGATCCGCGGCACTTCCTGAGCGCGGGCCATGGCGACGCAGGCGACAGGGCGCTTGTTCCGTGCTGCAACGTGACGAGCCCGTTGATCGCGCAGTTGCTGCTCGCACTGCACGCCGATGCGAAAACCGGTCAGCCCGAAGGACCGGGCTACAGCGAGACGCTGCTGGTCGCGCTGATCGCGCATCTGCGGCAGACGCACACCGCCGTCCAGAACGACGCGCGGGCCGAGGGCCTGCTGTCGAAGACGGCGCTTCGCCGTGTCGAGGAGCACATCAAGAGCCAGATCGAACACGGCGTGTCGCTCACGGCGCTGGCCGGACTGCTCGACATGAATCCCTATGCCTTCCTGAGATCGTTCAAGTGCAGTACCGGCGTGACGCCTCATCAGTACCTGATTCGCGCACGCATCGAGCACGCCAAGCAAATGCTTCACTTCACGCGGCTACCGGTGACGGACATCGCATTGCGCTGCGGATTCGCGAGTCCCAGTCATTTCGCCGACACCTTCAAGAAGGTCGAGCGGCGCACCGCGCTCGAGTATCGGAGCTGCCGCGCTGAATAGCGGCCCGCCTCGACGGAACTACATGCCGAGGCATCGAAGCAGGACCACTGCTTCCCCGCCCAGCGCCACGGATGAGGCTGGGCGTGAGGAAGGGCGGCTTACTGCGCCGCCACCTTCACGAACACCGGATTCGAATAGAACCACAGGTCGTTGTAGTTGCGCGCATTGATCGCGTTGAAGCGCGTCACCGGGTCATCACCGGCCGGCGTCGACGTGCGCGCATCGAACAAGGGCTCGCCGCCGGCGGTCTCCTGAGGCACGTCGGTGCCGAGGTTGGTGCCTCGCAGGCGGAAGTACTGGTTGTTGCCGGCCTTCACGGTGTAGGTCACCGCGAAGTAGCCTTCGGTGTCGAGCGTCCAGTCGGCGCGGGTGAAGCGCTTGACCACGCGGGTCGTCGGGTTGGTGTCGCGCGCGTAGCCGGGCGTGCCCGGGAGTTCGCGGCCGGTGACGTCGCCGGCGATGAGGTCGATGTGGTCGACCACGGGCTTCACGTTGGCATACACGCCGCTGCCGAGCTGGTACTCGAAGTTGTTGCGCTCGGGGCTCTTGAAGCGGATGGTGATCTTCAGGTCTTCGCCCGGCTTGGCGCTCACTTCGGTGCCCATCTCGCCCGCGCCCTTGGCGCTTTTCACCTTGAAGTCGAGCGCGTTGATGAGGCTGCCGTTGACCGCGAAGAGCTTGCCCGAACGCATCGCCGTGAGCAGCGACTTCGGGTCCTTGATGTCGCCCCAGAGGTGGTTCTTCGCGTACTCGCCGGGCGCGTAGCCGCTGCTGTACAAGCCCTTCGAGGTCGTGAAGTGGTAGTCGGAATCGGCCGTGTTCCAGATGTGGCGGCCTTCGGACAGCAGGGCGTCCCAGGTGCCGCCGAGTTTGGCGACGAGGTAGTCGACGCCGCCGTAGGTGCGTGAGGGCAGGTTGGCCGGCGTGTAGGCGCTCTCGTAGCCGCCGCGGTCGGGCTCCATCTGGTTGCCGACCATGCCTTCGAGCGAGAACACGATGTCGGGCGCGGCGTCGTTCATCTCGCGCAACTGGGTGGCCGTGTATTTGCCGGGGCTGCGCGAGGGGTGATTGATCTGCAGGTAGCTGGAGTCGGGGTAGTTCTTCTTCAGCCACGCGATGGCCTTGAGCACGTCTTCGTGCGTCGTGGAGGCGCGTGCGTCCTTGGCGTTCCAGGCCGCGACGTCGGCGGCAGGGAACAGCGCGGGGTCGCGGTTGGTGAACAGGTATTCGAACTGGCTCACGGCCTTGAGCGCCGCGTCGGACATCGGGCTGTCGGTCAGGATGCCGACGTTGCCGTGGTCGTGCGTGGCCATGTCCCATTCGAAGGACGCGAAGATCGTCTTGTCGGCGTACTTGCCGCCGGCCTGCAGTGCCTTGATGCGCGGCACCTGATAGAGGGCCATGCCTCGCGAGAACGGAATCGCTGGGTCGAGCTTGCGGCCGTCGTTGTCATAGGAAGACAGGCGCAGGTGGTCCGAGAGCGCGACCCAGTCGAGGCCGAAGGTGTCGAAGGCCTTGGCGAGCACCTGGTCGAGCGTGGAAATCTGTTGCGTGTCCTCCGACTGGATGGTGTGGACGTGCAGGTCGCCCACAGTCCAGCGGCCGGCGGGCGCGGCCGGTGGCGGGGGTGTGGCGGGCGAGGGCGCCGGCGCAGGGGCCGGCGGTGCGATGGGCAGGCCGGCGAACGGCGCACCGCCGCCGGAGCCGCCGCCGCACGCGGTCAGCAGGGCCGCGCCGAGCGCGAGGGTGGGAAAAAGGGACGAGCGAAAGCGGGGCGCAGGAGGCAGGATTTTCATGGCGACACAAACAGCAACGGCCAGCGCATGGCGGGCCGTCGCTTCGGGATTTCAATGAGGCGGAACGCATGAAAGCGCGTCCGCCGGAGAAGCCCGGAGTCTGAAATCCTGTCGTGACGATTCGATGAAACTGCGATGAAAGTTCACACCCGAAGGCGCGCACTTTCAATCGCGTTTCAGAGTGGTCAGGCGAGCAGGTCGCTCAGCGTGCGCGCCACCACCTTGGTTGCGCGGCGCAGGTCTTCGAGCACCACGCGTTCGTCGCTGCGCTTGGCATGCGACTCGAGCACGGTGCGCGGGCCGGCGCCGTAGATCACGCCCGGAATGCCGGCTTCCACGTACAGGCGCACGTCGGTGTACAGCGGCGTGCCCATGGCCTTGATGGGTTCGCCGAACAGCTCGCCGCCATGCTTCTGGATGGCATCGACCAGCGGTTGGTTGCCGGCCAGCGGCTTCATCGAATTGGCGAGCAGCATGCGCTTGATGTCGACCGTGATGCCCGCGCTCTCGGCGGCGGCATCGGCGATCACCTGGCGGATGTTGGCTTCGACCTCGACCGGGTTCTCTTCGGGGATCATCCGGCGGTCGAGCTTGAACACGACCTTGCCGGGCACGACGTTGGTGTTGGTGCCGCCCTCGATGCGGCCCACGTTCAGGTAGGGGTGCGTGATGCCCTCGACCTTCGACGTGACCTGCTGGTAGAGCGTGTTCTGCGCGTACAGCGCATTCAGAATCTTCGTGGCGCCCTGCAGTGCGTCGATGCCGGTGGTGGGCACGGCGGCGTGTGCCATCTTGCCGTGCACGGTCACTTCCATCTGCAGGCAGCCGTTGTGGGCGGTGACCACTTCGTAGCTGAAGCCGGCCGCGATCATGAGGTCGGGCTTGGTCAGGCCCTTCTCGAGCAACCAGCCTGGGCCGAGGATGCCGCCGAACTCTTCGTCGTAGGTGAAGTGCAGTTCGATGCTGCCCTTGGTGGGCTTGGCCACGGCTTCGAGCGCGCGCAGCGCGAAGGTGAAGCTGGCGAAGTCGCTCTTGCTGACGGCGGCAGCGCGGCCGTACAGGCTGCCATCGACGATCTCGCCGCCGTACGGGTCGTGCGTCCAGCCTTCGCCGGGGGGCACCACGTCGCCGTGGGCATTGAGCGCGACCGTCAGGCCGCCGCTGCCGTATGTGCGGCGCACGATCAGGTTGGTGATCGATTCGAGGCCGTAGTCCTTCACCTCTTGCGCGGGCACAGCGTGCTTCTCGGCATCGAGGCCGAAGTCTTTCAGCAGCTCGGCGGTGCGTTCGGCGTGCGGCGCGTTGTTGCCGGGCGGCGTGTCGGTGGGCACCTGCACCAGTTGCTGCAGGAACTGCACTTCCTCGTCGAAGTGGGCGTCGATCCAGGCGTCGAGTTTGGCGTAGTCGGTCATGGTGGTTCTTCTTGTGGGGTTGGTCAGTGGGCTTGTTCAGCGGCGAGGTTGTCCAGCAGCAGCTGGAACGCTTGCACGGCCAATTGAATGTCGTCGTTGGTGCTCGATTCGAGCGGGTTGTGGCTGATGCCCGAGTTGATGCCGCGCACGAAGAGCATGGCCTGCGGCATCACTTCGTGCAGCTTCATCGCGTCGTGGCCGGCGCCGCTGGGCATGCGGAAGAGCGGAATGCCCAGTGCATCGACGGCCTGTTCCCAGCGTTGCTGCCAGGCCGGCGCGCTCGGCGCGGCGGCGGCGCGCATGGTTTCCTCGAGCTCGTAGCGCACGCCGCGGCGTTCGCAGATGTCTTTCAATGCGGCGACCACGTCGTTCGCCAGCGCGTCGCGCTGTGCGTTGTTGGGCGCGCGCAAGTCGAGGCTGAACTTGCAGCGGCCGGGCACGACGTTGATCGAGCCGCTCGGCACTTCGAGCATGCCGACGGTGCCGACCGAGTCGCCGTCTTTCGCGGCGCGCTGCTCGGTGTAGAGGATGAGTTCGGCCACGGCGGCGGCGGCATCGCGGCGGCGGTCCATGGGCGTGGTGCCGGCGTGGCTGGCCATGCCGATGACTTCGCCCACGTAGCGCACGCTGCCGTTGATGGAGGTGACGATGCCCAGCGGCAGGTCGAGTTCGGTGAGCACGGGGCCCTGCTCGATGTGCACCTCGACAAAGCCGAGGTAGCGCGCCGGGTCGCGCTGGATCTTCGGAATGTCTTCTTCCTTCAGGCCGGCGTGCTGCATGGCCTCGCGCATGGTGATGCCGTCGGCATCTTTCTGGTCGAGCCAGCGCGTGTCGAAGTGGCCGATGAGCGCGCCCGAGCCGAGGAAGGTGGCCTTGTAGCGCTGGCCTTCTTCTTCGGCGAAGCCGACGACCTCGAAGGCGAAGGGCAGGCGGCGGTTCTGGCGCTTGAGTTCGCGCACGCAGGCCATGGGCACGAAGATGCCCAGGCGGCCGTCGTACTTGCCGCCGTTGCGCACGGTGTCGTAGTGCGAGCCGGTGAGCAGGGTCTTGGCATCAGGCTTGGCGCCTTCGTAGCGGCCGACCACGTTGCCGACCGCATCGATGTGCACGGAGTCGAAGCCGCAGTCGCGCATCCAGCCCGAGATGTTCGCAGCGCAGGCGCGGTGCGCGTCGGTCAGGTAGGTGACGGTGAGCTGGCCCTTCTCGGCATAGCCGGGGTCGGTGTGCACCGACAGCTGCTCCTGCCAGTCCCACACGTCGTTGCCGAGCGTGATGTCAGCGCCGAACTTGTCGTTCAGGCGGATCTCGGCGATGCGGTGGATGTTGCGCAGCGCTTCGCCGAGTTCGAAGCTCGGGTGGTTGTGCAGCCGGCGCGCGAAGGTCTCGATGATCTCGCGCTTGGCGAGGCCCGTGCCGCGCGGGCCGCGCACGGCCAGGATGAACGGAAAGCCGAACTTCGCGTTGTAGTCGGCGTTGAGCTGCTGGATCTGCGCGAACTCTTCGGGCGTGCAGTCGGTCAGGCCGGCCTTGTTCTGTTCGTTGGTCGACTCGGCGGTGAGCGTCTTGCTGACCATGGCCTTGCCGGCGAGCTCGGGGTGGGCGCGGATGAGGCCGATCTGCTCATCGGCGGACGACGCGGCCAGCGCCTGCACCAGCGCGTGCTTGAGGTGCGCGAGCGAACGGAAGGGGCGCTGCACCAGCGCGCGCTGCGCGATCCAGGGCGAGTGCTCGTACACGCCGTCGAGCATGGCGACGGCAGCGGCCGGCCCCGCGGCGTTGAGTTGGGCAAGGGTGAGGAGAGGGGTGCTCATGATGCGGCTCCGGCTTCGAAGGGGTGCGCCTGCTTCCAGTGGCGCGCGATGTCGACGCGGCGGCAGACCCAGACCTTGTCGTGCGTGGCGATGTGATCGAGAAAACGCTGCAGCGCCGTGATGCGGCCGGGGCGGCCGAGCAGGCGGCAGTGCATGCCGATGCTCATCATCTTGGGGCTGTCGTCGCCGTTCGGATCGCCTTCGGCGTACAGCGCGTCGAAGGTGTCCTTCATGTACTGGAAGAACGGGTCGGCGTGCGAGTAGCCCTGCGGCAGCGCAAAGCGCATGTCGTTCACGTCGAGCGTGTAGGGCACGATGAGCTGCGGCACCACGCTGCCGTCGGTCTTCTGCACCTTCATCCAGAAGGGCAGGTCGTCGCCGTAATAGTCGCTGTCGTATTCGAAGCCGCCGTAGTCGGCCACGAGGCGGCGCGTGCGCGGGCTGTCGCGGCCGGTGTACCAGCCGAGCGCGCGCTCGCCGGTGAGCTTTTCGATCGCTTCCATGCCCAGGCGCATGTGCTCGCGCTCGGTGGCTTCGTCGAGGTTCTGGTAGTGAATCCAGCGCCAGCCGTGGCAGGCGATTTCGTGGCCGAGTTCCTTGAATGCGGCCGTGAGCTCGGGGTAGCGCTCCAGTGCCATGCCCACGCCGAACACGGTGAGCGGCAGGCCGCGCTTTTCGAACTCGCGCAGGATGCGCCACACGCCGGCGCGCGAGCCGTACTCGTAGATGCCTTCCATGCTGATGTGCCGGTCGGGGAAGCTCGCCGGATTGAACATCTCGGAAAGAAACTGCTCCGAACCCGCGTCGCCGTGCAGCGTGGCGTTCTCGCCGCCTTCTTCGTAGTTGAGGACGAACTGCACCGCCACGCGCGCGCCGCCGGGCCAGCGGGCGTGGGGCGGGTTGCGGCCGTAGCCGACGAGGTCGCGTGGGTAGGGCTGGGTGGTGTCGTAGACAGTCATATCAAGAACGATCGTGGCAGTGGTCGTGACCCATTCGCGAAACACCGTGGAACCGGCTTTGCCGGGCCACTGGTGTTGCCCCCTTGAGGGGGGAGGCGGCTACACGAAGTGAGCAAGCAACGGGGGTGGTCATGAGAGCGCGAGGGCGATGTCGTTGGTCGGGACCTTGCGGTCGAAGGTGAGGTTGGCCTCGACGTGTTCCAGGTGCTCGGTCATGAGGCGCACGGCGAGTTCTTCGTCGCGTGCGGCCAGCGCCTTCACGATGTCGGCGTGCTCGTCGTTGGAGTGCTCGGCGGCGCTGGTGCTCTGGTACATGAGCGTGATGAGGGCGCAGCGCGAGATCAGCTCGCCCAAGATTTGCGCCAGCACCTGGTTGCCCATGAGCTCGGCCATGCGCACGTGGAAGTCGCCGAGCAGCTCGGTACGGCCCGAAACGTCTTCGCCGCCGACGGCTGATTTCTCGAGCGCCACGTGCTCCTTGAGCGCCTTGATCTTGGCCGGCGTGACGCTGCGCACGAAGGCTCGGGTCATTTCGGCCTCGAGCATGCGGCGCACGGCGAACACCTGCTTGGCCTCGTCGACGGCGGGCGCGGCCACGAAGGCCCCGCGTGCCGGCTCGAGCCGGATCAGCTTGTTCTGCGAGAGCTGGAACAGCGCCTGGCGCACCAGCGTGCGCGACACGCCGAAGTGATCGGCCAGCTTCTGCTCGGCGAGCTTGGTGCCGGGCTGAAGGCGGTGCTCGACGATGGCCTTCGTGAGGGCATCGACGATCGAACGGGTGGTGGAGGACTCCATGTTTTTCATGATAGACCCAAAGCCGGTAACTGTATACACTTTTGTCCACCGGAATTTCCCACCCCTCTGGTCTCCCCGATCTCACCGATCCGGCACCATTTTTTGAAGGAACGCCCCATGGGTTTGAGCACTCACGTACTGGACACGATGCACGGCGGCCCCGCGGCCGGCATGGAGGTGGCGCTGTACACCACCGACGGCGACGCCGCGACGCTGGTGAAGCGCTTCACGCTGAATTCGGACGGCCGCAGCGACGGCCCGCTGTACGACAACCACTCGATCAAGGTCGGCACCTACCGCTTGGTGTTCGACGTGGCGGGTTATTTCAAGGCCCGCGGCGTGACGCTGCCGGAGCCGAACTTCCTGAACAAGGTGGCACTGGACTTCGGTGTGGCGCACACCGACCAGCACTACCACGTGCCCTTGCTGGTGAGCCCGTGGAGCTACTCCACGTACCGCGGGTCTTGATGCTCGCCCCCAGGCTTCGCGCACTTCGTGTCGCTTCGCCAACCCCCTATCGGGGGCGGGCCGGCCGCTTCGGGCGGCCGTGCGCGGCGGCCCCCTCGCGAATGCCTCCGGCCGCGTTCTCAGTCGCCTTGCTGTTGGCCCTCAGTCAGGGTGTCGAGCTGGAAGCGCCCGCTCTTGTCCCACAGCCAGGTGTCGGTCCACGTGACCGCGCCCAGGCGCTGGGCGGGCGGGAAGGGCGCGGCTTGCAGCACGGCGCGTTCGATCTCGGCGATCACTTCGGGCGCGTGCTTGGGCGCGCGCAGCCAGTGCATCGAGACCACCTTGCCGCCCGTGTCGAGGTTCACCTGCAAGGTGCCGACCGCGTACAGCAGGGGCGGCATCTGGCCCTTGTAGATGCGCGAGGGGTTGGCGTTGTAGATGTGGCGTGCCGCATCGCGGCGGTAGTCGCGCGCGGTGGCCGCGCTCGAAGCGCGCGGTGCGGGCCCGCTGCCCTGCGCGCTGCTGGTGCCGCTGAGCTGGCCGGGCACCGAGCCCGTCGAGCCGCAGCCGGCGAGCCACAAGGCGGAAAGAACAGTGGCGGCCCAGGCGAGGCGGCGCGGCGTAAGCTGGCGGTTCGTCATCATCGCCGGGGTTATACCGTGAGTCGTTGCGGTCCAGGCAACCGAAGGTATCGGGCATGCGCAGCGCCGGGCCGCCCCAAGCAAGCTCGCACCGCAGCGCGGAGCGCGGAGGTTTTCGAATGACCGGTGCGGTCGATCAATTGCTGATGCGTCTTCGCCATGAAGACGCCGTGCTGGTGCGCGTCGAATCGACGCAGGGCTCGGCCCCGCGCGAGGCCGGCACCTGGATGGCCGTGTGGGCCGACGGGCTCACGGCCACCATCGGCGGTGGTCAGCTGGAGTTCCAGGCCACGCAGGAAGCACGCGAGATCCTGGCCGGCACGCGCAGCCTCGACGGCGTGCAGCGCTACCCGCTGGGCCCAAGCCTGGGGCAGTGCTGCGGCGGCGTGATGTTCCTGACCTACCGGCGCATCGGCGCGGCCGACGCGCCCGCGCTACAAAAAGAACTGGTCGCCCAGCTCGAACCCGTGGCGCTGTTCGGCGGCGGCCACGTGGGCGCAGCGCTGGCGCGCCTGCTGGCCGTGCTGCCGTTCTCGGTGCGCTGGATCGACAGCCGCGACGGCGTGTTCCCCGACGCACTGCCTGCGCAGATCGACACCGAGCACTCCGAGCCCGTGCAGGACGCCGTGGCTGCGCTCGCGCCCGGCAGCCGCGTGCTGATCATGAGCTTCAGCCATGCCGAAGACCTCGACATCGTCATCGCCTGCCTGAAGCGTTTGCGCACGCGCAACGACCTGCCCTACATCGGCCTCATCGGCAGCAAGACCAAATGGGCCACCTTCCGCCACCGGCTGGAGGCGCGCGGCTTCACGGCCGACGAGCTGGCGCGCGTCACCTGCCCGATCGGCGTGCCCGGCATCACGGGCAAGGAACCCGAGGTGATCGCGGTGGCCGTGGCGGCACAGTTGTTGCAATCGCTGGGCTGAACAGGGTTTTCCCTTGGCGGCAACGCCGCAAATAGCATCCCGCCTCGTGTCAAAACTGTATACACTTTCGGTCCACAACAAGCCGCAGCGGAGCGAGGTCGTTTTCAACGGACCTGCGTTCGCGGCACTTTCTCTGCTTACAGCGCCCGCAGTGGTGAGCAGGCTGAAACCCCTCATCGGCGCCCCACGCGTCTAGAGGGTTGAGAGAGCGCTATATGGAAAGCTACTACCTCGACTGGGCCAACCTGCTGCTGCGCTGGGTCCACGTCATCACCGCCATCGCATGGATCGGCGCCTCCTTCTACTTCGTGATGCTGGACAACAGCCTCGAGAAGCCGCAGGACCCCGAATCGCTCGACAAGGGCGTGGGCGGCGAGCAATGGGCCGTGCACGGCGGCGGTTTCTACAACAGCCAGAAGTACGCGCTGGCGCCCAAGAAGCTGCCCGACCACCTGCACTGGTCGTACTGGGAGAGCTACTCGACGTGGCTCACGGGCTTTGCGCTGTTCACGATGTCGTACCTGTGGAACGCGAGCACGTACCTCATCGACAAGAGCAAGATGGACTGGCAGCCCGGCGCCGCCATTGCCGTGGCGCTGGCCTTCTTCGTCGTGTTCTGGATGGTTTACGACGGCATCTGCCAGATCTTCGGGCGCCGCAAGAACGGCGACACCATCGTCGGCGTGCTGATCGCGGTCTTCATCGTCTTCGCGACCTGGCTGGCCTGCCAGTGGTTCGCGGGCCGCGCGGCCTTCCTGCTGGTGGGCGCCATGATGGCCACCACCATGAGCGGCAACGTGTTCTTCTGGATCATCCCGGGCCAGCGCAAGAACGTGAAGGCGCTGCGCGAAGGCCGGCCGGTCGATCCGGTGCACGGCCAGCGCGGCAAGCAGCGCAGCGTGCACAACACCTACTTCACGCTGCCGGTGCTGTTCGCGATGCTGAGCAACCACTACAGCTTCACCTACACGCACAAGTACAACTGGATCGTGCTGCTGCTGATCATGCTCGGCGGCGCCGCCATCCGGCAGTTCTTCGTGGTGCGCCACCGCTTCAAGCTGGGCAACGCGGGCAACCCGCTGCCCTACGCCATGGTCGGCATCGCGGTGCTGGGCCTCACGATCGTGTGGATGAAGCCGGAGCCAGTGGCGCCGGTTGCGGCCACCGCCGCCCAGGCCGTGCCCGCCGTGGCCTACCAGGACGTGCAGAAGGTGCTCGAGCAGCGCTGCTTCATGTGCCACGGCGCGGCCGTGCAGATGAAGAACGTGCGCGTCGACACGCCCGACCAGGTGGCGGCGCATGCCCAGGCGATCTACCAGCAGGTCGTGGTGACCAAGATCATGCCGATGAACAACGCAACGAACATCACCGACGAAGAGCGGGCGTTGATCAGCCGCTGGTTCCAGGCCGGCGCCAAGACGAACTAGAAGAAGGCCGCGGTCCGCGAGCGTGGGCCGCCGGTCATCGCACAATCGCCGAACGGAGACAACACGCAAGCCATGACCGCATCGACCTCGCCCTCTGCCACCGCCATTCCCGATCCGCGCGAAGCCCCGCGCGCCTTCCTCGAACACCTGTACCGCGTGGCGGTGGACCGCGCACTGCCGCTGTCCACGCTGGGTGCGCATCTGCCGAAACCGCCCAAGGGTCGCACCGTGGTGCTCGGCGCCGGCAAGGCCGGCGGTTCGATGGTGCAGGCGCTCGAAGCCCTATGGCCGGCCGACGCCCCGTTGTCGGGCCTGGTCGTCACGCGCTACGACCACATCCCGCCGCGCCCCGCAGGCCTGCCGCAGCGCATCGAACTCGTCGAGGCCGCGCACCCCGTGCCCGACGCGGCCGGCAAGCAGGCGGCCGAGCGCATCCTGGCGCTCACGCAGGGCCTCACGGCCGACGACCTCGTGCTGTGCCTGATCTCCGGCGGCGGCTCGTCGCTGCTGGTGCTGCCGGCCGAGGGCCTCACGCTGGCCGACAAGCAGCGCATCAACACGCAGCTGCTCGACAGCGGCGCCCACATCGGCGAGATGAACTGCGTGCGCAAGCACCTCTCGCGCATCAAGGGCGGCCGGCTCGCGGCGGCCTGCGCGCCGGCGCGCGTGGTCACGCTCACCATCAGCGACGTGCCCGGCGACGACCCGGCCGTGATCGCCAGCGGCCCCACCGTGCCCGACGCCACCACCTGCGCCGACGCGCTCGCCATCCTCGACCGCTACGGCATCGAGGTGCCGGCGCCCGTGCGCGCGCAGCTCGACAGCGGCGCGCTCGAAACCCCCAAGCCCGACGACGCCGTGTTCGCCGGCCACAGCACGCACCTGATCGCCACGCCGCAGCAGTCGCTCGAAGCTGCCGCTGCGGCCGCGCGCGCCGCCGGCATCGGCGTGCACGTGCTGAGCGACGAAATCGAAGGCGAATCGCGCGAAGTGGGCAAGGTGCATGCGGCGCTCGCCCGTGCCGTGGCGCTGCGCGGCGAACCGTTCGCCCGGCCCTGCGTCATCCTGTCGGGTGGCGAAACCACCGTCACCATCCGCCCGCGCCAACCCGGCCAGGTCAAGGGCCGTGGCGGGCGGGCCGGCGAGTTCTGCATGGGCCTGGCGGGCGCGCTCATGGGCCAGCCACAGGTGTGGGCGCTGGCCGCCGACACCGACGGCATCGACGGCGTGGAAGACAACGCCGGCGCCTTCGTCACGCCCGACACCCTGGCGCGCGCCACGGCACAGGGCAAGAAGCTCTCCGACCATCTCGACCGCAACGACGCCTACGGCTACTTCGACGCCATCGGCGACCTGTTCGTGACCGGTCCGACGAACACCAACGTCAACGACTTCCGCGCGATCCTCGTGCTGTAGGCAGGTTCGGGCCGGCTCCCTCTCGGAGCCGGAGGACCCCCGGGCCCCTGCGGGGCCGCGGGCAAGCTTTGTGAACTCAGGTTAATCTACGGCCCCGGCGGCGCTTGGCCGCCGTTGTCGCATGCGCACCCCCACGGGGTGCCGCGCCGCGCGCCCGATTTCCCGTTTCGTTTTCACCATCCAGTCCTCGAAGGAAAGAGTTCGCCATGACCGCCACCTACACCGACACCCGCCTGCTGATCGACGGCCAATGGGTCGACGCCGCCGACGGCAAGACGCTCGACGTGCTGAACCCCGCCACCGGCAAGGCCATCGGCAAGGTGGCGCATGCCAGCATCGTCGACCTCGACCGTGCCCTGGCCGCCGCCCAGCGTGGCTTCGAAGCCTGGCGCGACACGCCCGCCAACGAGCGCGCCGCCGTGATGCGCCGCGCCGCCGGCCTGATCCGCGAACGCGCCCTGGACATCGCCAAGCTGCTGACGCAGGAGCAAGGCAAGCCGCTGGGCGAGGCCAAGGTCGAAATGATGGCCGCCGCCGACATCATCGAGTGGTTCGCCGACGAAGGCCGCCGCGTGTACGGCCGCATCGTGCCCTCGCGCAACCTGGCTGCGCAGCAGCTGGTCATCAAGGAGCCGGTCGGCCCGGTCGCGGCCTTCACGCCGTGGAACTTCCCCGTCAACCAGATCGTGCGCAAGCTCGGCGCCGCGCTCGCCACCGGCTGCTCCTTCCTGGTGAAGGCGCCCGAAGAAACCCCGGCCTCGCCGGCCGCGCTGCTGAAGGCTTTTGTCGACGCCGGCATTCCGGGCGGCGTCGTGGGCCTCGTGTTCGGCAACCCGGGCGAGATATCGAGCTACCTCATCGCGCACCCGATCATCCGCAAGGTCACGTTCACCGGCTCCACCCCGGTCGGCAAGCAGCTGGCCGCGCTGGCCGGTTCGCACATGAAGCGCGTCACGATGGAACTGGGCGGCCACGCCCCGGTGATCGTGGCCGAAGACGCCGACGTGGCGCTGGCCGTCAAGGCCGCCGGTGCCGCCAAGTTCCGCAACGCGGGCCAGGTCTGCATCTCGCCGACCCGCTTCCTGGTGCACAACAGCCTGCGCCACGAGTTCGCGAGCCTGCTGGTCAAGCACGCCGAAGGCCTGAAGATGGGCGACGGCCTGGCCGAAGGCACCAACCTCGGCCCGCTGGCCAACGCCCGCCGCCTTACGGCCATGGCCCACGTGCTGGAAGACGCGCGCAAGAAGGGCGCCACCATCGCCACCGGCGGCGACCGCGTCGGCGACACCGGCAACTTCTTCGCGCCCACCGTCATCACCGACGTGCCGCTGGACGCCGACGTGTTCAACAATGAACCCTTCGGCCCCATCGCCGCGATCCGCGGTTTCGACACGCTCGAAGAAGCCATCACCGAAGCCAACCGCCTGCCTTTCGGCCTGGCCGGCTATGCCTTCACCAAGTCGATCAAGAGCGCGCACCTGCTGAGCCAGAAGCTCGAGCTCGGCATGCTGTGGATCAACCAGCCCGCCACGCCTTCGCCGGAAATGCCGTTCGGCGGCGTGAAGGATTCGGGCTACGGTTCGGAAGGTGGCCCGGAGGCGATCGAGGCTTACCTGAACACCAAGGCCGTTTCGATCCTCGGCGTTTAATCCTCGGCGCTGGCGTTCCAGAACGCCTGCTGTACGCCTTCCAAGGCTTCCAGTTCTGCGATCACCTGGTCGAGCTCTTCGGGCTCGACCGCGGTGGCGTAGAGCGTCGCTGCAATCTCCGTGTCGGCCGTGCCGAAGGCGTGCTGGTCGATGTCGCGCACCGGGTAGTTCGCGGCTTCCAGCTGCACCAGCAGCTGGTCCATCACCTCGGGCCGCGCCGCGCGTGAGCAGATCACGCGCACCGTGTAGGTCGCCTCGCTCGATTCCTCGTGCACCGGGCGGCGGTTGATGCGGTTCACCACCGGGCGCAGCAGCGTGTTGCTCGCGAGCACGAAGAGCGCCGCGATCAGTGCTTCGCCCAGCAGGTTGGCGCCCGCGCAGGCGCCCACTGCCGCAGACCCCCACAGCGTGGCGGCCGTGTTCAGGCCCGTGATGTTGGCGCCTTCTTTCATGATGGCGCCCGCGCCCAGAAAACCGATGCCCGAGACCACGTAGGCGACCACGCGCACCGAGCCGTCGGGGCCGCCCAGGCGGGCCGCCATGTCGACGAACACGGCGGCGCCGACGGCCACGAGTGTGTTGGTGCGCAGCCCCGCGGTGCGCTGGCGCATCTGGCGTTCGAATCCGATCAGCGAGCCGAGCAGAAAGGCCGCGCCCACGCTGATGAAGGTGTTCAGCAGCGAGTGCAGGTTGATGTTGCGGATGGCTTCCATGGTGAGTGATCCTCCTGATCCTCTGTGTGCGGCGCAGGGTAGCGGCCTTGTGTGACAGCCGCAATCCTGCGTTCTTCTGGTGATGCTTGTCTTATTGCCAGCCGTACCTGCGCGCGTACCAGCCCTTCACGGCCTGCGTCAGCGTTGCGTAGCCGACCAGCATCAGCACCAGCCACGGGAAGTACGCGAGCGGCAGCGCCTGCAGTTTGAAGTAGTGCGCCAGCGGCCCCATCGGCAGCCAGATGCCGACCGCCGCAATCGCCGCGCCCATGGCCAGCAGCGGCCAGGCCGCGCGGCTTTGCAGGAACGGAATCTTGCGCGTGCGGATCAGGTGCACGATGAGCGTCTGCGACAGCAGGCCTTCGATGAACCAGCCCGACTGGAACAGCGTCTGGTGCTCCGGCGTGTTGGCCGCGAACACGAACCACATCACGGTGAAGGTCAGGATGTCGAACACCGAGCTCAGCGGTCCGAAGAACACCATGAAGCGGCCCAGGTCGGCCGGGTTCCAGCGCTGCGGCGTCTTCAGAAACTCTTCGTCCACGTTGTCGAACGGGATCGCGATCTGCGACACGTCGTACAGCAGGTTCTGCACCAGCAGGTGCAGCGGCAGCATCGGCAAAAAGGGCAGGAAGGCACTGGCCACCAGCACCGAGAACACGTTGCCGAAGTTCGAGCTGGCCGTGATCTTGATGTACTTGAGCATGTTGGCGAAGGTGCGGCGGCCTTCGATCACGCCTTGCTCCAGCACCATGAGGCTCTTCTCGAGCAGGATGATGTCGGCCGATTCCTTGGCCACGTCCACCGCACCGTCCACCGAGATGCCGATGTCGGCGGCGCGCAGCGCGGGCGCGTCGTTGATGCCGTCGCCCATGAAGCCGACCACGTGGCCGTTGGCATGCAGCGCCTGCACGATGCGCTCCTTGTGCGCGGGCGTGAGCTTGGCGAACACCTGGCGCATTTCCACCACCTGCCGCAGCTCGGCCTCGTTCATGCGCTCGACCTCGTGGCCCAGCACCATGCGCCCGGCGTCGATGCCGACGTCGCCGCAGACCTTGCGCGTGACCAGTTCGTTGTCGCCCGTCAGCACCTTCACCGCCACGCCGTGCGCGGCCAGCGCCAGCAGCGCGGGCGCGGTCGATTCCTTCGGCGGATCGAGAAAGGCCACGTAACCCAGCAGTGTGAGCCCCGCTTCGTCGGCCACGCTGTAGGCCGGCTTGCGCGCATCGGCATGGAGCGTGCGGCTGGCCACGGCCACCACGCGCAGGCCCTGGGCGTTGAGCTCCGAGGCCACGCGGTGGATGCGCGCCATCACGTCGGCGTCGAGCGCGAGCACTTCGGCGCCGCGTTCGACCGAGGTGCACACCGACAGGATCTCTTCGAGCGCACCCTTGCAGATCAGCAGGTGCTCGTCGTCGCCGTGCGCCACCACCACCGACATGCGGCGGCGCGAGAAATCGAAGGGCACTTCGTCGACTTTGCGCCAGCTGGTCTGCAGCTGCGCGTCGAGCTGCACTTCGGCGTGGCTGAGCACGGCCTTGTCGAGCAGGTTCTTCAGCCCCGTCTGGTGAAAGCTGTTGAGGTAGGCCTGCTGCAGCACGTGGTCGGAGTCTTCGCCCCAGGCGTTGGTGTGGCGTTCGAGCACGATGCGGTCCTGCGTGAGCGTGCCGGTCTTGTCGGTGCACAGCACGTCCATCGCGCCGAAGTTGTGGATGGCTTCGAGCCGCTTCACGATCACCTTCTGGCGCGACATCACGACCGCGCCCTTGGCCAACGTGGCGGTCACGATCATCGGCAGCATCTCGGGCGTGAGGCCGACCGCGATCGACAGCGCGAACAGCGCCGCCTCCCACCAGTCGCCCTTGGTCACGCCGTTGATCACCAGCACCAGCGGCGCCATCACCAGCATGAAGCGGATCAGCAGCCAGCTCACGCGGTTGATGCCGGCCTGGAAGGCGGTGGTGCCGCGATCGGTCGCGCTCACGCGCTGGGCCAGTGCGCCGAAGAAGGTGCGCTCGCCCGTGTGCACGATCACCGCGGTGGCGGTGCCGCTGATCACGTTGGTGCCCATGAAGAGCAGGTTGTCGCGTTCCAGCACGCCGGCCTGGTGGTCGGCCGCGGTGGCTGCGAACTTCTCCACCGGCATCGATTCGCCGGTGAGCGCCGACTGGCTGATGAACAGGTCTTTGGCCGAGAGCAGGCGCGCATCGGCCGGGATCATGTCGCCGGCCGACAGCGCGATCACGTCGCCGGGCACGAGGTCGCGCATCGGCACTTCCATGCGCAGCGTGCCGGCGTGCGCGAGGTCGAAGCCGTCGTCGCCCGCGCGTCCGGCCTTCTCGCCCGGCGCGGGGCGCAGCACCGTCGAGGTGTTGCTGACCATCGCCTTGAGCCGGTCGGCGGCCTTGTTGGAGCGCGACTCCTGCAGAAAGCGCAGCACGGTCGACAGCAGCACCATGCTGCCGATCACCACCGTGGCCTTCGTGTCCTCGGTGATGTAGGAGACCAGCGCGAGCACCGTCAGCAGCAGGTTGAAGGGGTTGCGGTAGCACTGCCACAGGTGGTTCCACCACGGCAGCGGCTGCTCGTGGCGCACCTCGTTGCTGCCCAGCCGCTTGCGCAGCGCCAGCGCGTGGGCCTCGGTCAGGCCTTGCGACGAGCTGTTCAGGCGCACCAGCACCTCGCCCGCGTCGGTGTGCGAGGCGGCGGCCAGCGCCTTGGCGATCTCGGGCGGCATCGCGGCCGAGCCGAGGCTGCTGGGCTTGGCGCTCAGCAGCGTCTGCCAGCGCTCGAAGTGATGCAGCATGTGGCGGCTGCGCAGGAAGCTTTCGAAAAAGGACTTCAGGACGTTCTTCATTTTTCTTCTCCTGTGTGGGGGCGCTCAGCGAGCGAACGCCCAGGTGAGGCCCAGCGTCCAGCCGCGCGGGCCGTCGTGGCGCAGGTCGCGTGCGTGGCTGAGATCGACGTTGACGGACGGCGTGGCCGTCCAGCGCAGGCCGGCGCGCCAGGCGTTGCGCCCGCCTTCGCGGAAGCGCTCGGCCACGAGCGACAGCGCGGGCAGGGCGGCCCATTCGAGCGCCGCGCCCGAGTGGCTGGTGCTCGGCTGTGCGCGATGGAAGTCGCGGCCCAGGTTCAGGTGGGCGCGCCATGCGTCGTCGAACTGCCAGGTGACGGGGATCACCACGCTGCTGTCGGTGAGGCGCAGCGAGGCATTGCCGGCGTTGCTGCGTTGCCACGAGGCCGAGGCCAGCACGCCGGTGCTCAGCGTGTC
Organism: Variovorax sp. 54; assembly: GCF_002754375.1. Taxonomy (NCBI): domain Bacteria; kingdom Pseudomonadati; phylum Pseudomonadota; class Betaproteobacteria; order Burkholderiales; family Comamonadaceae; genus Variovorax; species Variovorax sp. 54. Next base: position 4,976,088 of record NZ_PEFF01000001.1, read on the forward strand.
GGTGAGCGCAAAAGCCCACTTGATCTGCGGGCCGGCGCGCACGGTGCGGCCGTCGGCGTTGCGCTCACGCTCGAGGTTCAGGCCCAGCTCGACCGGGCCGACGCGGCAGGCGGGGCCGAGGTGTACGAGGCGCTGACCGCCCCAGGTCTCGATCTGGCACTGGCCCGGATCGAGGATGGCGGCGTCGTCCACCGAATGGTGGCCGCCGGCGGCGTGGGTCTGCGTGGCGGCAAGGCCGCAGAGCGTGGCGAGCCAGGCGTGGCCTGGCGCGGTGCGGCGGAAGGCAAGGGGGCGGGCGTTGGAACGGGCGGCCGTGGCCGTCCGCACGACACGCCGCAGGCGTTCGCGGGTCATGGGAGTTTCTCCTTCGGGTGCGGCGCGCCGCGAAGGAAGGAAACGCCCGTGACGACGTGCTTACTCAGCAGTCAGCCGGCGGGGCTCCTCCGCAGCACGGCAGGCTGCGAGGTGAATGGGGGATCGATCGGGCAAGGAAGAAGGCGGCGCACAGCGGCGCAAGCAAGGGTCCGGGTCCATGGGGGCCTCCTGTTCTGTGAGGGTGGCAGGGGCGGGCTTCAGCGGCGCGTGGTGCCGTGGCCGGGCTGTTCGAGCAGCAGGAAGAAGCTGCGGATGCGGCGCGTGGTCCACAGCGCGGCGGCGCGGTCCAGGGCCTGCTCGTCGTCGACGTGCGGCGCCGGGCCCACGCGGGCAGGCACTTGCGCAGCGGCGTGCGCCGACGGGCGACCGTGCGACGGTCGCGTCTGCGAATGCAACGGACGAATTTGATACTGGCGCATGACAAGGCTCCTTCACGCTGAAGGGCCTCGCGCACGGACGCACGCAAGCTGACTGACAAAGTCAGCGACGAAGAACAACGGGAATCGGTAGGGGGAGCCGCTTGCCCGTGGGGCAAGGGGTTCGCGCTGCGGACACGGCGGCCGCAAGCGCGGGAGCTGCCTGCGCTAGAGGGCCGGGGGTGTCACGCCTGCCGAGGCACGCGTCTTGTCACTGATCCAACTGGCACTGTCCACGCACGGGGCTCCGAAATGATGATCTCCGGATTGTTGCACCGCATCATTGCCAGCGTCAACCCTTGGCATGCAGCGAGAGGCTGCGTCGCGGTTGCGTGGGATGGAGCTGGGGCTCGTTCGCGCTGCGTTCGATGGGGCTCGGAAACCAGCGGAAGACGTTCGAGTCGCCGCGCCAACCGTCGCTGAAGCGCACGAACAGGAAGCCCGACATGGCATTGCCCAGGTCGTCCACCGGAATGCCCGCGGCGCGCAGGGCCTCGACCTCTTGCGCGGCGCTCATGTCGAAGGGAAGTTTCAGCGTGATGCTCGCGCTGTGAAGACTGGGTCTGGGCATGGTGACCTCCTTTGCTCTGACCATGGACCGTAGTGAAGCGCAAGGAGTTGTGTCAGGCGATACCGAAGATATGGGAGCTGTCCATAGGAGAGGGCGGTGCGATTCGCCATCGCTCCCTCGTGCCATCCCCCGACCGGGGGATGGCATGGGTAGGGTGGCCTATGCCGAATGCCTGCCCTCTGTGCCTATAGTCGACGCGCATGAAGACAAGCACCCCCGCCGTCCTGTTCATCTGCACCGGCAACATCTGCCGCTCGCCGACCGCGCACGCGCTGCTGGTCCACAAGGCGCGCCTCGCGGGCTTCGCGGTGGAGGTCGACAGCGCCGCCATCTCCGACGAGGAGCGCGGCAATCCGCCCGACCCGCGCTCGGTGGCCGAGGCGCTGCGGCGCGGCATCGAGATGCCCGCGCACCGCGCACGCCAGGTGCGTGCGGCCGACTTCGATCGCTTCGATTGGCTCGTCGGCATGACGCAGCAGCACTGCGCCGCGTTGCGCAGGCGCGCACCGGCCGATGCCGCGCGCAAGGTGCGCCTGCTCTCGGAGTTTGCGCAGGCCATCGGCGGTGACGTGCCCGACCCGTGGTACGGCGGCCACCAGGCCTTCATCGAGGCCTTCGACCTGATCGACCTCGGCGTGGAAGGCCTGCTCACGCAGCTGCGTCGCGACGCAGCCTGATGAGCCTGCAGGCCCCGTGGTTCAGCCCGTGCAGAGCGCGCGGATCGTCGGCGGAATCGGCACCGCGCGGATGCCGCCGCCTTCGCGCTTCGCCGCAAAGATCCGCACCTCTTCGCATTCGAGGATCAGGTCGTCGCCGCGCGTCACGCGGTAGGTCTGCACGAAGCTCTTGTCGCGCCACTCGGTGATGCGCACCGCGATGTGCAGCGTGTCGCCGTAGCTGGCCGCCTTGACGAAGCGCGTGTGCGTGTCGACCAGCGGCGTGCCGATCACGCCGAGGGTCTGGGCGGTTTCTTCCCAGCGCGGCACGCCGCACTCGGCGAAGAAGTGGCGCGAGGCCGCGTCGATCCAGCGGAAGAAATTGGGAAACCAGACGATGCCGGCCGGGTCGCAGTCGCCGAACTCGACGCGTGCGGTGTAGACGGCTTCCTTGCCGGAAGCGTCGGGAGAAGACGTGGTGCTGTTCATCCGTCGATTGTCCTAGGCCCCTCAGTCGGCCTTGATGCCGCGCTCGCGGATCAGCGCGCCGAAGCGTTGCGAGTCTGCCGCCGCACGGCGCTGGAAGTCGGCCGGCGTGCCCGGCGCCGGCTCGCCGCCGATGGCCGCGATGCGCTCCTTCACTGCCGGCAGCGCGAGCGCGCGGTTGATCTGCGTGTTGAGCTGCGCCACCACCTCGGGCGGCGTGCCGGCCGGTGCGTAGAAGCCGAACACCGTGTCGGCGTCGAAGCCGCGCAGGCCGGCCTCGTCGAGCGTGGGCACGTCGGGGAACTGCGACGAGCGGTGCGGGCTGCCCACGGCCAGCAGCTTGAGCTTGCCGGCGCGCACCTGGTTCAGCGCAATGCCGGGGTCGAAGGCGTAGTCGATCTGGCCGGCCAGCAAATCTTGCAGCGCGGGCGCGGCGCCGCGGTAGGGCACGTGCAGCGCGAACAGGCCGGCCTGGCTCTTGAACATCTCGCCCGCCAGGTGCGGCGAGCTGCCGTTGCCCGGCGAGCCGTACGAGAGCTTGCCGGGGTTGGCCTTGAGGTAGGCCATGAACGACTTCACGTCGGTCGGCGGCAGCGAAGGGCGCGTGACCAGAAACACCAGCACGCGCGCGGCGGCGGCCACGGGCACCAGGTCCTTCGCGGGGTCGAAGCCCATGCGCGCATACAGGTGCGGGTTCACCGACACCATGCCGCCCGAGCTCATGAGCAGCGTGTAGCCATCGGCCGCCGCACGCGCCACGGCCTCGCCGCCGACGTTGCCGTTGGCGCCGCCGCGGTTCTCGATCACCACGGGCTGCTTCAGCGCCTCCTGCAGCGGCTGCGAGACGGCGCGTGCGAGCTGGTCGGCCGCGCCGCCGGCCGGGAAGTTGACGATCACCTTGATGGGCTTGGACGGCCAGGTGTCGGCGTGCACGGCGGGCGCGCACAAGGCGGTACCCGCCAGGGCGAGCGCCAGCAGCAGCCGGCGTGACGGCGACGGGGCAGCGGTGGGGCGTGGGGTCATGGTTCTTTGTCTCTCAGGTCGTGGTCGTTGTCTTGGGCCGCTTCATCCAGCGGATGGGTTGCGCCTGCACCGGGCGCGGCGCGGCGCCGTGGCGCGTGAGCGCGGCGTCGAGCGCCTTGCCGCCTTCGTCCGCGAGCGCGGCCTCGCGGGCCGCCGCAATCGCCTCGGCGCGCGCGGCGGGCGGCAGCGCGGCGCGGCCGGCGAGCTCGTCGATCACATGCAGCAGGTTGTGCTTGCCGCGCTCGTTGGTGCTGCCGTAGCCCTTGATGAGCCGGCCGCACAGCGCCAGCTCGCGGCCCAGCGCCCAGTGCGTGCGCGTGCCGGTCTCGACGGCAGCGAGCCAGCGTTCGATCAGCGCCTGCTCCTCGGCAAAGCGGCTGCCGCGCCGGCGCAGCCAGGTGAGCGAAGCCAGCACGCGCAGCGAGGCCATGCCCAGCACCGAGTGGCTGCCCACCTGCAGCGGCAAGGCCCACGGCGCAAGTCCGCGCGACTGGCGGCCACGGTCCCATGCGGTCACGCGGCGCGCGAGCGACGGCGGCAGCAGCGCCGCGAACTCGGGCGCGCCGGGCTTGAAGTGGTCGAAGACCTTCACGATGTCTTCGTCGCCCGCGCGCACTTCCTGGCGCACGCGCTGCGCGCGGCTGGCGCGGCCCTTCAGCGTGGCCACGCGCACGATGTCGTCGAAGGCCATCCACAGCGCCAGCCAGCGCGCCATTTCGCGCGTGACCGCGAAGCCCTGCGCGCCCGACGGATCGGCGGCGCGCTCGGCCTCGAGCACCCGCGCGAGGCGCTCGGCATACAGCGCGGCGTAGGCGCCGTCCTGGTAGTCGCGCACCCGCGCATGGCCGAGCGCGAGCATGTCTTGCACGGCGGGCGGAAAGCGGCGCGCCAAGTCGTCGGGCAGGGCCTGCGGTGTCGGGGGCGCGTCGCGCGTGTCGTCGCTGGCCAGCACGCCCTGCACGAACGCGGCCTGGGCGCGCGGCGCGCGCACGGCCTCGAAGGCGGCGGCAAAGCCGCGCAGGCTGGCGGCGGCCATCTTGCCGAGCTTGTCGGGCGCGGCCGCGTCGCCGCCGCGCACCGCGCGCTCGTAGGCTTCACGCGGGAACGGGAAGAGGCCGCTGCCCGCGATCGCGCCAAACATCACGGCGCTGACCACCGTGCCGGCCTCGCGCGCCATGGCGCCCATGTCGAGCACGTGGTGCTCGTGGCTGAAGGCCTTGACCACGTCGAGCAGGCGCTGCGCGTCGGCGCGGCCGTCGCCGGGCACCATGCGCTCGGCCGTGGTGAGCACGCGCGCTGACGAGCTGATGACCAGCGTGCGCAGCGGCGCGCTCATGCCGTTGCCGATCTGGCGCGTGGTCTCCAGCAGCTCCGACGAAACGATGGCGTCGAGCGCGCCCGGCACCGGGCCCAGGCTGAACACGGGGCGCCGGCCGCCCAGTTGTGCCATCGGCACCGGGAACACCTCGATGTAATAGGTGGTGGCGCCGGTGCGCTGCGCCACGCCGGGGATCGACGTGCTCTGCGCCGCGTAGCCCGCATGCCGCGCGGTGTCGACCAGCCATTCGGTGAGCACGCCGCCGCCTTCGCCGCCGAGGGCGCAGACGAGGAGGGTGGTGGGACGGTTCTGTTCCATGTCGTGGTTCTCTTTCATGCGGGCCGCAACGCGCCGACGATCGCGCCGCGCAGGCCGTGCAACAGGCGTTCGTGCCATTTCGGGTTCTGCACCACCTCGGCCCGGTAGAAGCTCGGGCACAGCGTGGCCGCATGCGCGTTCGCGCCGCACAGGCCGCAGCCCACGCAGCCGTCGATGACCACGGCCACCGGGTCGACCTTCAGCGGATCGGGGTTGTCTTTCAGCGTGAGCGTGGGGCAGCCCGACAGGCGGATGCAGGCGTGGTCGCCGTTGCACACGTCCTCGTCGACGCCATACTTCACGCGCACCACGCGCTTGCCTTTTTTCAGCAGGCCGGCGATCCACGGCTTGATGCGGCGCTGCCGCTCGAGCTGGCATTCGCCCTCGGCGATCACCACCTTCAGGCCGTTGAAGTCGCTCGTGAGCGCCTCGGTGAGCGTCTTGCGCATGCGCTCCACGTCGTAGGTGGTGACGGTGCGCATCCACTTCACGCCCAGGCCCGTGAGCGTGGCCTCGATGGTCTGGTTCTTGTCGACCAGGCTCTGCTGCTTGTCGACGGCGCGTTCCTTGATCTCGTCGTCGGGCGTGGAGATGATGTCCTGCGTGCCTGTTGCCGAGGTGTAGCCGTTCTTGAAGATCAGCAGCACCGCATCGTCGTCGTTGAAGAGCGCGCTCTGCACGCCCGTGAGCAGGCCGTTGTGCCAGAAGCCGCCGTCGCCCATGATCGACAGCGTGCGGCGGTTCATCATCGGCGCCACGCCCGCGCGGCTGGCCAGGCTCATGCCGTAGCCGAGGATCGAGTGGCCCATCGAAAAAGGCTCGAAGGTGCCGAAGGCGTGGCAGCCGATGTCGGCCGCGATGTGCACCGGCCCGGTCTCCTGCTGGGCGAGCTTGAGGGCAGAGAACACCGGCCGCTCGGGGCAGCCGACGCAAAAGCTCGGCGGGCGGTTGGGCAGCGGCGCATCGAGTCGGCGTGCCACCGCTTCGCGGCGTTCGCGGTTGCCCGCCAGCCAGGCCTGCGCCGACGTGGCGGCTTCGCTCGCGCCGAGGTAGCGCTCGGCAAAGGCCGCGAGGCCGCCCGACAGCACTTCCACGCCGTACTCGCCGGCCTGCGGCAGCAGGTCCTTGCCGTGCAGCGGCGTCTGGATGTCGCGGCGGCGCAGCAGGGTGGCAATGTCCTGCTCGATGTACTCGGGCTGGCCTTCTTCCACCACCAGCACCGCGCGCTTGCCCACGCAGAAGTCGGCCACCTGCTCGGGCACCAGCGGGTAGGTCACGTTGAGCACGAGGATCGGAATGTCGGTGTCGCCGAAGGCATCGGCCAGGCCCTGCTGCTGCAGGCTGCGGATCAGCGCGTTGTACAGGCCGCCCTGCACCACGATGCCCAGGTCGGGGTGGCGCCGGCCGGGCATCAGCTCGTTGAGGCCGTTCGCCACGATGTGGCGGCGCGCGGCGGGCATGCGCTCGTCGCCCTTGAGCTTCTCGTGGCGGAAAGTGACGGGCGGGTGCGCGAGCTTCATGTAGTTGAAGCCGGCCGGCTCGTCCATCAGCGCGCGTGTCGACACGGCGGGCGCGATGTTGTCCTTGCAGTCGAAGCTGCCGCGCACGTGGCAGGTGCGGATGCGCAGCTCCATCAGGCAGGGCATGTTCGACGCCTCCGACAGCTGGAAGCCCTGTTCGACCATGCGCACCATCACGCCCAGGTCGGGCCGCGGATCGAGCAGGCACATGCTCGACTTGAGCGCGTAGGCGTGCGTGCGCTCCTGGATCACGCTGGCGCCTTCGCCGTAGTCTTCGCCCACCACGATCAGCACGCCGCCGGTCACGCCGGGCGACGACAGGTTCGACAGCGCATCGGCCGCCACGTTGGTGCCGACGATCGACTTCCAGGTGACCGCGCCGCGCAGCGGGTAGTGAATCGACGCGCCGAGCATCGCCGCCGCCGAGGCCTCGTTGGAGCAGGCCTCGACGTGCACGCCCAGCTCGTCCATGTAGGCCTTGCCCTGCACCATCACGTCGAGCAGGTGCGACACCGGCGCGCCCTGGTAGCCGCCGACGTAGGCCACGCCCGATTGCAACAGGCCCTTGGTGATCGCGAGGATGCCCTCGCCGTGGAAGGTGTCGCCCGCGCCCAGGCGCAGCATTTCCACTTCCTTGCTGAATGAAACTTCCATCGTGTCTCGTGCTTCTTGTCGTGGGGAGAACGCGGGAGTGTGGGCGGGCCTGCGTCATACTTCAATGCAATGAGCCAGCTATCGAATATGAATGGCGTGCATATCGACGCGGTCGACCTCAACCTGCTGCGGTTGTTCGACGCCGTCTACCGCACCCGCAACGTGAGCCGCGCCGCCGAGGCGCTGGGCCTCACGCAGCCGGCGGCCAGCCACGGCCTCACACGGCTGCGCCTGCTGCTGGGCGACGCGCTGTTCACGCGCAGCCTCGGCGGCGTCGCGCCCACGCCGCGCGCCGAGCGGCTGGCCGTGCCCGTGCAGTCGGCGCTGGCCATGCTGCAGCAGGCGCTGAGCGAGCCCGAGCGCTTCGACCCCGCCGCCTCGCGCAAGCTGTTCCGCATCCACATGAGCGACATCGGCGAGGGTCGCTTCCTGCCCGCGCTGATGGCGCGGCTGCGCGAGCTGGCGCCGGGCGTGCGCGTGGAAACCATGCCGCTCGCGCCGGGCGACATCGCCACCGCACTCGACAGCGGCAAGGTCGACTGCGCCTTCGGCTTCCTGCCGCACGTGAAGGACACCCAGCGCACCCAGCTGCTGAAAGACCGTTACATCGTGCTGCTGCGCCACGACCATCCCTTCGTGAAGCGCCGGCGCAGCGGCCAGGCGCTGCTCGCCGCGCTGCACGAGCTCGACTACGTGGCCGTGCGCACCCATGCCGACACCTTGCGCATCCTGCAGCTGCTGAACCTCGAAGACCGCCTGCGCCTGACGACCGAGCATTTCATGGTGCTGCCCGCCATCGTGCGCGCCACCGACCTGGCCGTGGTGATGCCGCGCAACATCGCGCGCGGCTTCGCCGCCGAAGGCGGCTACGCCATCGTCGAGCCGCCGTTTCCACTGCGCGACTTCACGGTGTCGCTGCACTGGAGCAAGCGCTTCGAGGCCGACCCGGGGAACCGGTGGTTGCGGCAGGTGATCGTGGCTTTGTTCTCGGAAAAGGCCTGAGGCGACGGGTTCCGATTCATGTGGCGGTCAGGTTGGGCGTGCAACCATCGGGCTTGCGTTGTGTGTCGGGTTCGGGGTGCGATCGCGCCGACGGGGCACCTTGCTCCGCGAATGTCCCCCGCCTGCGGCCTCTCCCTTTATTTCGCTGCGCAAGGCACCCCATCAGCGTGATCGTTGTCAGCGGCGGTCGTTGATCGGCGAGCACCAGCAGCGTGCCCAGGTGCGCAGGGCACCGGGTGCTCCCCGCAGCGAAATCAAGGAGGAGCGAAGCGGGGGACATTCGCGGAGGGGAGTACCCGGTGTCCTGTGCACGCGCCCAGAAACAACAGCGCCCAAAAAAGCCAGCAGAACATGAAGAAACGCATCCCCTCCTTCCTGCGCCACGTCGGCCCCGGCGTCATCACCGGCGCGGCCGACGACGACCCGTCGGGCATCGCGACCTACACCCAGGCCGGGGCCCAGTTCGGCACCGGCCTGCTGTGGACCGTGTTCCTGTCGCTGCCGTTCATGGTGGCCATCCAGCTCGTGTCGGCCCGCATCGGCCGCGTCACCGGTAAGGGCGTTGCGGCCAACCTGCGCGAACACATGCCGCGCGGCTTTCTCGTCACGCTCGTGGCGTTGCTCGTGGTGGCCAACACCATCAACATCGCGGCCGACATCGCCGCCATGGGCGAGGCGCTGCAACTGGTGGTGGGCGGCCACGCGCACTTCCATTCGCTGATCTTCGGCGTGGTCACCGTCCTGCTGCAGGTGTTCGTGCCGTACCGCAAGCTGGCCCACATCCTCAAGTGGCTCACGCTCACCCTGTTCGCCTACGTGGCGGCCGTGTTCGTGGTGCAGGTGGAGTGGGGGCGGGTGCTGCACGACCTCGTCGTGCCCAAACTGCAGTGGAGCAGCGACTACTGGATGATGCTCGTGGCGCTTCTCGGCACCACCATCTCGCCCTACCTGTTCTTCTGGCAGGCCTCGCAGGAAGTCGAGGAACGGCGCCTGAAGGGCGGGCGGCGCGGCACCGACAAGCAGGTGCGCCACGACCTCGGGCGCGTGCGCATCGACACCTGGATGGGCATGACTTTCTCCAACCTCATCGCGTTCTTCGTGATGGTGGTCGGGGCCTCGGTCCTGTACGCAGGCGGCGTGCACGACGTGACCTCCGCCGCGCAGGCCGCCGAGGCGCTGCGCCCGCTGGCCGGCGACTTCGCGTTCTGGCTGTTCGCCGGCGGCATCATCGCCACCGGGCTGCTGGCCGTGCCCGTGCTGGCCTCGTCGGCGGCCTATGCCGTGGCCGAGGCCTTCGGCTGGGAAGAGGGGCTGGAGCGGCACTGGCGCGAGGCCAAGGAGTTCTACGCCATCATCGCCGTGGCCACGCTGGTGGGCACGGGGCTCGACTTCACGCCCGTCGACCCCATGAAGGCGCTGTACTGGAGCGCGGTCATCAACGGCGTGGTGGCCGTGCCGATCATGGCGGCCATGATGGTGCTGGTGACCCGCGAGAAGGTGATGGGGGCGTTCACCTCCGGGCGGCGAACCCGCTGGTTCGGCTGGGGCGGCACCGCGCTGATGGGCTTCGCCGCGCTGATGATGGGCTGGGACCTGATGCACTGAGAGGGGTGGGCGGGCGCGGTATTCTCGGGTGGCCGCCCTCCGGCGTTTCCGTTGCCCTGATGTCCCCCCGCATGTCCGTTTCTTCCTTCCCCTCCCACGCCTTCTTCCACCGCCTCGCGCGCCGTCGCGCGTGCTGACGGCGTCAGCGGTGCAGGCGGTGCTTTCCGGCGCCGTCCCGGTGCTCATCTTCATGGCCTGCGTGGGCCTGGCCACCTACGCGCAGAACCTCACGGGCTTTGCATTCAGCCTCATCCTGCTGGGCCTGGTGTCGGTGTTCGACATCGCCAGCGTGAACGACGCGGCCAATGCCGCGACCGTGCTGAGCCTCATCAACGCCTGGACCTATTTCCGCGCGCGTCCCGGCCCCGTGCCCTGGCAGCTCATGAAGCCCGCGCTCAACGGCAGCACCGTCGGCGTCATCGTCGGACTCATGCTGCTCGTGTGGCTCAGCGGCAGCGCCGTATCGTGGCTGCGGGGCCTGCTGGGCGTGTCGATCCTGATCTGCGCCGTGCTGCTGTTGCTGCAGGGCAAGCCGCTGCCGGCCGTGTCGGGCCGCACCAGCTTCGCCCTCATCGGCGGGCTCTCGGGCGTGCTGGGCGGGCTGTTCTCGGCCTCGGGCCCGCCCATCGTCTTCCACATGTACCGCCAGCCGCTGGACCGCGAACTGGTGCGCCGCGCGCTGCTGCTGATGTTCGCCTTCAACTCGCTCGTGCGGCTCGTCATCGTGGTGCCCACGGGCCACTTCTCGTGGCACTCGGCGCTGCTGGCCGGTTGCGCCATGCCCGTGGTCTACGCCGCCACGCGGCTGCACCATCGCCTGCCCAACAAGCTGCAACCGCGCACCTTGCAATGGCTGGTCGCCGGCCTGCTGTTTGCGGCCGGCGTGACGCTGCTGGCCACCGCCTGGACCGCCATCGCGCACGGCTGAGAACCGGCTGAAAACCCTCGGTTTCCGGCGTGGCCCGGGAATTGCAACGTCAATCCAAGGGTTTCCCCGGACGTGGCATACCGACCCTCACATACGCGTTATGGGCGTGCCCGTATGCAAGACCCCACGCAAGCCGCTAACGTCCATGACTGGCCCATGACGGGCCGCCCACGAGCCTGAAAAAGCATGAGCACCGAGAGCCGCAGTAATCCGATTCAACCGATCCGCTTCTTCCATCGCGGAAAGATCGTCGACGTCAGCGGGGTCCATCCGACCCGCTCCGTTCTCGACTGGCTGCGCGAAGACGCGCGTTGCACCGGCACCAAGGAAGGCTGCAACGAAGGCGACTGCGGCGCCTGCACCGTCGTCATCGGCGAGCTGGCCACCGACGCCCACGCACCCGGCGCGGTCGACGGCCTGCAGCTGCAGACCGTCAACGCCTGCATCCAGTTCCTGCCCACGCTGCACGGCAAGGCGCTGTTCACGGTCGAAGACCTCAAGGGCCAGTGTGCATCGCAGTGCAAGCCCAAGACGGAACCCACCGCCAAGCACGCTGTCCACCCGCTGCACCCCGTGCAGCAGGCCATGGTCGACTGCCACGGCTCGCAGTGCGGTTTCTGCACGCCGGGCTTCGTGATGTCGCTGTGGGCCACCTACGAACACCACCAGGCCGAGGGCACGCAGCCCACGCGCCAGCAGCTGGCCGACGACCTGTCGGGCAACCTCTGCCGCTGCACCGGCTACCGCCCCATCCTCGATGCCGGCCAGCGCATGTTCGACCTGCCGGCCGTGCGCCTGGACACCGCGCCCGTGGTGGCCGCGCTCACCGCGCTGAAGCACGACGGCCTGGACTACGCGGCCCCGCTCGGCGCCCGCATCGACCACTTCCACGCGCCCAAGACCATCGCCCAGCTCGCCGCATTGCGCGTGCAGAAGCCGGGCGCCCAGTTGCTGGCCGGCTCGACCGACGTCGGCCTGTGGGTCAACAAGCAGTTCCGCGACCTCGGCGACATCATCTATGTCGGCGACGTGGCCGAGATGAAGACGGTCGAAGCGCGTGCCGACGAGCTGTACATCGGCGCCGGCGCTTCGCTCGAAGCTGCCTTCGGCGCGCTGGTCGAGCGCGTGCCCAGCCTCGCCGACGTGTGGCTGCGTTTTGCCTCGCCGCCGATCCGCCATGCCGGCACCATGGGCGGCAACGTCGCCAACGGCTCGCCCATCGGCGATTCGCCGCCGGTGCTGATGTCGCTCGACGCGCAGATCGAACTGCGCCGCGGCGACGCCGTGCGCCGCATGCCGCTGCCCGAGTTCTACCTCGACTACATGAAGAACCAGCTGCAGCCCGGCGAGTTCGTGCAGGGGCTGGCCGTGCCGCTGGCCGCCATGCGCCGCCAGGTGCGCGCCTACAAGATCAGCAAGCGCTTCGACTGCGACATCTCGGCGCTGTGCGCAGGCTTCGCCATCGAACTGGAAGACGACGGCAGCGACACGGTGAAGGCCGTGCGCCTGGCCTTCGGCGGCATGGCCGCCACCGTCAAGCGCGCCGCCAACGCCGAAGCCGCGCTCGTCGGCAAGCCCTGGACGCAGGCCAGCGTGGCGACCGCCAAGCTGGCGCTGGCGCAAGACTTCAAGCCGCTCTCGGACATGCGGGCCTCGGCCGACTACCGTTTGCAGGTGGCGCAGAACCTGATCCAGCGCCTGTGGCTCGAAACCCGCACGCAGGACGCGCTGTCCCTCGAGGAAACCAGCGTCTGGAGCGTGATGCCTCATGTCGTTGCCAAGGTGGCGGCGGAAGGACTCTGACCATGAACAAACCCATCGACGCCCGCCTGCTGCAGCCCGCCGAGGCCTTTGCCGACTACCTGAAGAACACCGCCGCCCGCATCGACGTGGGCGCCGAAGCGCTGGCGCACGACCGCGGCATGCGCGTGGGCATCAGCCGCCCGCACGAGTCGGCGCACCTGCACGTGGCCGGCGAAGCCACCTACATCGACGACATTCCCGAACTCGCCGGCACGCTGCACTGCGCGCTGGGCCTGTCGCCGGTGGCCAACGGCCGCGTGACGGCGCTGTCGCTCGACGCGATTCGCGCCATGCCCGGCGTGGTCGCGGTGCTCACCGCCGACGACATCCCCGGCACCAACGACTGCGGTTCGATCGTCCATGACGACCCGATCCTGCTGCCCGTGAACGACGGCGGCCAGATCCGCTACCTCGGCCAGCCCGTGTTCGCCGTGATCGCCGAAACCCGCGAGGCCGCGCGCCGCGCCGCCGCCAAGGCCAAGGACGCGATCACCCTCGAGGCGCAGCCGCCCGTCATTACGCCGCAGGACGCGCATGCGCGCGGCCAGTATGTGGTGCCGCCGATGCACATCGTGCGCAGCGGCGGAGCCGCCAACGAAGGCGACGAGGCCGCCGTGCGCGCCGCCATCGCCAAGGCACCGCACCGCCACCAGGCCACGCTCGATGTGGGCGGCCAGGAACAGTTCTACCTCGAAGGCCAGATCAGCTACGCCATTCCGAAAGAGGGCGGCACGCTGCACATCCACTGCTCGACGCAGCACCCGAGCGAGATGCAGCACCTGGTGGCGCACGCGCTGCACCTGTCCTCGAACGAAGTGCATGTGGAATGCCGGCGCATGGGCGGCGGCTTCGGCGGCAAGGAATCGCAGTCGGCGATCTTTGCCTGCGTGGCGGCCATCGCGGCGCGCCAGCTGCAGCGCCCCGTGAAGCTGCGCCTGGACCGCGACGACGACTTCATGATCACCGGCCGTCGCCACTGCTTCTGGTACGAGTACGACGTGGGCTACGACGACGAGGGCCGCATCCTCGGCGCCGAGATCACCATGGTCTCGCGCGCCGGCCATTCGGCTGATCTGTCGGGCCCGGTGATGACGCGCGCGCTGTGCCACTTCGACAACGCCTATTGGCTGCCCAACGTGAGCATGCACGGCTTCTCGGGCAAGACCAACACGCAGAGCAACACGGCCTTCCGCGGCTTCGGCGGCCCGCAGGGCGCCATTGCCATCGAGAACATCATGGACTCGGTGGCGCGCGAATTGAAGCGCGACCCGCTCGACGTGCGGCGCGTCAACTTCTACGGCAAGGGCGAGAACAACGTCACGCCGTACCGCCAGACCGTGACCGACAACATCGTCCACGAACTCGTGGCCGAGCTGGAAGCAACCAGCGACTACCGCCTGCGCCGCGAAGAGATCGCCGCCTTCAACAAGAAGAGCGTCGTGCTCAAGCGCGGCCTGGCGCTGGCGCCGCTGAAGTTCGGCATCTCGTTCAACGTGAAGCACTTCAACCAGGCCGGCGCGCTCGTGCACGTGTACACCGACGGCTCGATCCTCGTGAACCACGGCGGCACCGAGATGGGCCAGGGCCTGAACACCAAGGTGGCGCAGGTGGTGGCACACGAACTGGGCGTGAGCTTCGAGCGCGTGCGCGTCACCGCGACCGACACGACCAAGGTGGCCAACACCTCGGCCACGGCCGCCTCGACCGGCGCCGACCTGAACGGCAAGGCCGCGCAGGATGCCGCGCGCCAGATCCGCGAACGCCTGGCCGATTGCGCGGCCACGCGCCACGGCGGCAACGCTGCCGACGTGCGCTTTGCCAACGACCAGGTCGAAGTGAACGGCCGCACGCTGGCCTTCAGCACCGTCGTGGGCGAGGCCTACCTCGACCGCAAGCAGCTGTGGTCCGACGGCTTCTATGCCACGCCCGGCCTGAGCTGGGACAAGGACAAGATGCAGGGCCGCCCGTTCTACTACTACGCCTACGGCGCAGCGGTGAGCGAGGTGGTGGTCGACACCCTCACGGGCGAATGGAAGCTGCTGCGCGCCGACATCCTGCACGACGCGGGCAAGTCGCTGAACCCGGCCGTGGACATCGGCCAGGTCGAGGGCGCCTTCATCCAGGGCATGGGCTGGCTCACCACCGAAGAGCTCGTGTGGCATCCGGCGAGCGGCAAGCTCACCACGCACGCGCCGAGCACCTACAAGATCCCGACGGCCAACGACTGCCCGCCGGTGTTCAACGTGCGCCTGTTCGAGGGCCAGAACGTCGAAGACTCCATTCACCGCAGCAAGGCCGTGGGCGAACCGCCGCTGTTGCTGCCGTTCTCGGTGTTCTTCGCGATCCGCGATGCCGTGTCGGCCGCGGGCGGGCACCGGGTCGATCCGCCGCTGAAGGCGCCGGCCACGAGCGAATCCATCCTCCGCGCCCTGACCGCGGTGCAGGCAGCCTCTGGCGAATGAGCACCGGCCGTGCTCGCACGGTCCGAGCGTCCTTCCGTTCTCCAAATGTTGCGCTGTATAACTGTTCGCACAGACAAGAAAGGTGTGAACAGCCATGAGAGACCAGGCGCTTTTCGACAAGATCGATCTTCATCTCATACGGGTGCTTCATACCGTGCTGACCGACCGCAGCGTCTCGCGCGCCGCCATCCGCCTGGGCATGTACCAGCCGGCCGTCTCGGCCGCGCTGAAGCGCCTGCGCGAGCTGTCGGGCGACCCGCTGCTGGTGCGCTCGGGCTCGGGCATGGTGCCCACCGACGCGGGGCTGCGCATGATCGAGCCCGCGGCCAGCATTCTTCGGGCGGCCGAGATGCTGTTCTCGGATGCGCGCGGTTTCGAGCCGCAGTCGGCGGCCACCACCTTCCGCATCGCGGCCAGCGACTACATGGACCCGCTGTTCCTGCCGCTGCTGGTGGCGCAGGTCAAGCGCGAGGCACCGCTGTGCCAGATCGAGATCCATGCGCTCTCGCCCGATTCGGACTACCACGGGCACCTGGCGCTCGGGCAGGTCGACCTGGTGATCGGCAACTGGCTCAAGCCGCCGGAAGACCTGCACATGGCGCGCCTCTTCGGCGACGAGGTGGTGTCGCTGGTCAACCAGGACCATCCGGCCGTGCGCCGCGGGTGGGACCTGGAAACCTGGCTGGCGGCCGAGCACATCGCGCCCACGCCCATGCACCCGGGCGGGCGCGGCATCATCGACCAGATGCTCGACGAGCTGGGGCGGCAGCGCAACATCACGGCGCGCTGTGCGCACTTCAGCCTCATTCCGGACATGGTGGCCTCGAGCCTGCTGGTGCTGACCACCGGGCGCCAGTACTGCGAGCGTTTTGCCGCACGGCTGCCCGTGAAGATCCTCGAGTGCCCGGCCGCGCTGCCGCGCCTCATGTACTACCAGCTCTGGCACGAACGCACGCATTCGTCGAGCTCCGCGCGCTGGCTGCGCGAATGCATCAAGGGCGTGGCGGCGTCGCTGCGGCCCGGCTTCGATGCCGCGCCTGCCACTGCCGCCCGAGCCCTGCCGGCTGAGCCGCTTTCCGATCCTCCCTGAGCCCTCCGTCGCGCCGGCGTCGCGACCGAGGCAACGATGAACAAAACCGCCACATACAACAGCTGGAGACAAGCGAAATGAACAGGTATGAAGAGGTGCCCAAGGCCACCACTCCCCGGGCCGCCGGGGCCACCGAGGCGGCGCCGTTGCGTGCAGCCACCGCACCGGCCAACGCCGGTCTGCTGGAACGCTTTTTCAAGCTGACCGAGCACAACACCACCGTGCGCACCGAAGTCATCGCAGGGCTGACCACCTTCCTGACGATGGCTTACATCATCTTCGTGAACCCGTCGATCCTCGGGGACGCGGGCATGCCCAAGGGCGCCGTCTTCGTCGCCACCTGCCTGATCGCGGCCATCGGCACGCTGATCATGGGCCTGTACGCCAACTACCCGATCGCCATGGCGCCGGGCATGGGCCTGAACGCCTACTTCGCCTACGTGGTCGTGCTCGGCATGGGCTACACGTGGCAGGTTGCGCTGGGCGCGGTGTTCATCTCGGGCTGCCTCTTTTTGATCGTGACGGTCACCGGGTTGCGGGAGCTGTTCATCGCGGGCATACCGCAGTCCTTGCGAACGGCGATCACTGTGGGCATCGGCATGTTCCTGGCGCTCATCGCGCTGAAGAGCGCGGGCATCGTCGCCGCCTCGCCGGCCACCTTCGTCACGCTGGGCGACCTGCACTCGGCGCCGGTGGTGCTGGCCACGCTGGGCTTTCTCGTCATCGTGGCGCTCGACCGATTGAAGGTGCGCGGGGCGATCCTGATCGGGATCATGCTGGTGACGGTGCTGTCGTTCTTCTTCGGCGGCAACAAGTTCCACGGCGTGTTCGACGCACCGCCGTCCATCGCGCCCACCTTCATGCAGCTGGACATCCTCGGCGCGCTCAAGGGCGGCATCCTGAACGTGGTGCTGGTGTTCTTCCTGGTCGAGATGTTCGACGCCACCGGCACGCTGATGGGCGTGGCCAAGCGCGCGGGCCTGCTGGTGCCCGGCAAGATGGAACGCATGAACAAGGCGCTGCTGGCCGACAGCGGCGCGATCTTCGCGGGCTCGCTGCTCGGCACCTCGAGCACCACGGCCTACGTGGAAAGCGCGGCCGGCGTGCAAGCCGGCGGCCGCACCGGCCTCACGGCCGTGGTCGTGGCGCTGCTGTTCCTGGCCTGCCTGATGATCTCGCCGCTGGCGGGCTCGGTGCCGGCCTACGCCACCGCACCGGCGCTGCTCTTCGTGGGCTGCCTGATGCTGCGCGACCTGGTCGAGCTCGACTGGGAAGACACGACCGAGGTGATCCCGGCGGCCGTCACGGCGCTGGCCATGCCTTTCACCTACTCGATCGCCAACGGCCTGGCCTTCGGCTTCATCACCTACGCCGTGCTCAAGCTGTGCACCGGCCGGGCACGGGAAGTGCATGCGATGGTGTGGGTGATCGCGGCGATCTTCCTGTTCAAGTTCGCCTACATCGGCGGGCACTGAAGCAGAGCGCCGTCGGGCGCCGATGGTCGCGGAAGCCGCTATTAAACTTATAGCTGCTTCCGCTTTGTTGCTGTTGAACGAGACAAACCCACGAAACCCGGCATGACAACCCCCAGACTCCAGCTGGCGCACATCACCAAGCGGTACCCCGCGGTGGTGGCCAACAGCGACATCTCCCTGGCCGTGCAGCCCGGCGAAATCCATGCCGTGCTCGGAGAGAACGGCGCGGGCAAATCGACCCTGATGAAGATCATCTACGGCTCGGTCAAGCCCGACGAAGGCACCGTCACCTTCGACGGCCAGGCGGTCAACCTGCGCAACCCGCAGCAGGCGCGCGCGCTGGGCATCAGCATGGTGTTCCAGCACTTCAGCCTGTTCGACACGCTCACCGTGGCCGAGAACGTCTGGCTGGGCCTGGACAAGTCGCTCGCGCTGGCCGAAGTGGCCCGCAGCATCACGGCCAAGGCCGGCGAGTACGGCCTGGACATCGACCCCGCGCGCCCCGTGCACACGCTGTCGGTGGGCGAGATGCAGCGGGTGGAGATCATCCGCGCGCTGCTCACCAACCCCAAGCTACTGATCCTGGACGAACCGACCTCGGTGCTCACGCCGCAGGCCGTCATCCGCCTGTTCGGCGTGCTGAACAAGCTGGCCTCGGAAGGCTGCAGCATCTTGTACATCAGCCACAAGCTGCACGAGATCCAGGAGCTGTGCACGGCCTGCACCGTGCTGCGCGGCGGCAAGGTCACAGGTGTGTGCAACCCGCGCAACGAGAGCACCGAATCGCTCTCGCGCCTCATGATCGGCAGCGAGCCGCCGCCGCTGCAGCACCGCCCGTTGCATGCCGGCGCGGTGGCGCTGCGCGTGCAGGGCCTGAAGCTGGCGCGTGAAGACCAGTTCGGCGTCGACCTGGACGGCATCTCGTTCGACGTGCGCGCGGGCGAGGTCGTCGGCATTGCCGGTGTTTCGGGCAACGGCCAGAAGGAACTGCTGTACACGCTCTCGGGCGAGGACGTGCGCGCCGAGCCCGCCATGGTGCGGGTGTTCGACAAGCCGGCCGGCCGGCTGCGCCCGCGTGCGCGGCGTGCGCTGGGCCTGCATTTCGTGCCCGAGGAACGGCTGGGGCGCGGCGCCGTGCCCACGCTGGGCCTGGCGCACAACCTGCTGCTCACGCGCAGCAATGCGGTGGGCAAGGGCGGCTGGATTCGCACCGCCGAGCTCGAAAAGCAGGCGCGTTCCATCATCGAACGCTTCAAGGTGAAGGCCGGCGGCCCGGGCGCGGCGGCGCGCTCGCTGTCGGGCGGCAACCTGCAGAAATTCATCGTCGGTCGCGAGATCGACGCCAACCCCAAGCTCTTCATCGTCTCGCAGCCGACCTGGGGCGTGGACGTGGGCGCGGCGGCGCTCATCCATGCCGAGATCCTCGCGCTGCGCGATGCCGGCTGCGCCGTGCTCGTGATCAGCGAGGAGCTGGACGAGCTGTTCAACATCTGCGACCGGCTGCACGTGATTGCCAAGGGGCGGCTGTCGCCCTCGATCGACCGCGCGGCGGCCACGCTGCCGCAGATCGGCGAGTGGATGAGCGGCCTGTGGCCGCAGGACCAACCGCAGCACCACAACAACAAGAAGAAAGAGGAGGGCGTCCATGCTCAAGCTTGAACCCCGCCCGGAGCTGTCGCGCTTCTGGAGCTTTGCCTCGCCGATCCTGGCGCTCCTGATCACCGTGCTCATCGGCGTGGCGCTGTTCGCCGCGCTCGGCAAGGACCCGGTCAAGGGCCTGCAGGTGTTCTTCTACGAACCGATCAAGAGCGGCTACGCCATCGGCGAGCTGATGGTGAAGGCCACGCCGCTGCTCATCATTGCGCTCGGCCTGGCCGTGTGCTTTCGCTCCAACGTCTGGAACATCGGCGCCGAAGGGCAGTTCGTCTGCGGCGCCATCGCGGCGGGCGGCGTGGCGTTGCTGGCCGACAAGAGCACCGGCAGCTGGATCGTCGTGGCCATTCTGCTGGCGGGCATCCTGGGGGGCATGGTGTGGGCGGGCATCGTCGCGTTCCTGCGCGACAAGTTCAACGCCAACGAAATTCTCGTGAGCCTGATGCTGGTCTACGTGGCCACGCTGATGCTGAGCTACCTGGTCTTCGGTCCCTGGAAAGATCCGCAGGGCTACAACTTTCCGCAGACCAAGACCTTCGAGGCGGTGACGCAGATTCCGCGGCTCATGAAGGGCTCGCGCGTGTCGATCGGGCTGATCATTGCGCTGGTCGGCGCGGGCGCGCTGTGGGTGTTTTTGTTCCGCACGCGCGCGGGCTTTGCGCAGCAGGTCGGCGGGCTGGCGCCCGCGGCGGCGCGCTATGCCGGTTTCTCGGCACGCCGTGCCGTGTGGATCGCGCTGCTCACCTCGGGTGGCGCGGCCGGCCTGGCGGGCGCGCTCGAAGTGGCGGGCCCCATCGGCCAGCTCACGCCGTACGTGCCCGCAGGCTACGGCTTCGCGGCCATCATCGTGGCCTTCGTCGGGCGGCTGCATCCGGTGGGCATGATCTTCTCGGCCCTCCTGATGAGCATGTTCTACATCGGCGGCGAACTCGCGCAATCGCGCCTGGGCCTGCCCAAGTCGCTCACCGGCGTGTTCCAGGGCCTGCTGCTGTTCACGCTGCTGGCCTGCGACACGCTCATCGCCTACCGCATCCGCCGCAAGGCCGGCGCCAAGGCCGCGACGCTGACCACGAGCTCGCTGCAGGTCAGCACGCCGATCACTGCGCCAACCGCGCCTGTCGCGCCGACCGCGCGCGCCACCGAAGGGGGTCTCTGAACCATGGAAAGCTACGCACTCCTGCTGGGCTCGACCCTGAGCGCGGGCACCGTGCTCGCCATCGCGGCGCTGGGCCTGTTGATCAACGAGAAGGCCGGCATCGTCAACCTCGGCGCCGAGGGCATGATGCTGTGCGCCGCCATCGCGGGCTTTGCGACGGTGGTCATCACGCACAACCCCTGGCTCGGCTTTCTGGCCGGCATGGCGGCCGGTGCCTTGCTCGCCGCGTTCTTCGGCGTGCTCGTGATCTGGCTCAACACCAACCAGTACGCCACGGGGCTCGCGCTGAGCCTGTTCGGCGTCGGCTTCTCGGCCTTCGCGGGCATCAGCTTCGTGCAGGCCAAGCTGCCCGAGAGCACGCCCTTCGCCATTCCCGTGCTGGCCGACATTCCGCTGGCCGGCCCGGCGCTGTTCCGGCACCACCCGATGGTGTACGTGGCCGTGCTGCTGACCATCGGGCTCATCTGGTTTCTGTACCGCACCCGCGCCGGCCTCGTGCTGCGTTCGGTGGGCGAGTCGCCCGAGT
Source organism: Variovorax sp. 54 (assembly GCF_002754375.1). Taxonomy (NCBI): domain Bacteria; kingdom Pseudomonadati; phylum Pseudomonadota; class Betaproteobacteria; order Burkholderiales; family Comamonadaceae; genus Variovorax; species Variovorax sp. 54. Next base: position 4,997,125 of record NZ_PEFF01000001.1, read on the forward strand.
CGGCGCATGCGCTGGGCTACCCGGTGCGGCGCATCCGCTTCCTGGCGGTGATCGCGGGCGGTGCGCTGTGCGGGCTGGCGGGCGCGTACCTGTCGACCGTGTACACGCCGCTGTGGGTCGAGGGCATGGTGGCCGGCCGCGGCTGGATCGCGCTGGCGCTGACCACGTTTGCCACCTGGCGCCCGATCCGCGTGCTGCTGGGCGCCTACCTGTTCGGCGGCGTCTCGATGCTGGGTTTTCATCTGCAGAGCAGCGGCGTCGACGTGCCCTCGCAGTTCCTCAGCATGGCCCAGTACATCGCGCCGATCGTGGTGCTGGCGCTGATCTCGCGCAACCCCGCCTTCATCCGCATCAACATGCCGGCGTCGATGGGGAAACCGTTCTACCCCGGCTCATAATCGCGTTCTCGTTTTTTTGCCAACCCGTCCTTTTCTTCTGAGGATTTCGACAATGAATGATCTGAACAAGCGTTCCCTGCTCAAGCTCGCGGCACTCACCGCGGTGGCTTCGGCGGCCCTCATCGGCTGCGGCAAGAAGGAAGAGGCGGCCGCTCCCGCTGCACCGCCGGCACCGGCGCCCGCAGCCGCTCCGGCCTCTGCACCGGCCGCTCCGCTGAACATCGCTTTCGCCTATGTCGGTCCCGTGGGCGACGGCGGCTGGTCGTTCGCGCACGACAACGCCCGCAAGGCGCTCGAGAAGGAATTCGGCGACAAGATCAAGACCACTTTTGTCGAAAGCGTGCCCGAGTCGGCCGACGCCGAGCGTGTGTTCCGCGACTTCGTGGGCCAGGGCAACAAGCTGATCTTCGGCACCACCTTCGGCTACATGGAGCCCATGCTCAAGGTCGCCAACGACAGCAAGGACGTGAAGTTCGAGCATGCCACCGGCTACAAGACCGCCGAGAACATGCGCACCTACGACAGCCGCACCTACGAAGGCGCGTACATGGCCGGCGTGATCGCCGGCTCGATGACCAAGAGCAACACGCTGGGCGTGGTCGGCTCGGTGCCGATTCCTGAAGTGCTGCGCAACATCAACAGCTTCACGCTGGGTGCGCAGTCGGTCAACCCGAAGATCACGACCAAGGTCGTGTGGGTGAACGAGTGGTTCAGCCCGCCCAAGGAAACCGAAGCCGCCACCGCGCTGATCAACGGCGGCGCCGACGTGCTGTTCCAGAACACCGACTCGCCGGCCGTGCTGAAGACCGCCCAAGAGAAGGGCAAGCGCGCCTTCGGCTGGGACTCCGACATGACCGCCTACGGCCCGAAGGCCCACCTGGGTTCGGCCATCATCAACTGGGCGCCGTACTACATCAAGACCACGCAAGATGCGCTGGACGGCAAGTGGACCACCGGCCAAACCTGGTGGGGCGTGAAGGAAGGCGCGATCGACATCGTCTCGATCGCCGAAGACGTGCCGGCCGAAGCCAAGGCCAAGGTCGAGGAAGTGAAGAAGGGCCTGAAGGACGGCACCTTCTCGATCTGGAAGGGCCCGATCGTCGGCCAGGACGGCAAGGAGCTGATCGCCAAGGACGCGGTCGCCGACGACAAGTTCCTGTCGGGCGTGAACTTCTACGTCAAGGGCGTGGAAGGCAAGGTGCCGGGCGGCGACAAGAAGTAATCATTGGTCGATCGCTTCGGCGATTGCCACGAGAAGGGTCGTCTGCGGACGGCCCTTTTTTCATTCAGAAAGAGGGATTCACACCATGAAGCTGCAGAGGGTCATGGCGGCAGGCGCGGCACTGCTGGCCGTGTCGATGTCGTTCGCCGCACCGCCGACGTTCTCGAAGGAAGAGCAGCGCTTGCGCAAGGCCGTGGACGACGCGGAAATGTGCTTTCACTTCGCCGGCGAATTCAACGGCGACGGCTCGGCGCACGACAAGGAAGTGGCGCGCCAGCAGCGCCAGCATTGCGGCAAGGAAGGCCAGCAGCTGGTGCTGCGCGCCTACCGCAAGAACCCGCAGGACACGCGCCTCTACCCGGCGGTGCTGCGGCTGGACGGGCTGATGCCGGGGCTCACGTTGCCTGCGGCCGAGAAGGCCCGGCTGTGTGCCGTGGCCAAGACGGAACTGGCCTGCCCCTGAGCGGGCTTACTGCGCTGCTGCCTGCAGCTGCGCCGCCATCTTCTGGTGGATCAGGTTCACCGCCTTCAGCGGGCGCAGCATCACCTTGAACTCGGTGATCTGCCCGTCGGCGTTCCACTTCATCATGTCGACGCCGTTGATGGCGATGCCGTCCAGTTCAAGTTCGAACTCGAGCACGGCATCGTTCGGGCCCTGGAGCTCGCGCACATAGCGGAAGCTTTCGTTGAAGAAGACCTGGAACGCCGCGGCGAGGTACTGCTTCGTGATGGCCTTGCCGACCTGCGGCCGGTGCACCACGGGCGACAGGAAGACGGCGTCGTCGGCCAGCAGGGCATCGAGCCCCGCCACGTCGCGTGCCTTGGCGAGCCGGTGCCAGGTGGAAAGGGTGTCGATCGCCATGGGTCTGTCTCCTCGCGGGGTGGATGGAAGCACGGAAAACCCAGTCTAGCGAAGCACCTGCAGGCCCGTCGTCGCGGGCGCGACGGGGCCGGCAGGCGGCAGGCTTACGCGCCTTGCCAGCGCTTCAGCACCAGCGTGGCGTTGGTGCCGCCGAAGCCGAAGCTGTTGCTCATCACCGTGTCGACGGTGGCGTTCTCGCGCGTCGCGGTGAGGATCGGCATGTCGGCCACTTCGGGGTCGAGCGCTTCGATGTTGGCCGAGCCGGCCATGAAGTTGCCTTCCATCATCAGCAGGCAGTAGATCGCCTCGTGCACGCCGGCGGCGCCCAGCGAGTGGCCCGACAGGCTCTTGGTGGAGCTGATGGCCGGCGCCTTGTCGCCGAAGACTTCGCGCACGCCCTTCATTTCCATGGCGTCGCCGACGGGCGTCGAGGTGCCGTGGGTGTTCAGGTAGTCGATGGGCGTGTCGACGGTGGACATGGCCATCTGCATGCAGCGCACGGCGCCTTCGCCGCTGGGCGCGACCATGTCGTAGCCGTCGGAGGTGGCGCCGTAGCCGACGATTTCGGCGTAGATTTTGGCGCCGCGCGCCAGTGCGTGGTCGAGCGCCTCGACCACGACCATGCCGCCGCCGCCGGCGATGACGAAACCGTCGCGCTCGGCGTCGTAGGCACGCGAGGCCTTTTCGGGCGTCTCGTTGTACTTGGTGGACAGCGCGCCCATGGCGTCGAACAGGAACGACTGGGTCCAGTGCTCTTCTTCACCGCCGCCGGCGAACACGATGTCCTGCTTGCCCATCTGGATCTGCTCCATGGCGTTGCCGATGCAGTGCGCGCTGGTCGCGCAGGCCGAGGCGATGGAGTAGTTCAGGCCCTTGATCTTGAAGGGCGTGGCCAGGCAGGCGGACACGGTGCTGCTCATGGTGCGCGTCACGCGGTAGGGGCCGACGCGCTTGACGCCCTTTTCACGCAGCAGGTCGAGCGCTTCCATCTGGTTCAGCGTGGAGGCGCCGCCCGAGCCGGCGATGAGGCCGGTGCGCGGGTTGGACACCTGCTCTTCGGTCAGGCCGGCATCGGCAATGGCGTCCTTCATGGCCAGGTAGGCGTAGGCCGCCGCGTGGCCGACGAAGCGATACAGCTTGCGGTCGATGAGGTCTTCGAGGGGAAGGTCGATGGAGCCGGCCACCTGGCTGCGCAGGCCCATCTCGGCATAGGCCGGCTGGAACCGGATGCCGGGGCGGCTGGCGCGCAGGTTGGCGGAGACGGTCTCCTTGTCGTTGCCCAGGCACGAAACGATGCCCAGACCGGTGATGACGACGCGTCGCATGGAGAAACCCTCAGAAGTTGTCGGTGGAAGTGAACACGCCGACCCGCAGGCCCTCGGCGGTGTAGATCTGGCGGCCGTCGACGCTCACCGAGCCGTCGGCGATGGCCAGGTTCAGCTTGCCCTTGAGCACGCGCTTGATCTGGATGCTGTAGGTGACGAGCTTGGCGGTCGGCAGGACCTGGCCCGTGAACTTCACTTCGCCCGAGCCCAGGGCCCGGCCGCGGCCCGGCAGGCCCTGCCAGCCGAGGAAGAAGCCGACCAGCTGCCACATGGCGTCCAGGCCCAGGCAGCCCGGCATGACCGGGTCGCCCTCGAAGTGGCAGGCGAAAAACCACAGGTCGGGCGTGATGTCGAGTTCGGCCGTGAGTTCGCCCTTGCCGTAGGTACCGCCCTCGGCGCTGATGTGGGTGATGCGGTCCACCATCAGCATGTTCGGGGCGGGCAGCTGTGCGTTGCCGGGGCCGAACAGTTCGCCGCGGCTGCAGCGCAGCAGGTCTTCGCGGGTGAAGGCGTTTTGTAGGGTCATGCGAGTCGATCAAGAACGGCGCCAGGGCACAAATGCACGCTGGGCGCGGATTGGAGGGAACACACCCGATGCCGGGCCTGCCGGGGTCCAAGCCTATCGCATCCTGCGCGGCCCGATTTGACCCAGATCAGTTTGGGGGAAAAGGGGTGGGCAGCGTATACGTTTTCGGGAATGCCGCGCAGGGTGTCTGCCCTTATGCTGTGCGCGATCACAACGTCGATTTCCCACGCCCATGACCGATTTCAGCCGCCCCCTGTTCGACCCCAGCTTCGCGCAGCGCATTCCCGCCGAACGCCTGCCCGAGCTGCTGCGCGCCATGCCCAAGGCCGAGCTGCACATGCACATCGAAGGCTCCCTTGAGCCCGAGCTGATCTTTGCGCTCGCCCAGCGAAACGGCGTTTCGATTCCGTACGCCAGCGTCGAAGAGCTGCGCAAGGCCTACGCCTTCACCAACCTGCAGACCTTTCTCGACATCTACTACGCCGGCGCCAGCGTGCTGCTCAAGGAGCAGGATTTCTACGACATGGCCTGGGCCTACCTGGAGCGCGCCGCCGCCGACCACGTGGTGCACACCGAGATGTTCTTCGACCCGCAGACCCACACGGCGCGCGGCGTGTCGATGGACACGGTGGTCAACGGCCTGCATCGCGCCTGTGTCGATGCGCTGCCGAAGCTGGGCGTGAGCGCCTCGCTCATCCTGTGCTTCCTGCGCCACCTGAGCGAGGAAGAAGCCTTCGAGACGCTGGAACAGGCGCTGCCGTACCGCGACAAGTTCATCGGCGTGGGGCTCGACTCGAGCGAGGTCGGCCACCCGCCCGAGAAGTTCGCGCGCGTGTTCGCGCGCTGCCGTGAGCTGGGCTTCCACCTCGTCGCGCACGCAGGCGAAGAGGGCCCGCCGGCCTACGTATGGAGCGCGCTCGACGTGCTGAAGGTCGAGCGCGTCGACCACGGCGTGCAGAGCGCCAAAGACCCGGCACTGATGAAGCGGCTGGCGCAAGACCGCATTCCGCTCACCGTGTGCCCGCTGTCGAACCTCAAGCTGTGCGTGTTCCCCGACCTGTCGCAGCACAACCTGGGCGCGCTGCTCGAGGCGGGGCTGGTCGCCACCGTCAATTCGGACGACCCGGCCTACTTCGGCGGCTACATGAACCAGAACTTCACGCAGACCTTTGCAGCGACCGGGCTCGGCGTGCAGCACGCCTGGCAGCTCGCGGCGAACAGCTTCGAGGGCAGCTTCATCGACGCGGCGGCCAAGCGCGCCTACGTCGACCGGCTCAACGCCGTTTTCGCGACCTTCTGATTCGCCACGGCGATCCGTGGCACGAGCAGCGGCACCGCCACCAGCGCACACGCACTGGCCGCCAGCCACACGAGCGGCCAGCCCTGCAGCGTCAGCAGGTGCGGAATCGAGAAGGGCGTGACGAAGCACACGAGGAACACGCTGGTGTTCGCCATGCCCAGCGCGGTGCCGGCGCGCGCCGCGCCGGCCAGCGTGGCCAGCTCGGTGTAGGCCACGCCGTGCCAGGCGGACACGCACACGCCGCTCAGGGCCAGCAGCGCGATCAGCGCCCCGCGCAGCGCGGGTGATGGCGCCTCGGTGCCCGCCGCCATCACCAGCGCGGCCAGGCCCGCGAACAGCACCACGCTGAGCGTGCTGCAGGCCCGCAGGTAGGCCGGGCGGTTGCGGCGGCGGTCGGTCCAGCGACCGCTCCATACGCGCATCGCCATCGCACCGACCTGCACGAAGACCATCGCGGCGGTGATCGTGCCCAGGCCTACATGGCCGAAGTCGTGCAGGAACACCGTGCCGAAGGAGAGCACCGCGAACTGCGGCGCGCACAGGATGCCGATGCCGGCCACGATGCGCCACACGCGCACGTCGCGCAGCGGGCCGGTCTTCGGTGCAGACGCTTCTGCGTTGGCATGACGAGGTGCGATGGGCGGCTCGTGCACCCAGGCCCAGCTCATCGCCGCGCTCAGCGCGCACAGCAGCGCGAGCAGGCCGTACATCGCGGCAAAGCCGGAGTGCAGGGCGACGAAAGGCAGCACCAGCGCGCCGATGCCGCCGCCCAGCGGCACCGCCGTCTGTCGGATGCTCATGGCGAGGCCCCGCTCGCTGGCGTCGAACCAGGTCATCACCGCGCGCCCGCTCGCGCCGTTCACGCTGCCGCCGAGCAGGCCGACCAGCAACAACCCCGCACCGAGCACGCCAAGGCCGGGAATGTGGCCATGCCCCGGCGCGGCCCACAGCGCCATCGCCACCAACGCGATCGCCGTGCTGCCCAGGCCGGCCAGCAGCACGGGCCGGTCGCCCCAGCGGTCGGTCAGCAGCCCCCACGGCAGCTCGCTCACGGCGATGCCCAGGCCCATGAGGCCGAGCACCAGGCCGAGTGCGGCGTTGTCGAGCTGGTAGCCGGTGCGCATGAGCACGGCGGTCATGGGGATGCCGCTGAAGGCGACCGAGAAAGCCGCGTTGGCGGCGACGCCGGCGGCGAGCACCTTCCAGCGGTGGCGGGGTGAAAACACCGGGGAAGAAGAGGGCGAATGTGTCATGTTGCAGCGCAGTGTCCGTTGCTGCAAAGGTTTTGAAAATCAGAAAATAATGGGCGAATCGTCCCGAAATTCAGGACGATGAAAGAACCGACGCAAGGACTCCGCAATGACCCAGGTGATGTTCGATCTCGACGTGCTGCGCACTTTTTCCACCGGCATGGCGCTGGGCAGCTATGCGCGCGCGGCCGACAAGCTGGGCCGCTCGACCTCGGCCGTGAGCGCGCAGCTCAAGAAGCTGGAGGCGCAGGCCGGCACCGTGCTGTTCCGCAAGGAGGGCCGCGGCCTGGCGCTCACCGATGCCGGCGAGACGCTGCTGGCCTATGCGCACCGCATGCTCGAACTCAACGACGAGGCCAGCGCCGCCCTGCGCGGCGTCGACCTGCAAGGCTGGGTGCGGTTGGGCCTGCAGGAAGACTTCGGCGAGACGCTGCTGCCGGCCGTGCTCGGCCGCTTTGCGCGCGCACACCCCAAGGTGCGCATCGAGGCCTGCGTGGCGCGCAGCGGCGAGCTGCGCGAGCGGCTCGAGCTGGGCCAGCTCGACCTGGCGCTGGCCTGGGACGCGGGCGACCAGCCGCTGTCGCCGTACGCCGAGCGCGTGGCGCGGCTGCCGCTGCTGTGGATCGGCCCGACCGCGCCCGAGCGCGTCGATGCGCCCTGGTGGACCGAGCGCGAGCACCGCCCGGGCGTTCGCGCGGTCAAGAGCAAGGAGCCGCTGCCGCTCATCATGCTCGACGCCCCGTGCCCGCTGCGCGAGATCGTCATCACCGCGCTCGACCGCGCCGGCCTGCCGTGGCGCCGTGCCTTCGGCAGTGCCAGCCTGGCGGCGCTGTGGGCCGCGACCTCGGCCGGCTTGGGCCTGACCGTGCGCACGCCGTTCGGGCTGCCCTCGCACGTGCGCACGCTCGACCGCTCGGTGCTCTCGTTGCCCGCGCTGCCGCAGATCTCGCTCGTGCTGTACCGCGCGCAGGCCCGCGCCGAAGCGCCGGCGAGCCGGCTGGCCACGCTGCTGCTGGAGGCGGTGCGCCAGCACGCGCAGTTGCAGACGGTGCCACCGCGCTGACCCCGCGGAGCACAGGCCCTTGCCGGGGCCGGGGTCGCAATGCGTGAGAATCCGCCGCGAGAGACAAGACAAGCGCAAGAGACAAGACCCAAGCGAGGCGGCATGACCATTACGCGGCACAACTCCCTGCATCTGTGGGACGACAGGTTCCTCTACATCACACCGGCGATTCAGTCGGGGCTCACGGCGCGTTCGTCGGCCACGCTGCTGGCGTCGGTGAGCGGCCATCCCTTCACGCTGGAGGCGCTCGACGGCACGCGCGTGCGCTGCACCGCCGCGCTGGTGGGGCCGCATGTGCCGCGCCGCCTCGACGTCGACGGCTGCGGGCTGCTGTCGCTCAACCTCGACCCGGCCTCCAGCGCCTACCGCATGCTCGCGCGGCACATGGGCGGCCACGGCATCCAGCCGATCGATGCGCGCCGCTTCGGACGCACGCGCGACGACTTCGAACCGGCGCAGCACGGCGCGCTGTCCGACCGGCGCCTGCAGGTGCTGAGCGCGAAGCTGGTCACGTCGATCACCGAGAGCCCCGAGCTGCAGGCCGCCATCGACCCGCGCATCGACCGCGTGCTGCAGGCCATTCGCACGCATGCGGGGCAGATTCCGCTGCGCGAGCTGTCGGCACTGGCCTTTCTCTCGCCCGACCGGCTCACACATTTGTTCGCGCAGCAGGTGGGCGTGTCGATCAAGCGCTATGCGCTGTGGACCAAGGTGCGCCGCACGGTGCAGCAGTTCACCGCCCGCCGCCCGCTGACCGACGTGGCATTGGTCAGCGGCTTCACCGATGCGGCGCACATGAGCCGCACCTTCCAGCGCTACTTCGGCCTGTCGCCGTCCTTCCTGTCGAACCAGGTGCGCGTGACGGCCGACGCGCATGCGTCACACGCGTGGGGGCGCGGGATGGCGCACTGAGTCTTCCGCAGTCTCCAGGCGCGCAGCAGCAGGACAGCGGCTGCGTTCAAGCCGCAGCCGGTCTGCCTGCCTAAGCTGGGGATGCTCCATCAAGAGAGCATCAACCGGAGACATCCATGAGACAGACATCCTCGCGCGGCGCCATGCCGCTGTCCCTGCTCGCGTTGGCCACAGCCGCTGCACTCACCGCTTGCGGCGGCGGTGGTGGAGGCGGCGGCGGGTTCCCGTTCTTTCCCGGCGCCGGCAACCCGCCCACCAACCCACCGGCCGAAGGCGCCTACAAGGCCGAGATCCGCCGCACCGCCCTGGGCGTGCCGCACATCAAGGCCGACAACTGGCCCGGCGTGGGTTACGGCTACGGTTTTGCGCAGGCCGAAGACGACCTGTGCACGATGGCCGATTCCTTCCTCACCTACCGCGGCGAGCGCTCGCAGTACCTCGGCGGCGATGCGCAGCTCGTGGCCAGCAGCACCATCGCGCGGCCGAAGAACATCGACTCCGACTTCTTCCACAAGCAGGTGATCTCGGCCGATGTGCTCGCGAAGATGATCGCGGCCCAGCCCGACAACCTGAAGCAGCTGGTCGAGGGATTCGCCGCTGGCTACAACCGCTACGTGCGCGACGTGAAGGCCAGCGGCACCGCGCACGCAGCCTGCCGCAGCGAAGCCTGGGTGAAGCCCATCACGGCCGAGGACATCTACCGCCGCATGTACGCGGCCAACCTCGCGGGCGGGTACAGCAACTTCCTGCCGAACATCGCCAATGCGATCGCGCCGGCACCGGCAGCGCCCACCAAGATGGCCGCGCGCAGCGGCGCGAAGAAGGCCGCGCTGCAGCTGGCGGCGGTCAACGTGCCCGAGCTGCAGGTCGGCGGCAAGGAGGGCGTGGGCAGCAACATGATCGGTTTCGGCACGGCGGCCACCGGCGACAGCAGCCCGCTGCTCTTCGGCAACCCGCACTGGTACTGGCGCGGGCCCGACCGCTTCTACCAGGCGCAGCTCACGATTCCGGGCCAGCTCAACATCAGCGGCACCTCGTTCCTCGGCATTCCGGTGATTCTCATCGGCTTCAACGACAACATCGCGTGGAGCCACACGGTGTCGACCGCGCGGCGCTTCGGCTTCTACGAACTGAAGCTCGCAGCGGGCGACCCGACCAGCTACATGCGCGACGGCAAGCCCGTGAAGATGCAGGCGCTGAACATCACCGTCAACGTGAAACAGGGCGACGGCAGCGTGGCACCTGTGACACGCACGCTCTACAAGTCGGAGTACGGGCCGATGGTCAACCTCACGGCCTTCGGTGCGCCGTTCGCCTGGAGCCAGACCACGGCCTTCGCGATCCGCGACATCAACGGCGAGAACTACCGCACCTTCAAGAACTGGCTGCGCTGGAACCAGGCGAAGTCGCTCGATGAGTTCATCGCCATCCAGCGCGAGGAAGCGGCCATTCCGTGGGTCAACACCGTGGCCGTGGGCCGCGGCGCAGCCAAGGCCTGGTATGCCGACATCGGCGCGATTCCCAACGTGTCGCCCACCCAGGTGGCCAACTGCACCACGCAGTTGGGCGCGGCGGCTGGCGCTTCGCTGCCGCGCGTGCCGTTCTTCGACGGCTCGAAGAGCGAATGCGACTGGCAGACCGATGCCGACTCCGCACAGAAGGGCGCGCTCGGCGCTGCCCGCATGCCCAGCCTGATGCGCGACGACTACGTCGAGAACTCGAACGACAGCTACTGGCTCGCGAACCCGAAGGCGCCGATGACCGGCTTCCCGGACATCATGGGTCCCGCGGGCACGGAGGCCGTGAGCTTCCGCACGCGTCTGGGCAACCTGATGGCGCAGGGGCGGCTCGACGGCACCGACAACTACGCCGGCAAGGTGGCCACGGCCGACACCGTCAAGCAGATGGTGCTCAACAGCCGCGTGCTGACGGCCGAGCTGTTCAAGGACCAGGCGCTGGCCATGGTGTGCGCGACGGCGACGATCAACGTGGCGACCGATCCGCAAGGCGGCGCCGCCATCGGGCGTGATGTGGACACCGGGCCGGCCTGCGCGGCACTGCGGGCCTGGAACAACACCGGTGTGACCGGTGCGCGCGGTGCGCACATCTGGGACGAGTTCTGGAGCCGCGCGGCGCTGCAGTCGTCGGCCACGCTCTACAACGTGCCGTTCAGCGCGAGCGATCCGATCCACACGCCACGCGACCTGAAGGCGGGCGCCGCGAGTGTCCTGCAGCAGGCCTTCGGCGCGGCCGTCGCGCGCGTGGAGGCCAGCGGCTTCGCACTCGATGCGCAGCGCGGCGACTACCTGTTCGCCACGCGCGGCGGCCAGAAGATCCCGCTGTACGGCGGCTGCCACGGCCCGGGCTACTTCACCATCGCGTGCTCGGAGAACCGTCTGGGCAAGGGCGGCTACACCATGGACGGCAACCCGAACGGCAACAGCTACATGCAGATCGTGCGCTTCCCTGAAGGCGGCGTGGAAGCCCACACCTTCCTGACGTTCTCGCTGTCGGACGACCCGGCCTCGGCGCACAACGCCGACTACACCCGCGCCTACAGCGCCGGGAAGTGGCTCAAGGTGCCGTTCTCCGAAGCCGAGATCAAGGGCGACGCGGCCTACCGCAGCGCGGTCGTCAGCGAGTAGATCAGCGAGTAGTGGACGACGTACGGGACGCGGCTCGCTGCGCGAGCCAGTTCCACCCGGCGCCTGCGGCCATGAGCACGCAGGTGCCGAGGAACACGGCGCGCATGCCGATGTGCCCGCCCACGAAGCCGCCGAGCAGCGGGCCCGCCACCTGGCCCGTGTACTGCGCCGAGGTCGAGTAGCCGAGCATGTTGCCGGCCACGCGCTCGGGCACGTTGTGGCGGATCACGCTCGCGATGCACGGCAGCAGCCCGCCGAGCGACAGCCCCATCAGGAAACGCAGCACCACCAGCTGCCAGCCCGACGTGACGAAGGCCTGCGGAATCAGCAGCAGCGCCGACACCGCCAGGCACCCGACGATCACGTTCCAGTGCCCCACGCGGTCGGCCAGCTTGCCCAGCCGCGAGGCCGAGAGGATGCTGCCGAGCGCGGCGGCCGACATCACGAGGCCGGCCATCATCGTCACGCGCTGCGGGTCTTCGACCAGCGTGGCAACGTAGACCGTGATGATCGGCTCGATCGACATGTTGGCCAGCATCAGCAGCATGCCGGTGAAGAGCATCGCGACCAGCGGGCGCTTGTCGGGGATGGCGGCCCAGCCGGTGTCGGCGGCGCCGTGCTGCTTTGCGGTGGTGGGCGCTTTCTTCTCCTCGCGGATCAGGAAAGCAGTCGCGAGAAAGGCCACGAAGATCATCGCGCCCGCCGCGAAGAAGGTCGCGCGGATGCCGATCAGCGGCGGCAGCACGCCCCCCACCAGCGGGCCCACGAGGTTGCCGGCCATGATGGCCGACGACATCGTGCCCAGCGCCCAGCCGGTGCGGTCCTTCGGCGTCTGCGTGGCGACCAGCACCATCGAGCCCGAGGCATAGCCGCCCAGCAGGCCCGCGAGCAGCCGCAGGCCCACGAGCTGCCACACGTTGCCCGCCATGCCGATGAGCGCCATCGCCACCGCCATGCCCAGGCTCGCGCGAATCAGCATCGGCTTGCGGCCATAGCGGTCGGCCAGGCGCCCCCACAGCGGCGCCACCAGCGCCGCGCTGAAGAAGGTGGCCCCGTAGGCCGCGCCCGACCACTGCACGATGGCCGCATGGTCCTTCACGCCCAACTGCTCGACGTACAGCGGCAGGAACGGCAGCAGCAGCGTCATCGCCACGATGGTGGTGAAGGAGCCGAACATGCAGACGGCGAGGTTGCGTTGCCAGTGCGCGTGGCTGGCGGGGGTGATCAGGTTCGTCATGGGGGAATCGATTGTGTGGCGCGGGGAGCGAAAGCCGCACTGCCGATTCGCGGCGGGCCCCATCGCGCCACCCGACGGATCGCCGCGGACTAAAATTCGCCCCCCGCAGCCGGGCGTCCCGGCCGGCTGCGGGTTTCTTGTTCGACCGGGGCCATGTAGAGGACCACCATGTACAAAAACCTCGCGGGCCGCGCCGTTCTGGCGTGGGTGACCGCCTGTTTTTTCTGTTTCTTGTCCCCCGCCTTTTCACAGACCGCGCCGCCGAAGCCACCCCTGGCCAAGGACGCGCTGAAGATCGGCTTTGTCTACGTCACGCCGGTCACCGATGCCGGCTGGGTGCGCCAGCATGAAGAGGGCCGCAAGGCCGTCGAGGCGGCGCTGGGCGGTCGCGTGAACACCACCTTCGTCGAGAACGTGCCCGAGGGCGCCGACGCCGAGCGCGTGATCCGCGACCTTGCGCAGCAAGGCAGCCAGCTGATCTTCACGCCCAGCTTCGGCTACATGGAGCCGACGCTGAAGGTCGCGAAGGACTTTCCGGGCGTGAAGTTCGAGTCGATCACCGGCTACAAGACGGCGCCCAATGTGGCGACCGCCAACGCGCGCTATTACGAAGGCCGCTACCTCGCGGGCATCGCAGCCGGACGCATGACGAAGACGAACGTGGCCGGCTACGTGGCAGGCTTTCCGATTCCCGAGGTGCTGCAAGGCATCAACGCCTTCACGCTCGGCATGCGCTCGGTGAACCCGAAGGCCAAGGTGATCGTGGTGTGGCTCAACGAGTGGTTCGATCCGCCGAAGGAGCGCGACGCGGCGATGGCGCTGTTCAACCAGAACGCCGACGTGCTCGCCTTCCACACGGGCTCCACCGCTGTGATGGCCGCCGCGCAGGAGCGCGGCAAGATGGCCGTGGCCTACCACTCCGACATGCGCAAGATTGCGCCCGACGCGCAGATCGTCGCCGTCACGCACCAGTGGGGCGGCTACTACACGCAGCGCGCGAAGGCGGTGCTCGACGGCACCTGGAAGAGCGGCAACCTCTGGGGCGGCGTGAAGGAAGGAATGATCCGCGTCGGCGACTTCGGCACGAAGGTGCCCAAGGCCGTGCAGCAGGAGGTGCTGGCGCGCCAGCAGGACATCGCGGTGGGCAAGCTGCAGCCGTTCCGAGCAGTGGCAGGCGATGTGCGCGACAACGAAGGCCGCGTCGCGATCGCCAAGGGCGCGCAGTTGACCGACGAGCAGATCCTGCAGATGAACTGGCTGGCCGAGGGCGTGCAGGGGCGGGTGAGCCGCTGAGCGCCGCCCCTTTGCCTTGCGTCTGAAGAGTGCGTTCCGCGTATAGCACTCATACGCGCAGGGCAATTCCCGCCGTCCGGGGCTGGATTACCCTCCGAATCCACGATGAAAAAAGCCTACCGCGCCTCCCTCCTGCGATTCGACGCCGCCGGCCTGCCTGTCTTCGATGAAGACGGCCTGCTGGTCGTCGCCCCCGACAGCACCGGCCGCCAGCGCGTGCTCGACGCCGGCAGCCATGCCGACGTGTCGCAGCGCCATGCCGGCGCCCACACCACCCACCTGCCGGGCCGCATCCTGGCGCCGGGCTTCGTGGACATGCACGTGCATTACCCGCAGACCGACATCATCGGCGCGCCCGCCGCCGGCCTGCTGCCCTGGCTCGAGAACTACACCTTCCCGGCCGAGAGCAAGTTTGCCGATCCGGCGCATTCGCGCGTGGTGGCCGACGTGTTCTTTGACGAGCTGCTGCGCAACGGCGTGACCACCTCGCTGACCTTCGCGACCTCGCACGTCGCCTCGGTCGATGCCTTCTTCGAGAGTGCGCAGCGCCGCCAACTGCGCATGATCACCGGCAAGGTGCTGCAAGACCGCAACTCGCCCGACGGCGTGCGCGACGACACCGAGCAGAGCCTGGTCGACACCGAGGCGCTGATCCGCAAGTGGCACAACGTCGACCGCCTGGGCTACGCCATCACGCCGCGCTTTGCGCCCACCAGCACCGACGCGCAGATGCGCGGTGCCGGCGAGCTGGCCGCAAAGTACGGCGACACCTGGATCCAGTCGCACGTGGCCGAAAACCGCGACGAGGTGAAGTGGGCGCGCGAGCTGTACCCGAAGTCGCGCTCCTACCTCGACGTGTACGCCGACTTCGGCCTGCTGCGCGAACGCGCCGTGTACGCCCACTGCATCTACCTGGACGACACCGACCGTGCGCTCATGCACGAAACGAAGACGGCCGCCGCCGTGAGCCCCACGAGCAACCTGTTCCTGGGCAGCGGCTTCTTCGACTTCGGTGCGGCCGACCGCCTCGAGCAACCGTACGGCCTGGCCAGTGACGTGGGCGGCGGCACCAGCTTCAGCCCCTTCCACACCATGCTGGCCGCGTATTACGTGGGCCGCGAGGGCCAGACCAAGACCGGCCTGAGCATCGCGCCCTCGCGGCTGTGGTGGCACCACACCGGCGGCGCCGCGCGTTCGCTGGGGCTCGATGGCGTGGTCGGCAACCTGCAGCCGGGCTGCGAGGCCGACTTCCTGGTGCTGAACCCGTCCGCCACGCCGCTGCTGGCGCGCAAGACCTCGCTGGCCAACAACCTCGAAGAGCTGCTGTTCGCGATGATCGTGCTGGGCGACGACCGGCTGGTCGAGCGCACGGTGATTTCGCAGGCGGGCTGATCTGCGCCGGGGGAGGGCGCGCAGGGCGCCCATGCCACAATTCGGCCCCGATTCCCCCGCAGCAGCATCAGCGAGCGCATATGAGCATCAAGAGCGACAAATGGATCCGGCGCATGGCCGAAAACGAAGGAATGATCGACCCCTTCGAACCGGGCCAGGTGCGCGAGAACAACGGCCACAAGATCATCAGCTACGGCACCTCGAGCTACGGCTACGACATCCGGTGCGCGCCTGAATTCAAGGTCTTCACCAACATCCACAGCACCGTGGTCGACCCGAAGAACTTCGACGAGAAGAGCTTCGTCGACATGCACGGCGACTACTGCATCATTCCGCCGAACAGCTTCGCGCTGGCACGCACGGTGGAGTACTTCCGCATCCCGCGCAACGTGCTCACCATCTGCCTGGGCAAGAGCACCTACGCGCGCTGCGGCATCATCGTCAACGTGACCCCGTTCGAGCCCGAATGGGAAGGCTACGTGACGCTCGAGTTCAGCAACACCACGCCGCTGCCGGCCAAGATCTACGCGGGCGAGGGCTGCGCGCAGGTGCTGTTCTTCGAGAGCGACGAGGTCTGCGAAACCAGCTACAAGGACCGCGGCGGCAAGTACCAGGGCCAGCGCGGCGTCACGCTGCCCAAGACCTGACGCGCAATGACGCACTGATGCGCGCGTCCTGACCGCCGGTTACGTGATCGGTCGTCAGGCCAAGTACCATCCTGCGACGTTCCGGCAAAAACTCCGTTCAGCAAGCCGGTAAGGAGACTGCGATGAGATGGGAAGGCAACGAACAATCCGATAACGTCGAAGACCGCCGCGACGGCGGGGGTGGCGGCGGAGGCGGTGGCTTCATCGGTGGGCGCGGCATCGGCATCGGCACCATCGCGGTCGCGCTCATCGCGGGCTGGATCTTCGGCATCAACCCGCTCACCGTGCTGGGCCTGCTCAGCGGCGGTGGCGACCCGGTGCAGGTGCAACAACAGCAGGGCCCGGCGCCCAAGCCGCCCACCGGCGACCGCGAGGCGGCCTTCGTTTCCACGGTGCTGAAGAACACCGAGGTGGTCTGGACCGATCTCTTCCGCAAGAGCGGCGGCAACTACCAGGCGCCCCGGCTCGTGCTGTTCCGCGGCGCCACGCCCACGGCCTGCGGCACCGGTCAATCGGCCATGGGGCCGTTCTACTGCCCGGGCGACAAGAAGGTCTACATCGACCTGTCGTTCTACGACACCCTCAAGAACCAGCTCGGCGCGCCGGGCGAGTTTGCGCAGGCGTACGTCATCGCGCACGAGGTGGGCCATCACGTGCAGGACGAGCTCGGCATCACCGCCAAGGTCGACGGCATGCGCGGGCGCCTGAGCGAGTCGCAGAACAACGCGATGAGCGTGCGCGTCGAGCTGCAGGCCGACTGCTTCGCGGGCGTGTGGGCACACCATTCGCAGGAGTCGAAGATGTGGCTCGACCCGGGCGACATCGAGGCCGCCATGAACGCCGCCCAGAAGATCGGCGACGACGCTTTGCAGCGTTCCGCAGGCCGTGCGGTGGTGCCCGACAGCTTCACCCACGGCTCCAGTGCACAGCGCCAACGCTGGTTCGGCACGGGCTATCAGACGGGTGAAATGAAGTCCTGCGACACCTTCAACACGCGCAACCTGTAAAGATTGTGCCCCGAGAGCCCCGGATTCATTGGGGTTTTTGCTATTGAATAAATAGCAATTCGAGCTTTGCGGACGTTGTCGTTTCGTTGTCACTGCCGTTTTTTGCGGCAATGCGACAATAGAAGGCTCAATGACAATGTCCTTCTCCAATCTTTCGCTGGCAGAACCGCTGGCCCGCGCCGTGGCCGAAATGGGCTACGAGACCATGACGCCCATCCAGGCAGAGGCCATTCCGGTGGTGCTTTCAGGCCAGGACGTGATGGGCGCCGCGCAGACCGGCACCGGCAAGACGGCGGCGTTTTCGCTGCCCTTGCTGCAGCGCATGCTCAAGCACGAAAACGCCTCCACCTCGCCCGCGCGGCATCCGGTGCGCGCGCTGGTGCTGCTGCCCACGCGTGAACTGGCCGACCAGGTCGCGCAACAGGTCAAGCTGTACGCCAAGTACACCAACCTGCGCAGCACGGTGGTGTTCGGCGGCATAGACATGAAGCCGCAGACGCTGGAGCTGAAGAAGGGCGTCGAAGTGCTCGTGGCCACGCCGGGCCGCCTGCTCGATCACATCGAAGCCAAGAACGCGGTGCTCAACCAGGTCGAATACGTCGTGCTCGACGAGGCCGACCGCATGCTGGACATCGGCTTCCTGCCCGACCTGCAGCGCATCCTGAGCTACCTGCCCAAGCAGCGCACCACGCTGCTGTTCTCGGCCACCTTCTCGCCCGAGATCAAGCGGCTGGCCAGCAGCTACCTGCAGAACCCGGTCACCATCGAAGTGGCGCGGCCGAACGAAACGGCCTCCACCGTCGAACAGCACTTCTACAGCGTCTCTGACGACGACAAGCGCCGTGCGCTCAAGCAGATCGTCAAGCAGCGTGGCATTACGCAGGCCTTCGTGTTCGTCAACAGCAAGCTCGGCTGCGCGCGCCTCGCACGCTCGCTGGAGCGCGACGGTCTGCGTACCACCGCACTGCACGGCGACAAGAGCCAGGACGAACGCCTGAAGGCGCTCGCCTCGTTCAAGGCCGGCGAAGTCGACCTGCTGGTGTGCACCGACGTTGCGGCCCGCGGCCTCGACATCAAGGACGTGCCGGCCGTCTTCAACTTCGACATTCCGTTCAACGCCGAAGACTACGTGCACCGCATCGGCCGCACGGGCCGTGCCGGCGCTTCGGGCCTGGCCGTGAGCTTCGCCAGCGGCGGCAACGATGCGCGCCTGGTGGCCGACATCGAGAAGCTGATCAAGAAGAAGATCGAGCTCGAACCCGTCGAGTTCGAAGAAGACCGTCCGCGCGGTCGCATCAACGACGGACGTCGCCACTGGCGTGAAGAAGGCGAAGCCGGCGACGCACGCGACGCGCTCGACCAGCCGCGCGAACGCCGCGACGTGGAGCCCCGCCGCAGCATGAGCGGCAGCGCTGGCGGACGCCCGCACCGTGCGCCGTCCGCGCCGCGCGATCCGTTCTTCGACAAGCCCTACGAATCGGGCGAGCGCGAAGCCGCCCCGGCTTGGGAAGCGTCGGCCAAGGCCACGCCCGCACGCGGCATCTCGAGCAACATCAAGAGCAAGCGCAAGGTCGCAGCACTGTTCAAGGCGGCCGAACCGGGTTGAACCGGGGGCTCGCGCAGTGAAAGAAAAAACCGGGCATTGCCCGGTTTTTTGCTTTCTGCTCGGCCCGCTCCGGATGACCCGACGTACTTGTTTTCGGGGATTGTGAGACGCCGGGGGCTGCCTATCCTTGTCCCTGATTTCCGGGGGCGTTCGTCGGCCGCGAGCCCGGATCGGTGAGATGCATGCGCTTGCTTGCCAAGGCCAGCGCATGCCCGTTCGCCGCCATCGCACCGGCCGATTGCACGCAGGAGGAGGGGCATCCCATGACAGGCATGAGTTCGTCGCACCACGCGATTCCCGACATCGTTTCGAGTGCGCAATTGCTACCCAGGGCCGCGGCCGTCGACAGCGGCGAGATCAAGATCACCTTCATCAACTACTCGAAGTACGAGTTCAGGCGCGACGTCACCGGCTACACCAAGGACTTCGCACTCGGGAGCATCACGTCGTCGCCGGGGACGGTGCTCAAGGCCCGTTCGGGCATGGAGTCGCTCGACATCTGCCAGATCGCGTTCTCGTGGATCGCCGAAGGCGCCAACAACGCCTACGTGACCTGGTACAGCCCCGAGATTCCGGTGCGATTCGGTGCCCGGATCGTTGCACCGGTGCAGGTCTTCGGCATGGGCCCGCGTCCGCACTGGGAAGTGTGCTGGGACAACAACCCCGGTGGCGATCCCCATTGGGCCAAGTCCGGGTCCGAGCCGTCGGACCCTCGGGTGTTCTTCGCCGACGGCCATATCGCAGGCCTGACCGCGACCGGTCGCGCGCAGTCGTGGCACACCGCGCTCGACCTGACCATTACCCTCGGCGACTACACGCAAGGCAAGTCATGAACGATCTTCTGATTGTGTACATCGGCGGCGGGCGATGGGTCGCGCGGGTGACGAACACCGGCATCGAATATCCGTTCCGCTTCCTTGCAGAACAGCCGGACCTCAGCGAGCTCTGCGTGCAGTCGCTGGCGCTTGCCATGCAGAGTGGGCGCGAACAGGTGATCCAGAGCATTGCCGGAAACGGCATCTTCGACCTCCCCCGCGGTGTCCAGCCCGAAGCGGTGGTCAGCGATCTGTTCGATGCGACCCAGACCATGATCGTCGGTGAGGCGGAGGTCTTCGTCGCCGAAACCGTTCTGTCCGAAGAGTTGGAAGGCGCCGGGCAGGCCCTGTTGGCGGCCATGGCCTGAGCCCGGACCGCGCGCGTTGCTTGCTCGCGGCGTGGCGCTGCGCTCAGGCCACGCGAAAGTGATGCGTGCCGTCGCGCCCCAGCTGCGCCACCAGCCCGTACTCCCAGTCCAGGTAGCCCTGCATGGCCTCGACGGGTGCGTCGGTGCCTTCGTAGGGCCGGCGGTAGCGGTCGGTGCGGGCGGTGGCCAGGCGGGTCTCGCCGGTCTCGGCCGGCAGCCCGGCGGCGAACCAGGCAGTGTTGCCGCCCGTGAGCACCTGCACTTCCACATCGCGCTGGCCGCGTGCATCGAGCAGGGCGCGCAGGTCCGCGGCGGCGTAGCGCGCGAGCAGGCTGCTGCCGCAGGTCAGCACGTAGCGCGGCGCGGACGGGATGGCCTTGTGGTCGATCGCCTGCGCGAGCTGCGCGCGGATTGCGTACCAGGCGCCGGGAATGTGGCGCTTCACGTAGTTGGCGCTCGTGGTCACGTCGATCACAGCGGTGGTGGGTTGCTGCTTCAGCAACTCGGCCAGCGCCTCGGGCGCGATCTCGATGACCGTGACGGTGACGGGCGGGTAGGCCGACGTCGGCGTGCCGGCTTCGCTGAGCGCGGCGGTCGGCGGCACCACATCGGGCACGTACACCTCCCAGCCCATCTGCGCGAGCCATGACGCGCTCATCGATGCGCGCACGCCGTCGTCGTCGGCCAGCACGATGCGTGCGCCGCGCACCGGCACCTGGTGGTCGGTTTCCTGCACGAGCTGCCCGCCGGGCGCGCTCGCGAAGCCGGGCAGGTGACCGGCCGTGTATTCCTCGGGCGTGCGCACGTCGAAGCGGTACACGGTGCGGCCCGGGGCCTCGAGCGTGTCGAGTGCGTCGAGGGCGATGCGGCGCACGCCCGCGGCGTCGGCCACGCGGCGCGCGTCGGCCTGCGCCTGCGCGTGGTTCACCTCAGACACGGCGGTCGGCGCCTGCCGGCCCGCGCCGTGGTCGAGCACCTGGCCCGCGAGCTTCCAGCCGATGGTGCCGTTGCGCAGGGCTGCCACCGGGTTTGGGATGCCCGCATTCACGAGCGACTGCGTGCCGATGATGCTGCGCGTGCGGCCCGCGCAGTTCACGATCACGCGCGTGGCCGGGTCGGGCGCGAGCTCGCGCACGCGCAGCACCAGCTCCGCGCCGGGCACGCTGGTGGCTGAAGGGATGCTCATGGTCTGGTATTCGTCGAAGCGGCGCGCGTCGAGCACGACCAGGTCGGCGCGGCTGTCGATGAGCGCCTTCACCTCGGGCGCCGACAGCGACGGCGTGTGCCGCTCGTGCTCGACCAGTTCACCGAAGGACTTGCTTGGCACGTTGACGTCGCGGAACAGCTCGCCGCCCGCCGCGCGCCAGCCTTCGAGGCCGCCGTCGAGCAGGTGCACGTTCGTGTAGCCGAGCGCGGCGAAGGTGCGTGCCGCGAGGGGCGCGAGATCGACACCGTCGTGCGCACCGTACAGCACGATGAAGGTGTCGCGCCGCGGAATGCGTCGCCACGCTTCGATCTCGATGCGCGACAGCGGCAGGTTGGCGGCCCACAGCGGGTGCTCCTGTGCAAACGGGTCTTCCTCGCGCACATCGAGCAGCGCGGTCTCTTCGCGCGCGATCAGCCGTTCGCGCAGCGTGGCGAAGGGCAACAGGGGAAAGGAGTCAGTGGTGGCGGTCGTCGTCATGCGGCAGTGTTTCGGAGTTCGGCGGAGCGGTCCCACAGGTTGGGCAACAGCGTGTTGGAGTAGCCGGAGACGAAGGGCTTGCGCCCGCCTTCGGCCGGATAGGTGTGGCGACGCACGGCGCCGATGTTGGCGCCGTACACATGGATGCTGATCGACACCCGGTCGGCGTGCGCGTTGTGCACGCGGTGCAGGTCACCCACGGTGGGCGACACGGCTTCGACATGGCCCGCATCGAGCCGCACCGGCGCGCCTTGCGGCCGGGCGGTGCCCCCGGCGTCGAGCGCGTAGGGCTGGCTGTATTCGGCGCCGCGCAGCATGCCGATGAGGCCCCACACCGTGTGGTCGTGGATCGGCGTGGCCTGGCCCGGTCCCCAGACGAAGCTCACGACCGAGAAGCGCTCGGTGCTGTCGGCGTGCAGCAGAAACTGCTGGTAGTAGGTCGGGTCGGCCACGGCGAAGGCGTCGGGCAGCCAGTCGTCGCGCGCCACCAGCGTGCGCAGCAGCGCGCCGCCTTCGGACAGGATGCGCGGCTCGTCGGGTTGGCTGTCGAGCAACCGGCCGAAGGCGCCGACGAAATCGCGCAGCGGAGCAATCATGCGGGGCGTTTCCAGAGTTGGGTGTCGGTAATGGCGCGCACGTCCACGCGCACCGGAAGGATACCGTCGCGCGCCGAGCGGTCGGCCACGGTCTGCAGCGCGGTGATGTCCGCTTCGCTCACCGGACGCCCCGCCACCGAGGCGCGCGCCGTGATGAGGCGTGCCGACGCGATCGGCAGCCGCGTGAGCTGGCTGTAGGCCTGCGCGTAGGCCTCGGGGTTGGCCAGCGCCCAATCGCCCGCACGCGCGAGCCGGTCGAGAAACTGCACGATGGCCTCGCGCTTGACCGCGTCGGCCAGCGAATGCTCGCTCGCGGTGATGAAGCCCAGCGCCGTGTTGATGCCGCGCCCGTCGCGCAGGATGCGCCCGCCCTGCTGCAGCGCGATCGCGTAGTAGGGGTCGAAGATGGCCCAGGCGTCGATCTGCTTCGAGGCGAACGCGGCGGCCGCGTCGGTGGGCAGCACGAACTTCACCGTGACCTCGTCGCGCCGCACGCCGGCCTCTTCGAGCGCGCCGTAGAGCTGGTACTGCGAGATGCTGCCGCGCGCCGACGAGACGATCACCGTCTTGCCGCGCAGGTCGGCCACGCTGCGCAGCGGCGAGTCGGGCTGCACCACGAGGCCCAGCGACTCGGCCTTGCCGACGCGCGTGGCGACGATCTTCAACGGTGTCTTGCCGACGGCCGCTGCGAGCACGGGCAGGTCGCCGGCCATCGCGGTGTCGACGGCGGCACTGCGCTGCGCCTCGAACAGCGGCGCGGCACCCTGGAAGTTGGCCCAGCGGTAGGCAAAGGGCGCGTCGTCGAGGGCCTTGGAGGCCTCGAACAGCGAACGCAGGCCGCCGGCCTGGTCGCCGAGCACCAGCGTGGCCTTGGGTTGCGCCATCGCGCGCAGCGGGCCGGCCACGGCCAGCGACAACGCGGCGCCTTGCGCGAGCCAGGCGCGGCGGGAGAGTTGCAGCGCGCTCATGCGGCACCTCCCGATGCCTGCAACGCACGCTGACCCGCCGCGACCAGAATCGCGTCGTTCTGCGGGGTGTGAATGCGGCTGCACAGCACGTCGCGATAGTAGCGTTCGAGCGGGTTCTGGCGTGTGAGGCCATGGTTGCCGCTCAGCTGCAGCGCCAGCTCGACCACGCGGATGGCGTGCGTGGTCACGGTGTGCTTGAGCAGGCCGCTGTCGGCGGCGGGCGGCGTGTGGCCGCTGTCGACCGCGGCGGCTGCGTCGTCGAGCAGCACGCGGTTGGTGCGCAGCAGCGCCTCGATCTCGCCCACCTGCTCCTGCACACGCGGCAGGCTGGCCAGCGGCGCGCCGAGGCTGCCGGGCGCACGCCGGTTCAAGAAGTCGACCAGCCAGTCGCGCGCGGCGCGTGCCACGGCGTCGTAGAGGCTGCCCAGCAGCACGACCATCCAGGCCTGCTGCGCCGCATGGGCGTCGATGTCGGTCTGGCTGCCGGCGCCGGGTGCCCAGTCGGCGGGCGCGCGCAGGTCGACGGCGTGGTCGGCGGCAATGGCGACGTCTTCGAACACCACCTCGTGGCTGCCCGAGGCGCGCAGGCCCAGGTGGTCCCAGCTCGCGATCACGCGGATGCCGAGCGCATGGCGCGGCACCAGGAACACGCCGGTGCGCGGCGCGGCCTCGTCGGTGCGGGCCCAGACCGCGAGCCACGACAGGCCCTCGATGCCCGTCGTGTAGAGCTTGTGGCCGTCGATGCGCCAGCCCTCGGGCGTGCGCCGCGCCACGGTGCCGGGCAGGCCGCCGCGCGCCGGTGAGCCCAGCGCGGGCTCTACGCGCAGTGCGTTGATGAGCGCGCCGTGCGTCACCGCATCGCGTGCCACGCGCTCGCGCAGGTGCGCGGGCCAGCGGCTCTCGCGGCGTGCGAGCGCTTGGTGCTGCAGGTAGGTCATGGTGAGGATCAGCGCGGTGGCGGGCTCGCCGCGCGCCACCGCCGCGATCACGCGACGCGCCGTGGCCAGTGTGGCTGCGCCGCCGCCGTACGCGGCAGGTGCGACGAGGCCGAGGAGCCCGTGCGCCTGCAACGCCTCGAAGTTCTGCCGCGGAAAGGCGCCGCTGCGGTCGTGGTCGGCCGCCGTGGACGCGAACTGCGCCGACAAGCGGGCCAGCACGGCGGGATCGACGGAGGGCGGGGTGTCTGTTTCGGGAACGGCCGGCGCGCGGCGCAAGGGGAGTGCACTCATGGTGCCCGCACGGTAAAGGCCCGCTGCCAGCGCGCGAAGGATGCATCGCGCATATCCAAATTCGTTTTTCTGCGTTCGTTTTCAGGGCCCGTCTCGGTACGGTCTCGCTTCTCCTCGAGCGTGAGTGAAGAAGAAAGAACACAAGGCATGACACCCGATTTCCCGCTGGACCGCCGCCGCCTGCTGCAGGCCGCCGCCGCATGGGGCGTGGCTGCTTCGGGCGTGGCGCAGGCCGCCACGCCGTCGCGTGACCTCTCCGGCGTGACGCTGCGCGTGGGCACCTACAAGGGCCTGTGGCGCCCGCTGCTCACGGCCTCGGGCCAGGCCGACACGCCCTACAAGATCGACTGGCGCGAGCTCAACAACGGCGTGCTGCACATCGAGGCCATCAACGGCGATGCGCTCGACCTGGGCTCGGGCAGCGAGATCCCGCCGGTGTTCGCGGCGCGGCAGAAGTCGAGCGTGCGGCTCGTGGCCGTGACGCACGAAGACCTCAACAACCAGGCCACGCTGGCGCGCAAGGACTCGGCCATCCGCAGCATCGCCGACCTCAAGGGGAAGCGCGTGGGCTACGTGCGCGCCACCACCTCGCACTACTACCTGGCCAAGCAACTGGCCGAGGCGGGGCTGTCGTTCGCCGACATCCAGCCCGTGAGCCTCACGCCGGCCGACGGCCTCTCGGCCTTTGCGCGCGGCGACCTCGATGCCTGGGCCATCTACGGCTACAACGGCCAGCTCGCGCGCACCCAGTACGGCGCGCGCACGCTCAAGACCGGCGTGGGTTATCTGTCGGGCAACTTCCCCATCTATGCCAACCCGCGCGCGCTCGACGACACGCTGCGCCGCGCGGCGCTGGGCGACCTGCTGCAGCGCCTGCAACGCGCGTTCGCCTGGATCAACGGCAACTTCCTGGCCTACGCCCGCGCGCAGTCGGCCGAGACGCGCGTGCCCGTGGGGGACATCGTCGAGCTGTTCAACGGCCGCAGCGGCGACTACAGCCTCGGCCCCGTCACCGACGCCGTGGTGCGCAGCCACCAGGACGTGGCCGACACCTTCCAGAAGATCGGCGTGCTCGACGGCCCCGCCGACGTGAAGCCGCTGTGGGACCGCCGCTTCGAAAACCTGCTGCGGCTGCCCGCCGCCTGACCCCTTCATTCCATCCGCATCCACGAGGACACCATGAGCCAGAACGACGTTGAATTCATCGGCATGATCCAGGGCCAGAAGGTCTCGGAGATCCACGCCGCCAAGGGCCCGGCCCTCGACCGCGACTACGTGCGCGCCTTCGCGCAGGCGCACGAAAACGCCGGCTTCAACCGCGTGCTGGTGCCGCACCATTCCACCAGCCCCGACGCCACGCTCACCGTGGCCTACGCGGCCTCGGTGACCGAGCGCATCCACTTCATGCTCGCGCACCGCCCCGGCTTCGTGGCGCCGACGCTCGCGGCGCGGCAGTTCGCCTCGCTCGACCAGTTCAGCGGCGGCCGGCTCGGCGTGCACTACATCTCGGGCGGCTCCGACGAAGAGCAGCAGCGCGACGGCGACTGGCTCGACCACGACCAGCGCTACGCCCGCACCGACGAATACCTCGAGGTGCTGCACAAGGTGTGGACGGCCGAGAAGCCCTTCGACCATGAAGGCGCGCACTACCGTTTCCAGAACGCGTTCTCTGAAGTGAAACCGCTGCAGACGCGCCACGGCAAGCCGCACGTGCCCGTGTACTTCGGCGGTGCGTCGGAGGCCGCGATTCCGGTCGCGGGCAAGTACGCCGACGTGTACGCGCTGTGGGGCGAGTCGCTCGACCAGGCGCGCGAACTCACGACGCGCGTGCGCGCCGAGGCGGCCAGGCATGGGCGCAGCGTGCGCTTCTCGGTGTCGTTCCGCCCGATCCTCGCGGCGACCGAAGACGCCGCATGGGCGCGTGCCGAGAACATCCTGGCGGAGACGAAGCGCCTGCGCGTGGTGCAGGGCTACAACCGCGGCGGGCCGCAGCAAAGCGAGGGCGCCAAGCGCCTGCTGGCCGCGGCCGAGAAGGGCTCGCGGCTCGACAAACGGCTGTGGACGGCGGTCGCGCAAGAGATCGGCGGGCGCTCGAACAGCACCGCGTTGGTCGGCACGCCGGAGCAGGTCGCCGATGCGCTGCTCGACTACTACGACCTCGGCGTGACGACCTTCCTGATCCGCGGCTTCGATCCGCTGGAAGACGCGGCGGACTATGGGCGCGAGTTGATTCCGCGCACGCGTGAACTGGTTGCGCAGCGCGCCGCCTCCATTCGCAAGGCGGCCTGACCTCTGCCTTTCTCCCTCCCCTTCCGGGGGAGGGCGGGGGTGGGGGCAAGCGGCCTCGAACACCGTCATGGCTTTGACGCCGTCGTGCCCCCATCCCAACCTTCCCCCAGAGGGGGAAGGAGCAAAACCGAATACGAGGAATCTTCCATGAGCGCCGTTCTCTCCATCGACCGCCACGCAACCCAGCCGCTGAAGCTCCACGCGAACCCGCAGCAGAAGCACTGGTTCGACCCCATCCCGCCGCGCCCCACCGTGCAGGCCGAGCGCCGCCACCGGCAAGAGCGCCTCGCAGGCGCCTTCCGCCTGTTCGCGCGCTTCGGCTTCGCGCAGGGCCTGGCCGGCCACATCACGGCGCGCGACCCCGAGCTGACGGACCATTTCTGGGTCAACCCGCTGGGCATTCACTTCTCGCGCATCAAGGTGTCCGACCTGCTGCTCGTCAATGCGAAGGGCGAGACGGTCGTCGGCGACCGGCCGCTCAACAAGGCCGCCTTCGCCATTCACGCCGCGATCCACGAACACAACCCGAGCATCGTGGCCGCTGCCCACACGCACTCGACCTACGGCAAGGCCTGGTCCACGCTGGGCCGCAAGCTCGACACGCTCACACAAGACGCCTGCGTGTTCCACGACGACGTGGCGCTGTTCGACGACTTCACCGGCATGGTGGTCGACACCAGCGAGGGCGATCGCATCGCCCGCGCGCTGGGCGACAAGAAGGGCGCGATCCTCAAGAACCACGGCATCCTGACCGCGGGCCCCACCGTGGAAGCCGCCGCGTGGTGGTACATCGCGCTGGACAACGCCTGCCACACGCAATTGCTGGCCGAGGCCGCCGGCACGCCGCAGCCGATCGACGAGGCCACCGCGCGCCACACGCACGGCCAGATCGGCGGGCCCGAAGGCGCCATCCATTCCTTCGACAGCCTGTACGAAGGCCTGGTCGAGGCCGAACCCGAACTCCTGCTTTGACGACGATGAACCCCCGGAGCCTTTCCCCGATGAACGCATCCCTTCTTTCCCGCCGCAGCGTGCTGCGCACCGGCGCTGCCGCCGCCGTGGTCGCCTCGGGCGGCTTCATTGCCTCGCAGGCCTTCTCGCAGCAGACGCGCAAGCTCACCTTTGCCTGGAACGCCGCCGCGTTCTGCCTCTCGCCCGTGGTGGTGGCGCAGGAGCGCGGCTACTTCGAGCGCAACGGCCTGCAGGTGGACCTCGTCAACTACACGGGCTCGACCGACCAGTTGCTGGAGTCGCTGGCCACCGCCAAGGCCGATGCGGCCGTGGGCATGATCCACCGCTGGCTCAAGCCGCTCGAATCGGGCTTCGACGTGAAGATCGTCGGCAGCTCGCACGGCGGCTGCGTGCGCCTCGTGGGCGCCAAGGCCGCGGGCGCCACCAGCCTGGCGAGCCTCAAGGGCAAGATCATCGGCGTGTCGGACATCGCGAGCCCGGGCAAGAATTTCTTCTCGATCCTGCTGGCCAAGAACGGCATCGACGCCGACCGCGACGTCACCTGGCGCCAGTACCCGGCCGACCTGCTCGACATCGCCGTGAAGAAAGGCGAGATCCACGCCATTGCCGACGGCGACCCGAACGTGTACCTCATCGAGAAGCGCAACCAGGGCACCTTCGTCGAGCTCGCGAGCAACCTCTCGGGCGAGTACAAGGACAAGGTCTGCTGCATCGTCGGCGCGCGCGGCGAACTGGTGCGCAAGGACAAGGCGACCGTCGCCTCGCTGGTGCGCGCCATCGCACAGGCTTCCGATTTCGTGGCCGAGAACCCGAACGAGTCGGCCAAGCTCTTCGCCAAGTATTCGCCCAAGGTGCCGGTCGAAGACCTGCGCGCGCTGCTGGGCACGCTCACGCACAACCACCACCCGCTGGGCAAGAACCTGCGCGACGAGGTGGAGTTCTATGCGCGCGACTTCCGCAGCGTCGGCGTGCTCAAGAAGACCACCGACCCGGCGCGCTTCGCCGAGCACGTGTCCTTCGATCCGCTGGCATGAGCGCCGTCATTGATCGGGTGCTGGAAGCACCGCCGCAAGCGCCAGGGAACTGGCGCCGCCCTGGCATCGAAAAGGCCGCGCCAGCCTCTGTGTTCGCGCGCCCCGCCGAAGGCTTCTGGCGAACCGGCGCGCTCGCGAGCGCGGGCTGGGTCGCCCTGGGCCTGCTCACTGTCTACTGGCCCAACAAGGCGGTGGGCTTCAGCGACTGGGCCTACACCGACGAGTTCGGCATTGCGGCCATCGCCATCGGCGCGGCGCTGCTGCTCGTGGCGCTGCTCGGCACGCGTGCGGGCCGCGTCGCGCGCACGCTGCGGCCGGCCGGACCGTGGCTGGTCGCGCTGCCGGTGTTGTTCGCCCTCTGGGAGATCGCGACCGCCAAGCTCGCGCTGCTGCCCACGCCGTTCTTCGCGCCGCCGCAGAGCCTCATCGAAACCTACATCGACGACTGGCGCCGCCTCGGCGAAAGCCTGGCGCATTCGGCGCGGTTGCTCGCCCATGGCTTCGTGCTGGGCGCGCTCGCGGGCTTTCTCACGGGCGTGACCATCGGCTGGTCGCGCATCGCGGGTTACTGGGTGCATCCGGTGCTGCGCTTCGTGGGGCCGGTGCCGGCCTCGGCGCTGCTGCCGCTGGCGTTCTTCTTCTTTCCATCGAGCTATGCGGCGGCCGTGTTCCTCATCGCGCTGGCCACGGGCTTTCCGGTGGCGGTGCTGACCTGGTCGGGCGTGGCGGGCGTCAACCGCAACTACTACGACGTGGCGCGCACCATGGGCGCGAGCGAGCGCTTCCTGGTGCTGCGCGTGGCGATTCCCGCCGCGCTGCCGCAGGTGTTCGTGGGCCTGTTCATGGGGCTCGGCGCCGCGTTCTCGGTGCTGGTGACGGCCGAGATGATGGGCGTGAAGGCCGGGCTGGGTTTCTATCTTTCGTGGGCGCAGGGCTGGGCCTCGTACTCGAACATGTACGCCGCGCTGATCGTGATGGCGCTGCTGTGCTCGGGCCTGATCACGCTGCTGTTCAAGGTGCGCGACCGCGTGCTGTCGTGGCAGAAGGGGACTGTGAAATGGTAGCGACCGTTGAAGCTGAAGCGGGTGTGCGCCAGGCCGGCGCGCAGATCGACATCCACGGCGTGAGCCACTGGTTCGATGTGCCGGCGGGTCCGCTGCAGGTGCTCGACGACATCGACCTCAACGTGAAGCCCGGCGAGTTCGTCGCGCTGCTCGGGCCCAGCGGTTGCGGCAAGTCGACGCTGCTGCGCCTCGTGGCCGGACTGGAGCCCGCCACGGCCGGACGCATCACACAGGACGGCGCACCCATCACGCGGCCCGACCCGTCGCGCATCGTCGTCTTCCAGGACCCGACGCTTTACCCCTGGCGCAGCGTGTGGGACAACGTGGCGCTCGGCCTGCAGGCGCGTGGCGTGCTCAAGACGCAGCGCGGGCGCGTCGACGAGGCGCTGAAGCTCGTCGGCCTCACCGACTTTGCCAAAGCCTTTCCGCACCAGCTCTCGGGCGGCATGGCGCAGCGCGTTGCGCTGGCGCGTGCGCTGGTTAACGACCCGCAGCTGCTGGTGCTCGACGAGCCGCTGGGCAAGCTCGACTCGCTGACGCGCATCGCGATGCAGAGCGAGCTGGTCAACTTGTGGCAGCGCGCGGGCTTCTCGGCGCTGCTGGTGACGCATGACGTGGAAGAAGCGCTGTTCCTCGCCAACCGCGTGATCGTGCTGAGCGACCGGCCAGCGCGCATCGCGGCGGAGCTCGTGGTCGACCTGCCGTACCCGCGGCATCGTGGCCATGCGCGTCTTGCCGAGCTGCGTCACGAAGCGCTGCGCCACTTGGGGCTCGACGCCACCTGGTGACATGAACAGCAAGCCCGAGGCCGATTGGCTCAACCTGCTGATCGGCCTGCTTCAGGGCGCCCAACTGCAGCTGTTGCGCGTGCTCGATGCGCTCGGCCTCGTGCAAAAGGTTCACGGCCAGCCGGCGTGGCCGTGGACGCACCGGCTGTCGGGTGAGAACCTGCTGATCGACCTGGGACAGGCGCGCAGCCTCGCGTGGACGCTGGTGTGCGTCGGCGTGGCTGTGCTGCTGCTGTTGGTCGCGCTGGTCTGGCGGCGCCCGCGCTGGTACCTGCTCGCGCTGGTGCCGATGCTGCTGATCGTCGCGCCGTGGCCCCATGCGAACGTCGTGCTGGTGCCTGCGACGCCGACAAGCTTCCAAACGTCGCCGACCGGCTTCACGGCCGCATCCATCGCGCAGGGCCGCGTGCTCTACGCGCAGCACTGCGTGAGCTGCCACGGCACCGACGGCAAGGGCGAAGGGCCGCTCGCGGCTTCGCTCGCCGTGTGGCCGCCGAACCTCACGGGCCCGCTGCTGTGGCGTCGCGCCGATGGCGATCTGCTCTGGCGCGTGCTGCACGGCACGGCCACCATGCCCGGCTTCGGCGGCGCGCTCGACGCGGCCGATGCGTGGGCGCTCATCGATTACATGAAGGCGCAAGGCGCGGGCCAGAGCCTGCGTGCGTTGGGCCACTGGCCGCAGCCCGTCGGCCTGCCCGACATGGCGGTGCGTTGCGGCGCACAGGCGCCCCGGTCGCTCGCGCATTGGCGCGGGCAGCGTGTGCGCGTCGTGGCGGGCGCCGTCGCGCCAAGCGAAGACCCGCGGCTGGTGACGGTGCAACTGCTGCCGCCTGCGTCGGAGGCAACGAACGCCACCGCCGATTGCGTCGCCGATTCACCGGCCGCGTGGGAGGCGCTGGCGCTCATCGCAGGCACCGACCAGCTCGCGGGCATGCAGCTCATCGCCGACCGCGACGGCTGGCTGCGCGTGCGCGGCCTGCCGGGGCAGGCCGGCTGGTCCGACGACGACCTGCTGTGCCGCAGCGACAGCCCACCGGCTGCCACGGCGAAGGGGGCAGTGCTGCCGCTCGATGGCCTGGGCGCGCTCATCGCCCGCATGGACGCCGAGCCGGTGCGCTTCGTCAAGGGCGGCTTCATCCACTGATTTCTTTTTCATCGCTTCACTCGGAGAACAACCCATGACCTCGCACCTCGACCGATCGCGCCGCCAGCTGCTTGCCGGCGGCCTTGCTGCCGCCACGACCGCCACCTTGCCTGCCTTCGTGCGTGCACAAGGCCGCCCGGTGCTCAAGGCCGGTGACCAGAAGGGCGGGCTGCGCGCGCTGCTCGAAGCGGCGGGCGGGCTCGAAGGGCTTGGCTACGACATCCAGTGGTCGGAGTTCCCGGCCGCCGCGCCGCTGGCCGAAGCGCTCAACGCGGGCGCGGTCGATTCGGGCCCGATCGGCGATGCGCCGCTGATCTTCGCGCTCGCCGCCGGCACGCGCGTGAAGGCCATCGGCGCAAACCGCTCCGACGCCTACGGCACGGCGGTGCTGGTGAGGCCCGATTCACCGCTGAAGACGGCTGCCGAACTCAAGGGCAAGAGCATCGCCACCAACCGCGGCTCCATCGGCCACTACGTCACGCTCAAGGCGATCACCGCGGCGGGCCTGAAGCCCGAGGACGTGAACATCCGCTTCCTCGCGCCGGCCGACGCCAAGCTCGCGCTCACGCAGGGCTCGGTCGATGCCTGGGCCACGTGGGAGCCCTACACCGCGCTGGCCGAAATCAGCCGTCACGCGCGCGTGCTGGTCAGCGGACGCGGCCTGCTGCCGGGGCTGAGCTACCTCGCCGCGACCGATGCCGCCATTGCCGCCAAGCGGCCGGTGCTGCAGGACTTTCTGCAGCGCGTGGTGAAGGCGCAGCGCTGGTCGTACCGCAACGTCGATGCGTTTTCAGCCACGCTCGCACGCATCATCGGCATTCCGCCCGAGGCGGCGAAGCTGCAGTTCGAGCGCCGCCAGCAGCAGTGGGTGGCCATCGACGCGCAGGTCATCGCCGACCAGCAGGGCACGGCCGATTTTTACCGGCAGGTGGGGCTCATCAAGCAGCCGCTCGATGTGAAGGGCACGTTCGACACCGGCTTCGGCGCAACGGCTTAGGGCCGCCGTTCAAGCGCCTGCACGCGGAAGTCCTGCGGCGCGATGCCATAGGTACGGCGAAAGGCGCGGCTGAAGTCCGAGGCGCTGCCAAAGCCCGCGCCGTAGGCGATGTCGGTCACCATCACATGCGGATAGCGCGCGAGGTCGTTCGCCGCCTGGCGCAACCGCAGGCTGCGGATGTAGCTGCCCAGTCCGCCCTCGTGCTGGAACATGCGGTACAGCGTGGGGCGCGACAGCTGCAGCGCGGCCAGAACGCTCTCGGGCGTGAGGTCGGCGCGGTGCAGGTGGGTCTGCACGTGGCGGCGCACCTGGTCGAACATGGCGGCGCGTGCCGCCGCGCGCGCGTTGCCGTCAAAGCCGGCCTGCTTGCCGAAGGCCGACACCACCAGCTGCGCACCCGTGCGCACCGCGCTCTGGGCCGCTGCCGGCGTCATGCCGCCGATGTCGCGCGCCAGCGAGATCGCATGCCCCGCCGCCAGCCGCGCCAGCGGCGTGGTGCAGGCGAGCGTGCGACCGTGCAGGGCCTCGGGGTCGGGGAAGGTTTCCTGCACCAGCGCGCCGGGCACGAAGAAGGTGTGGACCCGGCAGTCGTGGCGCCGCATGCGCACCGGCTGGTTCATGTCCAGCGCGAGGATCGTGGGCGTGCCGGCGGGGGCGGGCGGCGGTTCTCCCTTGCGGCGCGCGCCCGGTGTGGCGCGCACCCGCAGGTCGTCCACGCCGCCTTCCTCGAACACATGGAAGACGAAGTCGCGCACGCTGTCGGTCGACACGCGGGCCAGCGAGCGCTCCAGCACCAGCGTGTCGGAGCGGCACTCGGTGAAGACCAGGCCGCCCATGTCGTAGCGGTCGATCGCGGCGTTGAAGGGGCGCTCGAGCGCGTCGCGCGTGGGCAGCGCGTCCATCACATGGCCGACACGCGCGCGCCAGGCCAGGAACTGCCGGTCGGGCGGTTCCGCGCGCAGATCGAAGTGGCTGTGCGCCACGCCCGGGGGAGCAAGGGGGCGTTCAGGAGCTGTGGCGGCGCTGTGCGTCATGAGGCGAGGTCGGTGCGGCGCCAAGGGGCAGCGGGCGTTTCTGCCAAATAGTACTAACTAAGCGTTAAAAAATCACAGATTTCGCGGAATTCTCCCAAGAACTGAGACGGATGGTCAAGGCTGTTTACAAAGCGCCCTCACGCTCGCAGCAGGCGTCCTGCTTGGCATTTCATGGCCGAAGGACCCCCGGTTTACTTTTTTCCCCCGCGTTGATTGACCGAGCGAGCATTGACATGTCCAAAGGAAGCGCCGAGCTGCGTGCCATTTCGGAACTGGACGACAGGCCGCCCCTGAGCCCCGCTGTGGCCGCCAACGCCGCCGCGCGGCTCTTTGCCCAGGCCAACCAGCTGGAGCTGGCCAACCTGATGGCGGCGGTCGAGCGCGGCGACGTGTGGGCCGCTGCGCGCACGGCGCGGCAGATTCTTTGCGACATCGAGGAAGCCGCGCTGGAAACCCACGGGCTCGACAGGACACGCGAAGAGGCCAGCGACGAGGGCCTGCTCTCGCCGCGCGAACTCAAGGTGCTCGAACTCGTGGCCCAGGGCTGGAGCAACCGGCGCGTGGCCGAGGCGCTGCACCGCTCCGACAGCACGGTCGCCAGCCAGATCAAGAGCATCTACCGCAAGCTGTCGGTCCATTCGCGCACGCAGGCCGTGCACGAGGCCATGCGGCGCGGGCTGCTGCAGCCGTCGGGCGCGACGCAGCGGCGGGTGATCCGTTTTCCGGTTTCCACGCCTGCCCGCAACTGAGCGGGTCCGCTCGCGGCACGCGTCCAGAGGGCGCGCGGCTCGTATCGGCGCGATCACCGCGTGATCGCCATCACGC
The DNA here is from genome assembly GCF_002754375.1 of Variovorax sp. 54. Classification (NCBI taxonomy): domain Bacteria; kingdom Pseudomonadati; phylum Pseudomonadota; class Betaproteobacteria; order Burkholderiales; family Comamonadaceae; genus Variovorax; species Variovorax sp. 54. The sequence continues at coordinate 5,031,617 of NZ_PEFF01000001.1, forward strand.
CTGTCCACTGTCACCGTTCTGCCACCGGGCCTGAGAAGAATCGCTGCGTCACACAAGCTGACCACCGACTGACTTCACCGATGAAAAGAACATGACCGACAGCACGCAGCCCCGCTCGCCATTCCCCACCATTCCCCTCGACCTTCCCCAGCGCCGCGCCTTCCTGCAACGCTCCTTTGCGACCGCAGGCGCCGTGACGCTGCCGGCCTTTCTGGCGGCCTGCGGCGGCGGCGGTGGTGGCGGTGCGGTCGGCTTCCCGCCCCTGGCGGGCCTGCCGCCGAGTCCGCCGCCTGCGCCGGACGCACCGGCTCCGGCGCCCGCACCGGTCGAGCCGCCCGTCAAGAAGAGTCCGTTCGCCGAGTTCTCCGAGCTGCAGCCCGCCGATGCCAACGGCGTCATGCTGCCCAAGGGCTTCAGCTCGCGCATCGTCGCCCGGTCGGGCAGCGTGGCCGCGGGCAGCTACACGTGGCACGGCGCGCCGGATGGCGGCGCCGTGTACCCGGGCGCCGACGGCGGCTGGATCTACGTCAGCAACTCGGAAATCAAGGCGAACGGCGGCGGTGTCGGCGCATTGCGTTTCGACGCCAACGGCACGTTGGTCGATGCGTACCCGATCCTGAAAGGCACGACGACGAACTGCGCCGGCGGCCCCACGCCTTGGAACACCTGGCTGTCATGCGAGGAATATTCCGGCGGCATGGTCTGGGAATGCAACCCCGCCAAGCCCTGGGTGGACGCCAGCAGCGCGCCGAGCCTGCCCGCGCTGGGGCTCTTTGCGCACGAGGCCGTGTGCGTCGATCCGGTCCACAAGACGCTCTACCTCACCGAAGACGCCTCGGGCGGCCGCGTCTACCGCTTTGTCTGCGACGCCGTCGACTGGCCCGAGGGCGCCGACCGCGCCGCCATGAAGACCGGCCGTCTGCAGGTGCTGAAGGTCAAGGACATCGCGAACGACCTCGACCTGGCCGCGCCGGCCCAGGCGGCGCTCAAGGACTTCAGCAAGCCGCAGCCCGTGGAGTGGCTGGACGTGATCAACGCCGACAAGGCGCAGTCGACGGTGCGCAGCGGCATGCGCACCGCGGGCCTCACGCCGCCGGGCGCCATCTTCACCAAGGCCGAGGGCATCTGGTTCTTTGCCGGCATCGTGTATTTCGTGACCTCGTTCAATGCGCGCATCTGGGCCTACGACACGAAGAACGAGACGCTCGAGGTGATCTACGACGGCAAGGGCAAGGACCCCGCCACGCATTCGATCGACGAGCCCGACAACCTGACGATCTCCGCGCTTGGCGACATCCTGGTGGCAGAGGACGCGGGCAACCTCGAGATCGGCGTGCTGCGCATCGAGGCCGGCACCTCGCAGCCGCTCATGCGCCTGGAGGGCCACGACGACAGCGAGGTCACCGGACCGGCGCTTTCGCCCGACGGCACGCGCCTGTACTTCAGCTCGCAGCGCGGCGTCGGCAAGACCGGCCTCGGGATCACCTTCGAGATCACGCTGCCGTTCGCGGCGAAGTGAGGGGGCGCGAGGCCCGTACGTCGGACGTGCCTCGCGTCCTCTTCGATGGCGCACCCGGCGCCGGCAACTGCTCCCGCAGGTAGTCCAGAAACGTGCGCACCACCTCCGGCAGCGTGCGGTCGGCCAGCGTCTGCAGCTCGACCGAGCGCCCGCGCATGCCGGGCTCGCGGATCTCGGCCGCCACCAGCTCGCCGCGCTGCACGCGGTCGCGCACCGTGATCTCGCCCGTGATGCCCAGGCCGCCGCCCTGCAGCACGAAATGGGCGATCGCCTCGAAGCGGTTGCTCACCAGCACGGGCTCGAACACGAGGCCGCGGTTGCTGCAGGCCACGTCGAACAGCTGGCGCACCGTGTTCTCGGGGCTGCTGAGTGCGACGGGAAAGGGCTGCATCTGCGCCAGCGTCACGCTGCGCGAGGCGGCCAGCACATGGTCGGGCCGCATGACCACGAACACCGACGCCGGCTGGCGATGCTCGACCCGGATGCCGCGCACCGCCGCGCGGCTGTAGGTGAGGCCGATGTCCGCTTCGCCGAGCAGCACGGCGTCGCTCACCTGCGTCGGGCCGGTGGCATCGAGCCGGAAGCGCACGCCCGGGTATTGTTCGCGAAACGCCGCGATGGTGCGAGGCAGGAACTCGTTGGCAAAGCCCGAGGAGCACGCGATGCGCACCCGACCGCTCAGCGGCCCCTGCAGCGCCTGGATGTCCGACAGCACGCGCTCGGCCTCCAGCGCGCCGCGCAGGGCGTGCGCCGCCAGCAATTCGCCCGCGGCGCTGGGCACCATGCCGCGCGGGCGGCGCTCGAACAGCGGCACGCCCATCAAGGTTTCGAGCGCGGCCACCTGGCGGCTGACGGCCGAGATGCTGACGTTCAGCCGCGCGGCGGCCTCGGTGAGCGAGCCGGTGCGGGCCACTTCGAGGAAGTAGCGCAGCGAGGTTTCCTGCAGGCGGCGGCTGGGCATGAGGGTGGATTGCGATGCAAGAGGTTTGAGCCAAACGCAAAGGTAGCTCAAGAAAATAGCAATTGTTGAAAAGCTGCCCGCTTTTTATGCTGGGCAGACACCCCGTTCCTCGTTCTGCTCCTTTCTGCGCCGCCATCCATGCCCACTCGCTCCCCCCGCTTTCCCCGCCGCCTGATCGCGTTCATGCCCGCAGTCTTTCTGCTGCTGGGCCACGGCCTCGCGCAGTCGGCCGAACTCTCGCCGGCCCTGGCCGAGCGCCATGCGCAGGGCACCTACCGCGAGTACTTCGAGCTGCTGGCCCTGCCTAACGACGCCACCGTGCCGGAAGACATCCGCAAGAACGTCGACTGGCTCGAGCAGGCCTTCCGCAAGCGCGGCTTCACGACGAAGCAGCTGCCCAACAGCGGCAAGCCGATGCTCTACGCCGAGTTCCCGGGGAGCGACCCCGCGCGCAAGACGGTGCTGTTCTACATGCACCTCGACGGCCAGCCGGTGATTCCCGCGCAGTGGGCGCAAAAGAGCCCGTGGACGCCCGTGCTCAAGCGCAAGACGGACAAGGGCGAATGGGAAGAGATCGATTCGGCCCCACTCTTCAGTGGCCCGCTCGACCCCGAGTGGCGTGTGTTCGGCCGGGCCTCGGCCGACGACAAGGGCCCGATCATGATGCTGCTGGCGGCCATCGATGCGCTGAAGGCCGGTGGCGGCCAGCCGGCGGTCAACGTGAAGGTGATCCTCGACAGCGAGGAAGAAAAGGGCTCGCCGTCGATCAGCCAGGTCATGCAGGCGCACCGCGAACTCTTGCGCACCGACGCCATCGTGATCCACGACGGCCCC